>CBESOB010000009.1:0-29941 GCA_965530995.1 uncultured Flavobacteriaceae bacterium
GAGAAGCAAGAACGGATTGGAACACCGTCATTTCGGTAGCCTTCATGCCGCAGATGCAGAGATGGCATTGGAAAATGCTCGCGATGTGTATACACGGCGCAACGAAGGTGTTAGTATATGGGTTGTGGAGTCCAAACATATAACAGCTTCCAATCCGGAAAATAATGGAGAAATGTTTGAGCCTGCACAAGACAAGGTGTATCGCCATCCTACATTTTACGATTTACCAGATGAAGTGAAACATATGTGACAAGGTGTTGTCATTCCGAACATACTTCGGGATCTTATAAATTAAAAGAAAGTGTCACCTCGAACATTTCGACTGTGTTTAGTATAGGCTCCGTCGAGAGGTCTCAATTGAATGAATATGAAAAACGATAACTTATATAAATACATTCTAGGCATCGCCGATAATTCCTTGATTCTAGGTCAACGAATGGGAGAATTATGCGGACATGGTCCAAGTTTGGAAACGGATATCGCCTGTACCAATATCTCACTCGATTTGTTTGGGCAGGTACGAAGCTATTATCAATATGCTGCAAAAATGGCTGGAGACGGTCGTTCAGAGGATGATATCGCCATGTTACGAAAAGAACGTGAGTATTTGAGTGTGCTTCTTGTTGAGCAACCTAACACTGATTTTGCATTTACCATGGCACGCCATTTTCTGTTTGATGTGTATCATTTTTTGTTCTTGACAGAATTGCAAAAAAGTAAGGATTTAACGCTATCTGCCATTGCTTCAAAATGCATAAAGGAAGTGAGCTACCATCAACGATTTTCTTCAGATTGGATCAAACGCCTTGGTGATGGTACAGATGAGAGTCATCAAAAAATGCAAATTGCAATCGACGCATTATGGACCTATACCGATGAATTGTTCCACCAAACAGACGCTGATAAAGCAATGGTTAACGAGGGTATTGGCGTAGATGTCACAACATTGAAAGACAAGTATTATTCAAGAGTCAACACAATTCTTGAAGAGGCTACACTACAGATTCCAGAATCAAAATGGTTTCAAAAAGGCGGTAAACAAGGGATTCATACAGAACATTTGGGGTATTTATTGAGTGACCTGCAATATATGCAACGTACATATCCAAACATGGAATGGTAATCCCACTTTAATCCTCCCAAAGGGAGGAGGAAAAAATATTTATGAACGAATTAAAAGACATACCAAATAATAGTTCTCTCCCAAAGGGAGGGATGTCCGAAGGACAGAGTGGAAATATAGACAAAAGCTTGGTCGAGATACTAGAGAAAGTATCGGACCCTGAAATTCCTGTATTATCAATCATGGATATGGGTGTTGTAAGATCTGCCATTATTGAAAGCGATATGGTCAAGGTTCAAATTACGCCAACGTATAGCGGATGCCCTGCCATGGACGTCATTGGTGATGATATAGTAAAAGCATTGAAAGAAGCAGGTTACAATTCAGAAATTGAATTGATACTCGCTCCCGCTTGGACCACCGATTGGATCACTCCTCGAGGAAGAAAGGCCCTTGAAGATTATGGCATTGCAGCGCCTTTAGACGCCGATGCAGATAAGGAAGTCTTATTAGGAAACAAGAGACTTGTAAAATGCACTAATTGTGGGTCTACGAATACCAGATTAGTAAGCCAGTTTGGTTCGACAGCATGTAAAGCACAGTTTCAATGTGAGGATTGCCAGGAACCATTCGATTACTTTAAATGTTTAAAATGATGTTAGGACTAAGAACAACTGGATACATAGTAACCGATTTGTCAAAAGCAAAAGGATGGTACACCAAGGCATTTCAAGTAGAACCCTATTTTGATGAGTCTTTTTATGTGGGATTCAACATTGGAGGTTATGAGTTAGGATTGATGCCAGAAGGTGATGAGGCCAATCTGAAGGGAGAAAATGTTTTGTCTTATTGGGGAGTAGAAGATATTCAAAAAGAGTATGAGCGTTTACTAGAGTTGGGCGCAACTAAACATCAGGAACCAACTAATGTGGGCGGGGATTTAATGGTGGCCAGTGTATTTGATCCATGGCGGAATATTATTGGGATTATTTATAATCCATATTTTAAATTATAATTCCTTTTTGAAGGAAAGAACTTAAGAATAGGTATGAGCAATAATTCAATTGAACTTAAAATTGAAAATAAAATAGCGTACATCACACTCAATCGACCTGATGTATTCAATAGTTTTAATAGGGAAATGGCGTTTCTTTTACAGGATACGCTTGATGCTTGTGAAATCAATGAAGATGTGAGAGCGATTGTATTGACTGGAAATGGGAAGGCTTTTTGTGCTGGTCAAGACCTTAAAGAAGTCACGTCTCCGGATCTTAACCCGGGATTCAAGAAAATACTAGAGGAACATTACAACCCCATCGTTACACGTATTCGAAATATAAAAAAACCCATTATTGCCGCGGTCAATGGTGTGGCTGCAGGAGCTGGGGCTAACATTGCTTTAGCATGCGATGTCGTTGTCGCTCATGAAAAGGTGAGTTTTATTCAAGCTTTCAGTAAAATAGGATTGATTCCGGATAGTGCAGGCACTTTCTTTTTGCCACGACTGATTGGTTTTCAAAAAGCATCGGCATTGGCTATGTTAGGCGATAAGGTATCTGCGGAAGAAGCGGAGCGTATGGGAATGATCTATAAGGTGATTCCGATGGAGACATTTCAAGAGGAGGTTCAAAAACTAGCCTTGAAAATGGCTAATATGCCAACCAAAGCCTTAGGAATGATCAAGGAATTGTTCAATCAGTCCATGACCAATAATCTGGATGCGCAATTAGCAATGGAATCAAAATACCAAATAGAAGCAGCTCAAAGTGAAGATTATGAAGAAGGCGTTGCGGCATTTATTGAAAAGCGTAAACCAGAGTTCAAAGGAAAATAATAACAAATCCCTCCTTGAGGAGGGTGTCTCGAAGAGATGGGAGGTGTTATATGAATAAACAGACACTCATACAAGTTCACGAACGGATAAAACCCTTTATCCATAGAACACCTGTTCTTACGTCAGAATTACTGAATGAGATCTCAGGCGCTCACGTGTTTTTCAAATGTGAGAACTTTCAGAAAATGGGAGCATTTAAAATGCGTGGTGCTGCCAATGCAATTCTGAGTTTAACCGATGAAGAGAGAGCAAGCGGTGTAGTGACACATTCTTCAGGGAATTTCGCTCAAGCAGTGTCATTGGCATCGAAGAAATTGGGTGTTAAAGCATATATCGTTATGCCTGAAAATGCGCCACAGGTGAAAAAAGATGGGGTTAAGACCTACGAGGGAGAAATAATTGAATGTCCTTCTACAATTGAACATAGAGAATCTGCTGCGAAAAAAATTCAAAAGGATAAAGGAGCCACGTTCTTGCATCCATCAAACCAAGATGAGGTGATTTATGGCCAAGGAACGGCCGCTATGGAATTATTAGAAGAACAACCGGATCTCGATTATATATTCACGCCTGTTGGTGGTGGCGGATTATTAGCGGGAACGGCACTTGCAGCTCATCATTTTTCCAATCACTGCAAGGTAATTGCGGGAGAACCTATGGAAGCCGACGATGCCTATCGGTCTCTTCTATCAGGAGAAATTGAGACTAATATAACATCCAATACTGTGGCAGATGGATTGCGAACGCATCTCGGAGATAGGAATTTCCCGATCATCCAGAAATATGTAGAAAAGATCATTCGTGTAGAAGAGGACGAGATCATAAATGCCATGAAATTGATTTGGGAGCGCATGAAACTAATTATAGAACCATCAAGTGCTGTGGCGTTTGCAGCATTATTGCGAAACAAGGAAGATTATAAAAATAAAAAAGTCGGTATTATTTTATCAGGCGGAAATGTAGATTTAACAAGGCTTCCATTTTAAACTTCCTCCTTGAGGAGGGTGTCGCAGAGCGTCGGGAGGTGTAAAATAAAAGTATGAACGTAGGAATCATCGGTTCTGGAACAATGGGAAGTGGTATCGCACAAGTGGCGGCCACATCAGGTTGTAATGTAAAGTTATATGATACGAATCAAACTGCATTACAAAAGTCTGAAGCAGCTCTTGAAAAAATTCTTTTGCGACTTATTGAAAAAGGTCGAATTGATACCGATGAGAAGTCACGAATACAAGACCATATTTCTTATGTTGATAGTTTGAAAGATCTGTCAGATTCCGATTTAACGATTGAGGCCATTCTTGAAAATCTGGACATCAAGAAAAAAGTATTTTCAGAATTGGAAAGCTATGTATCAGAAGATTGTATCATAGCATCCAATACGTCTAGCTTATCCATTGCATCGATCGCTGCTTCGCTTAAAAAACCAGAACGCTGTGTTGGTATTCATTTCTTCAATCCAGCGCCGTTAATGAAATTGGTAGAAGTTATTCCAGCGATACAGACTTCAAAAGACGTTTTAGATGCATCTGTTAAAATCATAACCGATTGGAAGAAAATAGTCGCAGTGGCAAAAGATACGCCAGGGTTTATCGTCAATCGCGTCGCAAGACCATTTTACGGCGAGTCCTTGCGAATTTATGAAGAAGGTATCGCAGATTTTGCAACCATCGATTGGAGCCTTAAGACCTTAGGGAATTTTAGAATGGGCCCTTTTGAATTGATGGACTTTATTGGTAATGATGTGAATTACACAGTAACGGAAACCGTATTTAGAGCCTTTTATTTTGATCCTAGATACAAACCGGCATTCACACAACAGCGCTTTGCAGAAGCAGGATTTCTAGGTCGAAAATCAGGTAAGGGATATTATGATTATGATGAAAATAATCGTATCGTCATTCCGAGTGAAGCGAAGGAATCTCATGATGAAAAGTTATCACAAAGAATATTTGAAAGAGTCCTAGTGATGCTCATCAACGAAGCGGCAGATGCCTTATTCTTGAATATAGCCACGGCAGATGATATTGACAATGCCATGACCAAAGGCGTTAATTACCCTAAAGGGTTATTGGCATGGGCAGATGAAAAAGGTATTGATTGGTGCGTTTCAAAAATGGATGAATTATACCATGAGTATCATGAAGATAGATATCGTTGCAGTCCGTTATTGCGAAAGATGGAAAGAGATAATAAAGCATTTTTTAAATAGCATCAGTTCGAGTGCGAAGCGTATCGAGAACAAGCGAGACTTCTCGATACAATTTTCTTTTGAAAATCACTCGAAGTGACATTAAGGATACTATGAAAGGAGAACAAATTCCATATAAAATGCTGTCTCAGGATGCGTTCAGTACCTGGATGGGCATCGAGATCTTGGAATGTAAAGTGGGACATTGCAAAGTAGGAATGACCATAAGAAAGGAGATGTTGAACAGCATGGGCAAAGCTCATGGAGGCGTAAGTTATACGATTGCAGATACTGCTTTTGGATTTGCTGCCAATACACATGGCAAATATGCTGTGTCTATTGAAACGAGCATCAATCATATTGAAGCATTGGAAGAAGGTGATTATTTAGTTGCCGAATCGGTGATAGAGAAGGTGAATAATAAATTAGGGTTCAATGTTATCGAAGTAAAACGGGGTGATGAATTAGTGGCACTTTTTAAAGGCATTGTGTATCGAACCAAAAAAGAATGGAAATAAATTCCTGCGAAAGCAGGAATCTCATAGTAAAATAGAAAGAGCAAACTCAAAACACTTACCATATTTAGTAGTGTATAGAGAAAGAGTGAAAAGTTGAGTAAGAAATAATAAGATACCCACTTTCGTGGGCATAATTATGAAAGAAGCATATATCATAGATGGCATCAGAACGCCTATAGGAAGTTACAAAGGAACGTTGTCTGCAGTGCGCACAGACGACTTAGGGGCTATAGTGATTGAAGAACTGGTAAAACGAAATCCGAACATTCCAAAAGAGGCTTATGACGATGTTATTATGGGTTGCGCCAATCAAGCAGGTGAGGACAATCGCAATGTAGCGAGGATGTCCCTATTGTTGGCTGGGTTACCATTTACGGTGCCTGGTGAAACGGTTAATCGCTTGTGTAGTTCAGGATTGTCGGCCATTATTCATGCCAATAGAGCAATAAAAGCTGGTGATGGTGACTTGTTCATTTCTGGAGGTGTGGAGAATATGACACGCGGACCTTATGTAGTCGCTAAACCATCCAGTGCGTTTGGCAACGATTCTAAAATGTATGATTCCAGTTTTGGCTGGCGTTTCATAAACCCGAAGATGCAAAAACTGTACGGGACTGATGGCATGGGAAATACTGCTGAAAACCTGGTTGAAAAATTCAAGATCTCTCGTGAAGACCAAGATAAGTTTGCCTATTGGAGCCAGATGAAGGCCACCAAAGCGCAAGAAAATGGTCGTTTGGCAAAAGAGATCGTGACCGTAGAAATTCCGCAACGGAAGAAAGACCCAATTCAATTTTCAAAAGATGAATTCGTAAAACCCAATACGTCTTTGGAAGTGTTAGGAAAATTAAGAGCAGCATTTAAGACAGAAGGTGGAAGTGTCACTGCAGGGAATTCATCAGGACTGAATGATGGCGCAGCTGCTACTATAATAGCGTCTGAAGAAGCCGTTAAAAAATATAATCTAAAACCACTCGCAAGAATAGTGAGCTCCGCCGTCGTTGGTGTAGAACCACGGATTATGGGTATAGGCCCTGTGCAGGCTTCAAATAAGGCCTTGGAAAAGGCAGGTCTAACCATGGAAGATATGGATATCATTGAACTTAATGAGGCATTTTCAGCACAGGCTTTGGCCTGTACACGAGCTTGGGGATTAGCGGATGACGATCCTAGACTGAATCCTAATGGAGGCGCAATTGCGATTGGGCATCCTCTAGGAGTTACAGGAACACGAATAGCTTATTCCGCAGCATTGGAATTGCACGAACAACAGAAACGTTATGCATTAATCACAATGTGCATCGGTGTAGGACAAGGGTATGCTGCAATAATTGAGAGAATTCCTGCGTAGGCAGGAATCTCATAAAAGAAAGATGAAACTTTGGTATGTTTATATAATGGCGAACAAACCAAACGGAGTAATTTACATTGGATTGACTGATAATATTGAAGAGCGAGTTAAAGAGCATAAGTTGAAGTTGTATACTAAGGCATTTATGGCTAGATACAATTTCGATAATAGTAAATTTAGAATTAATAAATAATGAGATACCTGCTTGCGCAGGCATTAGCTATGAAAGTATTAGTTATCGGAGGCAACGGAACCATAGGCAAGAAAGTCAGTGAGAGACTATCTCAAAAGCATGAGGTGCTCATTGCTGGAAGGAATTCAGGAGATGTGACTGTAGATTTTTCAGATTCATCCTCAATCAAGACGATGTTCGATAGCATCGGTAAGGTCGATGCGATTGTAGCTATAGCCGGTGATGCCAAATGGGATAAGTTTGATAATTTAAGTGAAGAAGATTTTTATATAGGAATAAAGAGTAAACTGATGGGTCAGGTCAATACAGTTAGAATAGGTAAAGAATATTTAAATCCTGGTGGTTCCATAACGCTATCAACTGGCATACTAGCGGATGATCCTGTAGAAATGACCGCAAGCGCTGCCATGGTAAATGGTGCTATTCATAGTTTTGTGAAGGCAGTGGCATTAGAACTTGAAAACGGAATTAGGATCAATGCAGTATGCTCTGATCTGGTAGAAGATTCCTATGAAAAATACAAAGATTACTTTCCGGGTAACACACCCGTGCCAATGCGAAAAATCGTAGATGGTTACATTAAGTGTGTTGAAGGAAAGATTACAGGAAGAATAGTTAGAATAATGGCATAAATAGTTATTATGAATAAAATTCAACATTACGTACAAGGCCAATGGATAGAAGGCAAGGGAGAAGGAATACCCGTGCTCGATGCCATCACTGGTGAAGCTTTTACCAGTGTCGCAATTGAAGGTCTTGATATTCCAGAAATTCTTCAATATGGAAGAACTAAAGGAGACGAAGTACTTCGTAAAATGACTTTTCAAGAACGTGGTAATATGCTCAAGAAGTTGGCATTCTATCTCATCAAAAAAAAGAATGCGTTTTACGAATTAAGCTATAGAACTGGTGCTACGAAAATTGACAGTTGGATAGATATTGAAGGTGGTTTCGGAAATCTATTCGCCAATGCATCTTTAAGAAAGTTGTTTCCTAATCAGTCCTATCATGTAGAAGGCGAACCGATTGATCTCTCTCATGGTGGACGCTTTATGGCACATCATATCATGGTGCCCAAAAAAGGGGTGGCAGTACACATAAATGCTTTTAATTTCCCTGTTTGGGGAATGCTCGAGAAATGTGCGGTCAATTGGATGGCTGGAGTACCAGCAGTGGTATTACCTGCACCATCATCATCATATTTGGCTGAAGCCGTGGCAAGAGAGATTATTCAATCTGGGATTTTACCAGAGGGTGCCTTGCAGATTATAAACGGTACTGTTACATCGATATTGGATACGGTCACTTCTCAAGATGTTGTAACGTTTACAGGCTCCGCTTCAACGGGTAGATTGTTGAAAGCACATCCACGAATTATTGAAGAGGCAGTCCCTTTCACTTTGGAAGCGGATTCATTGAATGCCTCGATTCTTGGTGAAGATGCGGTTCCTGGAACGCCGGAATTCGATTTGTTCATTAAGGAGGTCAGAAAAGAAATGACCGTCAAAGCTGGTCAAAAATGTACGGCTATTCGGCGGGTCATTGTTCCAGAGAATTTAATGGAGGATGTTCAGATAGCTTTAGGAAACGCTTTGGATAAAGTGACTATTGGTGACCCTAGATTAAAAGAAGTACGCATGGGCTCGCTGATAAGTAAACAACAAGTTGAAGAAGTCAGGAATTCGGTACGAGACATTGCCAAAGAAGCACAAATCGTCTACGGGAGCCTGGATAAAATTGAAACCATCGGCGCGGATGCCAATAATGGAGCATTTATAGGCCCTATAGTGCTAAGAGCCGACCATCCTTTCAAGAATACGGTAATTCACGAGCGTGAGGCCTTTGGACCAGTTAGCACCATCATGCCTTATAAAAACCTCGACGAGGCCATTCAATTGGCACAAATGGGCAAGGGGTCACTAGTATCTTCCATTGCAACGAATAATGACGAGATTGCCAAGGAGTATGTTATTAATGCGGCGAGTCATCATGGTCGAATCCTAGTATTGAATCGTGAAAGCGCCAAAGAAAGTACTGGGCATGGATCACCATTACCTAGTCTTGTTCATGGCGGTCCTGGACGCGCAGGCGGTGGAGAAGAAATGGGAGGAATGCGAGGTATTAAGCATTATTTACAACGTACGGCCATTCAAGGGTCTCCAACAACATTAACTGAGATTACGGGTATTTATCAACCAAATGCCAAATACAAAGAAGCCGAACAGCACCCGTTTAAATATCATTGGGAAGACATTCAACCAGGGATGTCCATGAAAACGCATAAACGCACTATTACCGATACCGATATCATCGGTTTTGCGAATATTACGTGGGATCATTTCTATGCACATACCGATATCACCTCCTTAGATGGAAGTATTTTCGAAAAGCGAACGGCTCATGGCTATTTCATTATCTCTGCCGCAGCTGGACTATTTGTATACCCGAATAAAGGACCCGTTTCCGCTAATTATGGTTTGGAAGACTGTAGGTTCTTACGTCCATTATATCATAACGATACTATTTATGTGCGGTTAACATGTAAGCAAAAGGTGGATAGGGATGTAGTGAGTGCTGAACATCCAAGTGGCATTGTGAAGTGGTTTGCTGAAATTTTTGATGCAGAAGATGAGTTAGTGGCGGTGGCAACGGTATTGACCATGGTTCAAAAGAAGCAAGAGACATTTATTGAAATGACTGATGATAAGATTCAAGATTGTTTGAATAACCTGAAAGAAGGAACTGAGAGGAAATGGGGTATTATGACGCCACAACATATGGTTGAACATCTTGAATATACGTACAGAATTGCTTCGGGAGAGATTCAGGATTTTGATGTTTCAACACCTGAGAGGATTTTAGAAAAAGTCCATGCAAGTCTCTATAATTATAATGAATTTCCACTCAACTCTAATTTCCCCTTACTTGAGAAAGACACCTTGGATAATTTAAAACATCCAGATCTGGCCACGGCAAAAGAAAAATTCATCGTGGCGAGAGAGGCCTATAAAATGTATTTCAAAGAAAATCCGGATGCCAAATTAAAAAATATGGTTTTTGGTGACATGAATAGATACGAATGGTATTTGCTGGAACGAAAGCATTTAATTCATCATTTTAAACAATTTGGAATACTATAACATATGGAACCATACGTAAAACAGACTGCTAAAAATGGTGTTGGTTACATCGAATTTTTTCACCCAGCCCATAATTCCTTGCCATCGCGGTTACTTTCCGAATTGGCAAGAGCGATAACCAATGCTGGTGAAGATGAGAATATCAAGGTCATTGTACTCAAAAGTGGAGGCGATCGGACGTTTTGCGCTGGTGCAAGTTTTGAAGAGCTCGTAGCCATAGACAATGAAGAAATGGGTAAAGCCTTCTTTTCAGGATTCGCTAACGTCATTAATGCCATGCGCAAATGTCCGAAATTCATTATAGGACGCGTTCAAGGAAAAACAGTTGGTGGTGGCGTTGGTTTGGCCTCAGCCACAGACTATTGCATGGCTACGAAATATGCAGCCATTAAGTTAAGTGAACTCAATGTGGGTATTGGCCCTTTTGTGGTCGGTCCAGCTGTACAACGTAAAATAGGCTTAAGTGGGATGTCGCAAATTGCGATGGATGCCAATAGTTTCTATTCGGCAGAATGGGCGCAGCAAAAGGGATTATTTACACAAGTTTATGAGAGTATTCAAGAACTTGATGATGCTTTAGAGGAGTTTACCAAGAATTTGTGTAACTATAATCCTAAAGCTATGTCCGAAATGAAAACCATGTTTTGGAGAGGTACAGAAGATTGGGACCAGTTGTTAATTCAAAGAGCTAAAATTAGTGGCAGATTAGTGCTTTCTGAATTTACTAAGGAAAAATTAAAAGAATTCAAGGACAAATGATCTATTCATATAAAGGTTATATCCCTGTTGTACATGAAAGTAGTTTTGTGCATCCTCTAGCAGCTGTCACTGGGAATGTCATCATTGGTAAGAATTGTTATATCGGTCCGGGTGCTGCAATCCGTGGGGATTGGGGGCAAATCGTTTTAGAAGATGGTGTTAATGTTCAGGAAAACTGCACAGTGCATATGTTTCCAGGCAAATCAATTAGATTAAAAGAAAGCGCACATATCGGACATGGAGCCATAATTCACGGGGCGAATATAGGCCGCAATGTATTGGTAGGGATGAACACAGTTATTATGGACGATGTTGAAATAGGTGATGAATGTATAGTTGGAGCCATGGCTTTTGTAAAAGCTGAAACGGTCATTCCTAAACGAAGTTTGGTGGTTGGCAATCCAGCGAAAGTCGTTAAGGAAGTAAGTGATGAAATGATTAAGTGGAAAACAAAAGGCACACAATTGTATCAGAAATTACCAAGGGATTGTCATGAAAGTTTAAAAGCAGTGGAGCCTTTAAGAGAAGTGCCGGAGAATATGAACGTTCAAGAAGGTAGATACGATACTTTAAGAGATTTCATGAAGAAATAATTCCTTCCTTGAGGAAGGTGGTGCACAGCGCCGGAAAGAGTAAAAAACTAACAAACGCTAGTTCATAAGAATGTCAAAATTCGAATTTAAAATGCCCAAGTTGGGCGAAAGTATAACAGAAGCAGCCATTATCACATGGTTCAAGAATGTAGGTGATTCTATTGAAGAAGATGAGATGCTATTGGAAGTTGCCACAGATAAAGTCGATTCTGAAGTGCCGTCAAATGTTTCCGGCGTAATAGAAGAAATTCTTTATAAGGCAAATGATGTCATTAAAATAGGTGAGACCATTGCCATGATCAATACCGATGGGCAAGTTTCGGCTGCCGGTAAAAAAGAAAAGACCGTTGTAAAAGAAAAAGTACAACCTCAAGATAAAATTAAAACTGTTCCAAAAAAGCTGGTTAGAGCAAAACAAAATAACAATACTTTTTTCTCGCCTCTTCTAATTTCAATTGCCAAAGCAAATCATATTAGCTTTGAAGAGTTAGCGCGCATTCCTGCAACTGGAAAAGATGGTAGATTACGAAAAAGTGATGTGTTTCAGTATTTAGAAGAGGGTAGACCTTTCCAGTTTGTTCAACCCCCTTCGCAAGATCCAACGGCATATCGCATTCCTCAATTAAATTTTGACAAAGGAGAAGGTAAAATCGTGAAGATGGACCGCATGCGTAAAATGATAGCGGATCATATGGTGTATTCCAAACACACCTCTCCGCATGTCACGGCCTATGTAGAAGCCGATATGACGAATATGGTCAATTGGAGAAATGCCAATAAGAAACCATTTCAAGAAAAGTATGGGGAACGACTGACTTTCACCCCTTTATTTGTGGAAGCTGTTGCAAAGGCCGTAAAGGATTTCCCAAATATAAATGCCTCGGTGGATGGTGATACTATCATTGTAAAGGAAGATATCAATATAGGGATGGCAACAGCCTTACCAAGCGGAAATTTAATAGTACCTGTGGTCAAGAACGCTGATAGTATGGATTTGAAAGAACTGGCGGTCAAAGTAAATGAACTCTCCAATAAAGCAAGGGAGAATAAACTGACTGGAGACGATATTAAAGGAAGTACGTTCACGATCTCTAATGTTGGCACTTTCGGTAGTGTTATGGGTACACCAATAATCAATCAACCAGAAGTAGCCATATTGGCATTGGGAATCATTAAAAAAAGACCAGAAGTCATAGAAACGGCAAAAGGTGATGAAATAGCCATTAGAAGCATGATGTATTTATCATTGTCCTTTGATCACCGTGTGGTTGACGGATTTTTAGGTGGAAGTTTTGTGCGTCGCGTTGCCGATTATTTTGAACAATTTGATATGAATAGACCGATATAATATTATGATGCAGAATATAAAAATCAATAAAGTAAAGGAATCAAAAGTTAGTAGTATCGACTTCGACAATATTCCGTTAGGGACTACATTCACGGATCATATGTTCATTTGTGATTATGAAAATGGTGAATGGATAAATCCTAGAATTGAGCCTATGGGTATGATTCCAACTCATCCAGCCGCCATGGCATTGCATTATGGTCAAGCTATTTTTGAGGGCATGAAAGCAACGGCAGATCCTGATGGAAACCCTTTGTTATTTAGGCCCGTGGAAAATGCACTACGATTAAACACAAGTGCTGCTAGAATGGGAATGCCTGATTTCCCTAAGCAACTATTTGTTGAGGGCTTGAAGCAATTAGTGGCATTGGAAAAGAATTGGATTCCATCGCATGAAGGAAGTGCCTTGTATTTGAGACCTTTCATGTATGCTGATGAACCATTTATTGGTATGCGAGCTGCATCACATTACAAATTCATAATTATGGCCTCACCTTCTGCGCCATTCTTCAGTAAGCCTATTAAACTTTGGGCAGAGAAGAAATTTATTCGCGCTGCTCAAGGCGGAACTGGTGAAGCAAAAGCAGCTGGGAATTATGCGGCAGCCATTAAGCCAACTGAACAGGCCAAAGCAAAAGGTTATGACCAAGTATTATGGTTGGATGCCAAAGAGCACAATTATATACAGGAAGTCGGAACCATGAACATCTTTTTTAAGGTCGCTGGAAAATTCATAACGCCAAAACTTGATGGATGCGTTTTGGCAGGAATCACAAGGAAAAGTGTGATTGAATTATTAAGGCATAAAGGGTATGAAGTGACAGAACGAGCAATAAGCCTTGAAGAAATTCGAGAGGCATCTAATAACGGGACTTTGGAAGAAGCTTTTGGGACTGGAACTGCGGTTGGTATTGCATACATCCAGGAAATTGGGTCAGAAGGTGAAACTATTCATGTATCGCATGAGAATCCTGTGGGGGTTGACGTGAACGAGACCTTAAACAGTATTAAGACTGGAAAGATAACAGACCTATTCAATTGGATGGTGAAGGTTGAAAAAGAACATGCTTAAAACGAAATGTCACTTCGAGTGATTTGTGAGGTTCTTGAAATCAAAATGCATTTTAATTGAAGATACCAAAGCAAAGCTTTAACAATTTGTATCGAGAAGTCAATAAAAAGTTCTCGATACAATTCTCTTTCGTAGAATCACTCGCACTGACGTATAATGATCAACATGAATAAAAATACTTTAGAAAAAGCATATTCAGTACTCTGTACCGCGAAAGCCATGACAGAATTGTATGAAGCCAATTTCAAAGAGGTTTCTAAATACGTTCATGCAACCTCTAGGGGTCATGAAGCCATACAGATAGCGTTGGGTATGCAATTACTACCTCAAGATTATGCTTTCCCATACTATCGAGACGATGCCATGTTATTGTCCTTTGGATTGCAACCTTATGATCTAATGCTACAATTATTGGCAAAGAAGGACGATCCGTTTTCCGGTGGTAGAACGTATTACTCACATCCAAGTTTACGAGATGATGATAAACCAAAAATACCACATCAGTCGTCAGCCACAGGAATGCAAGCCATCCCCGCAACTGGTGTTGCTATGGGAATGCAGTACAAAGAACTTCAAGGGTTAATGGATGAAGCATCACGATTGTCGCCTCGAGCGGAGTCGAGAGGTCTTAAACCAATTACAGTATGTTCTCTAGGTGACGCATCCGTTACTGAAGGCGAAATCGCTGAGGCCTTCCAAATGGCTGCATTAAAGCAAATGCCAATATTGTATTTAGTGCAAGATAATGGATGGGATATTTCGGCAAATGCGGAAGAAACCAGAGCGCAAAATGCGTTTGAATATGCCCAAGGTTTCAAAGGACTTGAGGCTATATCTATCGATGGAGCTAATTTCATTGAGAGTTATGAAGCTCTAGAGAAAGTGATCAAAACGATTCGTAAAGAACGTCGTCCTTTTTTAGTGCATGCTAAGGTGCCATTATTGAACCATCATACGTCCGGTGTTCGTATGGAATGGTATCGCGATGACTTGGAAGAAGCACGGTCTCGTGATCCATATCCAGTACTGAAACAGCAATTATTGGAATACGGATTTTCTAATAAAGAAATAAAAGGTATTGAGTCTTCTGCGAAAGCCAAAGTAGAATCAGATTTCAAGCTTGCGCTAAAAGCTGAAGATCCAAAACCTGAAGATCTGTTCACTAACGATTTTGCGCCAACGCCAATCACTGAAGAAAAAGGGATACGTTCTCCAGAAGGGGCGGAAAAGGTGGTCATGGTAGATTGTGCCTTGTTCGCGGTTGAAGAACTCATGAAGAAACATAAAGAATGCTTATTATATGGTCAGGACGTTGGAGGACGATTAGGAGGTGTTTTTAGGGAAGCTGCCACCTTGGCTCAGAAATTTGGAGACGATAGAGTATTCAATACACCAATCCAAGAAGCTTTTATAGTTGGTTCTACCGTTGGAATGAGTGCCGTTGGTTTAAAACCAATAGTTGAGGTTCAATTTGCGGATTATATCTGGCCTGGCCTCAATCAATTATTTACGGAAGTTAGCAGAAGTTGCTATCTCTCCAACGGAAAATGGCCTGTTAGTATGATTCTACGTGTGCCTATTGGGGCATATGGTAGTGGTGGGCCGTATCATTCATCATCTGTTGAGAGTGTTGTCACGAATATTCGAGGAATAAAGATAGCCTACCCCAGTAATGGAGCCGATTTAAAAGGGTTGATGAAAGCTGCTTACTATGACCCAAATCCCGTGGTTATTCTTGAGCACAAAGGATTGTATTGGTCGAAAGTGCCAGGAACCAAAACAGCCACTTCGGTTGAGCCTAGTGAAGATTATGTACTGCCTTTTGGCAAAGCATGGGTGTTGCAAGAAATCTGGAAACAAGAAAATGTCGAAACCCTGACCATAGTCACATATGGAATGGGCGTGCATTGGGCTTATAACGCGACCAAAGGGATGCGAGATCAAGTTGAGATCATCGACTTACGAACCTTATTTCCTTTAGATGAAAAGACAGTTATGACATCAGTCAAGAAAACTGGTAAATGTTTGGTGGTCACCGAGGAACCTTCTAATAATAGTTTTGCCAGAGCTTTGGCGGGAAAGATTCAAGAAGAATGCTTCAAATATTTAGATGCTCCTGTTATGACTATAGGCAGTGAAAATATGCCAGCCATTCCGTTAAATTCCACTTTAGAGGAAACGATGATTCCTTCAACTAAAAAAGTACTGGTAAAGATCAATGAACTACTGAATTATTAATATAATTTATTACTCTCATGAAGGCAGCCGTTTATGAATCATTTAAAGGTCCAATTACTATTCAGAATGTCCAAGATCTAGCGCCTAATGAAGATGGTGTTGTTATTGGGGTAAAAGCCACCGGGCTATGTAGAAGTGATTGGCATGGTTGGATGGGACATGATAATGATATCGTGTTGCCGCATGTTCCCGGGCATGAGCTAGCTGGTGTTGTTGAAGCTAAAGGCAAGAATGTAAAGAAATTTAATATCGGGGATCGTGTTACAGCACCATTTGTTTGTGGATGTGGTACTTGTGGTCAGTGTTTGTCAGGGAATCATCAGGTTTGTGATGCACAATCACAGCCTGGATTTACGCATTGGGGATCGTTTGCCGAATATGTGGCCTTGGATTTTGCCGATACGAATTTGGTGAAGCTCCCTGCGCAGATCAACGATGTCACTGCCGCTACTTTGGGTTGCCGATTCATTACGTCATTTAGGGCAATTGTTGCACAAGGAAAAGTGTCTAAAGGCCAATATGTGGCAGTACATGGCTGTGGAGGTATTGGATTGTCAGCTATAATGATTGCTAGGGCACTAGGTGCACATGTAATTGCAATAGATATTAATGATGAGACTCTAAATTTCGCGAAGTCGCTAGGCGCGGAGTCATCAATTAATGCAACGAATCATGATCACATCATTGAAGAGATAAAATCTCTTACTAATGGTGGTGCGCATGTTTCTATTGATGCTTTGGGAAGTGCAACTACCTGTTTTAATTCTATTTCAGGCTTGAGAAAACGAGGAAAACATATACAAGTTGGATTAATGACTGGAGATTCACAAAATACTAAAGTACCAATAGCTAGAATCCTGTCGGATGAATTAGAAGTAATTGGCAGTCACGGAATGCAAGCATATAAATATCCCGAAATGCTAGAAATGATCAAGAAAGGAGAATTACATCCTGAGAAATTGATTGGGCGTACAATTAGCCTGCAGGAAGCAACCTTAGAACTACCTAAAATGGGTGCTTTTGAAAATAGAGGAATTCTTGTCATCGATTCTTTTTAAGGTTCAAATGATGATTAAATATTGAGGGCAAATGATCATTACTGATATCATTATGAGGTTGTAATAAAAGATACTTTGTTTTAAAACTAGTTTGCATTTTATTACATTTACTTATGAAAGTTAAAGTTTGCTTGATTCAAGACAGCCCTGTTTTTTTCGATAAGGAAAAGAGCTTGCAGAAAGTTGAAACACTTGTTGAAGAAAATGTAAAAAACGGGTGCCAACTTATAGTTTTTCCGGAGTCTTTTATTCCTGGTTATCCTAGAGGGTTTTCTTTTGGAGCGAATATTGGCAGAAGAACTGATGAAGGACGACAGCTTTATGCTGAGTATTTTAATAACAGTATTTCAATTGAAGGCAAGGACCTCAAAAGATTAGAGAAACTTTCAAAAGCTCATTCTGTGTATCTCGTTATTGGCGTAACAGAGCGTCAGGAAAACAATGGCAGCTTGTACTGTTCGATGCTCTACATTTCGCCGACCGATGGCTTATTAGGCGTACATCGCAAGATCAAGCCTACAGGAACCGAAAGGACCATATGGGCTGAAGCTTCAGGAGATTCGCTAGTTACTTTCAAGACCAAGATAGGCAAACTAGGAGGTTTGATATGCTGGGAAAATTATATGCCAGAAGCAAGAATGGCAATGTATAAGAAAGGTGTGGAAATCTATATCGCACCTACGGCAGATTCCCGCGACGAGTGGATTTCTACAATGAAACACATTGCATTAGAAGGGCGATGCTTTGTATTAGGATGTAATCAGTACTATACAAAATCAATGTACCCTGAAAAATTTCAGGATTTGGTGAAAGATGAGGTTGAGGAAATGTGTCCAGGTGGAAGCATTATAGTATCTCCATTGGGTAAAGTGATAGCTGGACCTTTATTTGGTGAATGTGGCGTTTTGATTGCAGATATCGATTTGGATGAAATTCCTTTAAGTAAATTGGATTTTGATGTCATAGGGCATTATTCAAGAGACGACATATTTAAGTTTGATGTGGTAGATCAACCTGAAATTAAAGTAGAAAAAGATATCAAATGAGATATAGTTTATTGATTATCGCATTGATTTTGATTTTGTTCAATTGTAAAGAACAATCTTCAGAATCGTATGACCTAGTACTTCGAAACGGCAATGTGATTGATATAGTTTCTGGAGAAATTCATCAACAAGATCTTTATATTTCTGATGGCATTATAAAAAAGATAGAAGCATCAAATCCTGATAAAATCCTGAATGCCGAGGCATCTTTGGATGTATCGAATAAATTCATCATTCCAGGGTTTTGGGACAATCATGTACATTTTCGAGGTGGAGACTCTTTAATTGAAGCTAATAAGCGTTTTTTGAAACTCTTTATAAAAAATGGTATTACTACTGTGAGAGACGCAGGAGGCGATCTAACCACTTCAGTGTTAGAGTGGAAACATCAAATTTCGCAGGGAGAATTAATTGGGCCAACCATTTATACCTCAGGGCCAAAAATTGATGGGCCAAACGCACGTTGGGCAGGTTCATTACCAGTTGAAACTAGTGATGATATCACAATGGCATTGGACTCCCTTCAGCAAATAAAAACAGATTTCGTGAAACTTTATGATAGCACAATTTCTGGCGACATGTACCTCAATACAATTTCGGAAGCCGAAAAACGAAGTATGATCACCTCAGGGCATATGCCATTTACGGTTGAATTACAGGCAACTCTAGATGCAGGATTAGATGCAATAGAACATTTGTATTATGTCTTGAAAGGCTGTTCGTCAAAAGAGGAAGATATTACCAAAGCTATTGTCAATAAAGAGTTGACTTTCTGGAAGTCGATGGAACAACTAATCGCTACATATGACGATGAGGTTGCAGAATCCACTTTTCAAAGCTTAAAGAATAAGGATGTATATGTTGTGCCCACACTTCACATTGGGAATGTGCTGAGCAATTTGGATGAAGTGGATCATCAAAATGACGAGTATCTTAAATTTATGAGTGATGGTATTATCAAGACCTATGAAGGAAGAATTAAAGGGGCGTTAAATGCATCAGACAAGGCAAAGAAAGACCGAAAGGAATTAAATTCCTTTTTTAGGATACTCACCAAAACATTAAGTGATGCAGACGTGAAATTACTTGCTGGTTCAGATAGTGGTGCATATAACTCCTATACGTATCCAGGAATTTCATTACACAAAGAATTGGAAGCCTTAGTAGCTACGGGTATTTCACCGTTAAAGGCGCTAAAGACATCTGCTTATAATGGCGCTCATTTTCTTAAGAAGAATGACGCTGTTGGGACTATTGAAGTCGGTAAGATTTCTGATCTTGTAATCCTAAATACTAATCCTTTAAAAGATATCAAGAATACAAGAGATATCCATAAAGTGATCAAAGGCAGTTTAGTAATTGAAACCAAAGAATTTTAGATGTTAGTTTTCGTATATTTCTAAAAAAATTAGATTCTATAGATGTATACAAAACGAATTTTCCCAGTGAAAGGTGTCATTAAATGGACACGACGGCATATTATCCTATTCCTCATACTTGCTACTATTCCAGTTATTTTGTTTGACATACTAGGGTGGAAATGGCTTCGTATTCCTTGGTTACCAATGGGAGTATTGGGTACTGCTGTTGCTTTTTTAGTAAGTTTTAAAAACAATGCTTCTTACGATAGGCTATGGGAAGCGCGAAAAATTTGGGGAGGCATTGTAAATACATCGCGTTCTTGGACCATTATGGTCAAGGATTTTGTCACGAATACACATGCTAAAGAGCAAGTAAGTAGTGAAGACATGAAAGCTGTAAAACGCGAATTGGTGCATAGACATATCGCTTGGCTAACGGCTTTGCGTTATGAGTTACGTTCTGATAGGCCTTGGGAAATGCATTTAAAAAACACTAAGTCAAATGCTGAATTCAGAGAGAATTATTATTGGGTGTGTGAAGATGAAAATCCTCTTAAGGAAGCGATTAGGGCTTATTTAACTGAAGATGATTATAATGAGGTTTTTGCCAAAGGAAATAAGGCTTCGCAAATTCTTGGCGTTCAATCTAGACGTTTAAAGGAATTAATGGATGAAGGGTTGATAGAGGATTTCCGTCATATGGAAATGGTAAATGTTCTAGTAGAGTTTTACAGCTTGCAGGGAAAGAGTGAGCGAATCAAAAATTTCCCGTACCCGAGGCAATATGCCACATTGAATTATTTGTTTGTGTGGAGTTTTATTTTACTCTTGCCGTACGGTGTCATGGAAGGTTTTGAGGTCATTGGTGATCGTGTTTTAGAAGATCTTTCGACTCATGAAATACGGACGGACATCATGCATAAGGTTCAGGAATTCATAGCAAATCATTTTGTGTGGTTCTCAATCCCATTTAGTGCCTTACTGTCTTGGGTGTTCCATACTATGGAAAAAATCGGAGAAAACACAGAGAACCCTTTTGAAGGGGGCCCTAATGATGTGCCTATAACTGATATGAGTAGAGGTATCGAGATTGATATAAGACAACTGATTGACGATACAGACATCCCAGAACCTTATGAATGGAAGAATGATATTGTGATGTAATAAAAAAAGCGACTTTACTAAGTCGCTTTTTTATTGTTTTATTGTTCTGCCCCTGGAGGATATTTCTCCATGACTTTGCTTGCAAATTCTTTTATGAGTGCTTCTTTTTTCTCCCTACCTTGAGTAAGATATCCAGTACCCATGCCTTGCCAAACTAATTCTTTCTTTTCAGCGTCTATTAAGTCTATATATAGTGTCCCTTCGGTAGACGTAGAAACACTAGTGCCATATCCAGCGCCTCCCCAGTAGGGGTTCCAACCCCAGCCATAACCGTAGCCTCCCCAGCCACCCATACCCCAGGCGTTGTTATAGACATTAACACGTTGGTTGGATTTAGTGAATATACTCACAAGCATATCTGGATTTTCGGATTTCGTAAATCCTTTTGCCATTAACTCAGATTCGATGGCGCGTAAAATCCGTCTTTTGTCTAGGTCACTGATTTCTGCTTTGTCGATTCCAGATTTAAAGAAGGCAAATGTCTTGTACTGACTGAAGTCAACTTTACTGTCGTAATCAGAGGCAACTCGCACAGAACTGCATGATACTATCACAACCAATAATAGGGATAGCGAGATGGTTTGTAATACTCTTTTACTCACGGCACTTAAACGGCTTTGGTTTTCGTGAAAATTTGTAGAATTTTTCATTGCTTTTTTTTAATTATACATTGTTAAGTAATGCGTCATCAACACTATTAGGTAAAGTTACTTTTAAATTAGGTTCGTTTAACATAGCTCGTTTAATGGCAAAAATGGCTTCTTCATTTCTCGCCCAGCTACGTCGTGCAATCCCGTTGTTAACATCCCAAAAAAGCATTGATTTTAGTCGCTTTTCAGCTTCATTAGTACCATCAAGAACCATACCAAATCCACCGTTAATGACCTCTCCCCAACCAACACCTCCACCGTTGTGTATGCTCACCCATGTAGCCCCTCGAAAACTATCGCCTATAACATTTTGTATGGCCATATCTGCCGTGAAACGCGAACCGTCATAAATATTACTGGTTTCTCGATAGGGTGAATCCGTACCTGAAACATCATGATGATCACGGCCGATTATTATAGGACCAATTTCGCCATTTGCAATGGCGTTATTAAAAGATTCTGCGATGTTCATACGGCCTTCAGCATCTGCATATAATATTCTTGCTTGTGAGCCCACAACTAGATTGTTACCTTGAGCTCCCTTGATCCATTGTATGTTATCAGACATTTGTTGCTGAATTTCCTCTGGAGCATTTTTCTTCATTTGCTCTAAAACGTCACTGGCAATAGTATCAGTTCGTAAAAGATCTTCTTGTTTGCCTGAAGCACAAACCCAGCGGAATGGGCCAAACCCATAATCAAAACACATGGGCCCCATAATGTCTTGTACATAGCTAGGATACTTGAAATCGATGCCGTTTTTCGCCATGATATCCGCACCTGCACGCGATGCTTCCAATAAAAAGGCATTACCATAATCAAAGAAATACGTGCCTTTTGCTGTATGTTTATTGATTGCTGAAGTATGACGACGTAGCGTTTTTTGCACTTCCTTTTTGAAGTTAATGGGGTCCTTGACCATCATGTCGTTAGCTTCTTCAAAAGACATTCCAACCGGATAATAGCCACCAGCCCATGGATTATGGAGTGATGTTTGGTCGCTTCCTAGGTCTATATGGATTTGCTCTTCATCAAATTTTTCCCAGACATCAACGATGTTTCCTAAATAAGCCAATGAAACCGTTACTTGCTTTGCTTTAGCGTCTTTGACTCGAGTCACTAATTCATCTAAATCTGTAATCTTTTCGTCGATCCAGCCTTGGTCTAATCGTACTTGTGTAATTTTAGGATTTACTTCAGCGCAAACCGTAATGCAACCTGCAATATTACCCGCTTTGGGTTGTGCACCGGACATACCTCCAAGTCCAGAGGTTACGAAAAGATTGCCTTTAGGCGATTTCTTGATTTTCCGGAATCCATTCAATACGGTTATAGTCGTACCATGTACAATACCTTGAGGACCAATATACATATAACTTCCTGCTGTCATTTGTCCGTATTGCGTAACTCCAAGGGCATTGAATTTTTCCCAATCGTCAGGTTTAGAATAATTAGGTATCATCATTCCGTTAGTTACAACAACTCTTGGCGCTTCTTTATGACTAGGAAATATCCCCATAGGATGTCCAGAATACATCACCAAGGTTTGTTCGTCATTCATCTCAGCCAAATATTTCATGGTCAATCGGTACTGAGCCCAATTAGAGAAAACGGCTCCATTACCTCCGTAAGTAATAAGTTCATGCGGATGTTGTGCTACGGCGTGATCTAAGTTATTCTGGATCATGAGCATAATAGCTGCGGCTTGTTTAGACCTAGCTGGGTATTCATCAATAGGTCTTGCGTAAATATTGTATTCCGGGCGATAGCGATACATGTAAATTCGACCATAAGTATCTAATTCTTCCTTGAATTCTGGAAGCAAGACAGAATGGTGCTGTGCATCGAAGTAGCGCAATGCATTTTTTAGAGCTAACTTTTTTTCTTCTACTGATAAAACATCCTTGCGTTTCGGCGCGTGGTTTATTGAAGGGTCATAAATCTTAGACTTCGGTAATTTATCAGGGATGCCCTGTAATACTTGCTCTTGGAATGTGAGGTTGATTAGGTCCATTACTTTTTTTTTACTGATTCGTCTTATTACCTGTCCTGAGCCCAGTCGAAGGTTCATAACCGTAGGGGCAATGCCGGCAGTTACTCTCGCAACAATAACCTCTTTTTAAATGGTATTGTTCAGTAAAACAGCGGTAACCTTCAGGTGTTAGGTAGAAATCGCCTTCTTCAATGGGGATGTTTTCTTTCATTATATGTCGCAACGAAATGCCTGACTGTTAGCAACTTGGTTATAAAAATATGTTTAGGCATGGTTTCTGCTTAACAAAGATAATGTAAATTACAATGAATTAACGCCCAAGTTTCTATGATATTTATATCGAAATACCTGATACCAAAGGGATACTCTGGTTTGACATTATATCCTTTTGTATTCTTGAAACACAAGTCTTCAAAAACTGATGAAGTACTTATTAATCATGAGAAGATTCATTTAAAGCAACAGTTAGAATTACTTATTTTACCGTTTTATATTTTTTATATCGTAGAATTCCTAGTACGATATATTCAATATAATAATTGGTATTTGGCGTATATCAATATATCATTCGAAAGGGAGTCCTATAGTAATGAAACTGATCTTCGCTATTTGGACGAACGCAAACCTTGGACTTTTTTGAAGTATCTTCGCAATAATGAAGAACCCCATTCGGTTAGATAAAAGTGTTAATGAACAAGTGTCATTGGACAATAATACTGATGTCCAACTTTACCTGAAAAGGGAAGATCAGATACATTCCCATATTTCAGGAAACAAATACCGTAAATTAAAATATAATATTGAGGAGGCAAGAAACCGAGCTGTTCTTAGCTTGTTGACCTTCGGTGGTGCTTACTCAAACCATATTGCTGCTGTGGCCGCCATAGGAAAGGCGATGGGATTCAAGACCATTGGTATAATTCGAGGAGAGGAATTAGAGGCAAAGATCCCCGATAATAACACGCTTTTATTTGCCAAAAGTTGTGGAATGGAATTGCATTTTGTGACTAGGGCCGTGTACCGTGAAAAAGCATCTGAAAAATTCCTATCTCAACTTAATCATGATTTTGGCGACTGCTTCGTAATTCCAGAAGGAGGAACAAATGAATTGGCAATTAAAGGATGCGAAGAAATCTTGACTACAGAGGATGAAAATTTCGATTATGTCTGTTGCCCTGTGGGCACAGGAGGTACTATTTCCGGATTGATAAATAGTTGTCAACAAGGTCAAAAAGTCATCGGATTTCCGGCTTTGAAAGGCGATTTTTTGCAAGAAGATATTCGTAAATTTGCAAAACAAGATAATTGGGAATTGATCAATGACTATCACTTTGGAGGCTATGCTAAAATAAATGAGGCTCTGGTGGCGTTTATCAATCAATTCAAACAAACGAGCGGCATCCAATTGGATCCTATATATACTGGAAAAATGATGTTTGGTATCAATGATTTAATAAATAAGGGATATTTCCCAAAAGGGTCACGAATATTGGCGATACACACTGGCGGAATACAAGGCGTGTTAGGAATGAATCGCCTACTGAAAAAGAAACAAATGCCTTTAATAGAATTGAATGAATACAGGTAAGCATATATTTTTTGTTTTGAGTCTTTGCCTTTTCATTGCGAGTTGTGGCTCTAGAAAGGGTATTGTAACCAAAAAATCGAAAGGGGATAAAAAAGAGTTGACTCGTGATAAGGACGAGGTCATCGCCACTTCTGAAATCCAAGATGCTGGAGAAGAAGTCAGCCCTAAAGCCCCAGTGGCGGGCATGACTTCAACAGAGGCATATATATATGGCCTAAGCGATATTGCCAAGGATGAAATGCGAAAATATGGTATTCCTGCAAGTATCACTATGGCTCAAGGTATTCTAGAGTCTGGATCGGGAAAAGGAAGGCTATCGGTTAAGGCCAATAATCATTTTGGTATTAAATGCCATGACTGGACTGGAGCGAAGATCTATCATGATGATGACGCCAAACAAGAATGTTTCAGGAAGTATAACAATGTAAAATATTCGTATAGGGATCATTCCTTGTTCTTGACATCACGTAAACGATATATGGATCTCTTTCAATTAGATAAAGATGATTATAAAGGTTGGGCAAAAGGCCTTAAAAAAGCTGGTTATGCCACTGATAAGAAGTACCCTCAAAAGCTCATTTCCTTGATCGAACGTTATGAGTTGTATAAACTGGATGCTGAGGTTTTGGGTAAAGACCATTCGCCCGCAAAAAAAATAATGGTTGTCAATGATAAACATACTGTCGCAAAAGGGGATACCTTATATTCCTTGTCTCGGAAATATAAGATTACGATCGAAACACTTCAGAAATTAAACGGGCTCGATACCTCACAACTTCATATTGGTCAAGTCTTGTCTGTAAAACCTCTTCCAAAGGATTTTTAATATGATATATAAACGTAGTAGCGAACTATTTGCAAATGCAGAACGAGTGATTCCTGGCGGCGTGAATTCACCAGTTAGGGCTTTTAAGGCAGTAGGAGGTACTCCGATTTTTGTAAAAGAGGCAAAAGGGGCCTATCTATGGGATGAAGATGGAAATCGATTGATCGACTACATCAATTCTTGGGGTCCGATGATCTTGGGACATGCCTATGAACCCGTTGTCAATGCGGTTATTGATAAGGCGAAGAAGGGTACATCGTTTGGTATGCCTACTGAAATTGAAACCAAAATTGCTGAATTGGCAGTTTCAATGGTGCCTAATATCGATAAAATTCGTTTTGTGAATTCAGGAACTGAAGCTTGCATGAGCGCCGTTAGGCTTGCTAGGGGTTATACAGGTAAGGATAAGATCATAAAATTTGCAGGCTGTTATCATGGTCATAGCGATTCGTTCTTGATACAAGCTGGAAGCGGGGCGGTGACTTTTGGAACACCAAATAGTCCAGGAGTTACGGAAGGTACTGCAAAAGACACGCTTCTTGCTAAGTTTAATGACTTAGCGAATGTAGAAGAATTGATAGCTGCCAATAAGACTGAAATTGCTGCAGTCATTATAGAACCGGTTGCAGGTAATATGGGCTGTATCCCTCCCAAAAATGGATTTTTGGAAGGGTTGAGAACTCTTTGTTATGATCATGGCATCTTATTGATCTTCGATGAAGTTATGACCGGATTTCGTTTGGCAAAGGGAGGTGTGCAAGAACTCATGCAAATTAAGGCAGATATTGTTTGTTTCGGGAAAGTGATCGGTGGCGGATTACCCGTTGGCGCATTTGCATCTCGGAATGAGATCATGGATCATTTAGCGCCACTAGGACCGGTGTATCAGGCGGGAACTTTGAGCGGAAACCCGTTAGCTATGGCCGCAGGACTAGCCATGTTGACAGAATTGAATTCCGATGTTGGAATATTTGAAAGATTAGAAGCGAAAACGGCTTATCTGCATGAAGGAATTTCGAAGGTGTTCATTGAGAATGGCGTTGCACATACTATCAATAGAATAGGGTCAATGATTTCAGTGCATTTTGATAAGAATGCGGTCGTGGATTTTGAAACCGCTGCGAATGGCAATAATGCTACCTTCAAGAAATTCTTTC
Source organism: uncultured Flavobacteriaceae bacterium (assembly GCA_965530995.1). Lineage (GTDB taxonomy): Bacteria > Bacteroidota > Bacteroidia > Flavobacteriales > Flavobacteriaceae > JABABD01. The sequence continues at coordinate 27,144 of CBESOB010000009.1, forward strand.
ATGGACTCCTTCAAGAGGGTATTTATATTGCACCCAGTGCATTTGAAACATGGTTCATTACCGATGCACTGACTTATGAAGATTTAGATACCACAATCACAGCAGTAGAGAAAGTAGCCAAAACTTTATAAACAAAAAAGCCTCGTAATAACGAAGCTTTATTGGTCTTATATTTTAGGTGAAATTACTTTTTGTTCATTGACTTATATCTTTCAAATTGCTCTTTAGTCAATATGCCTTCTAGTTTAGCATAGAACTGTTGCTCGATCTTACTTTTTACTTCATTGGTCATCGAAGATTTTTCAGATTCATATAATTTCGATCTTTGCACATAGGCTTCTGCAAAAGCATCTGTTTGCTCTGTATTCAATCCTAATGAATTTGATATAGTCTTTACATCTTCCTTGATGTTGGATTGTATAGTGGCATTAGCTTGTTTTGCTTGAGCAAAACTATTTTGAGTACCAAGTAAACAGGCAAAAGTAAAAGCGCAAATAGTAAGTATTTTTTTCATAACGAGTGTTTTGTGAAAATTGAATTGTTACCCCTAAAATAAGAATTTTTTGATTGGATGAAAATAATTGGTCAAAAAAAGCACCGATAATGTTATCAGTGCGTTCTTCAATCTAAAACTAACCAACTAAACTATAGTCTTCTTGAGTTCGTCATTATTTTTCTTTTCAACATCTTCTTACGATTTTGAGATTGCTTTCGTTTCGTCGTCTTGCGACTCATGCCTTTTTCCCATTTATCAAATTGCTCTTTGTCCAGGATAGCTTTCATTTCGGATTTTTGAGCCATGGCTTTGTCTAAATGTTCATTTTGAAGCTTGAATCGCTCATCAGTTGAGAGTTTTTCACCTGGTTTTTTGCTATTCTTAAATTCTTCTCTTTTGGACTTGCGTTGCTTCACTTGATCAAGATTCAATTCATATAATCTTTGCCTTTGTGAATCATCAAGATTTAGGTTCAAAGCCATGTGTTTCGATTTTAATGTCGCCATTTGCTCTGGGGTAAAATCAGGCTTGTTTAAATGTTCATTTCTTTTGTCTTGCGCAAAGCTATTTAGTGTTATAAATAACAGTGCTATTATTAAAAAGCGTTTCATTCGTTTTAAATTTTGAATTGTTCAATTATATGACAGGCAATTAATTGAATAGTTTAATCGCTATGAAGATATTAACGTCTAATTAACGTTTTGACTTTTTTCAACCAAACCCATGGTGATATCGTACAAGGGTTTCTGCTCCATCTTGCTTTTCAGCCAAGCGTAAAAACTCATCACAAAAATGTCTTCACGTTTTGCACCGACCCATTCAAAAGAGGTTTTCACTAGATTTAAAAATTCATCGGAAGTTACACGCTCTGGGTTCTTGTAATACAATTCAACTAAACTCAAATAGGTGATCACACGGTCTTGCTCAAGGGATTTTAAGAATTGATAGTAGTTCCGCTTAAAACTTAATAGTCTCGATTCCATCAAGTCAATATTCCCTAATTCTAAGTGGAGAAGGATCTCGATCAAGTTTTTTTTGATCACCCATTCCTTTCCGGCTTTTTCCTCGTACCATTTGTCGCGATGGTTGAATTTCAAAAAAATGGATTGAGCTTTCTTGAGTTTGCCTTGTTGAAAGTAACACATGACAAGACTTAGGTATATATATAGTAATGCTTCAATGTCAGGATGCTTTTTGATGATGACATTTTCAAGTATGGATATTGCATTTTGTGGATTCTTAGAATAATTGTAGTTAAGCGCTAATAAAAATTTGTGTTTTAGATTGAAGGTATTATAATATTTCTTTCTCTTCATTTGCATTTGTTCATCCATTCGATTCAAATAGAATAAAGACGCATCAAACTTTTTGTTACGAAATAGGGTGTAGGCGATGAGGTATAGTACTTGTATATGGTAATAGAGTTGTTTTTCTTTTTCCTTGTGGTCATGTAATGCTTTGTAAACGCCAATCAAGAACGGTTCGATTCTTAAATAGTCTTTGGTAACAAAAGCCGAGATGCTCACGATAGTCATTAACTGATATAGGGATTTGAAAGACATGGAATCGGTAATGGTAATATTATGCTCTTTTAGAGTGTTTACAAGCAATGTCTCGAAATCCACGATGTCACCGTGATATGTGAATTGATCAAGAACCTGACGGATTTTGGCGTACACAATATTGAGTTCGTCTTCGAGGAAAACATCCTTCTGGTTGGCCTTGAATTTACTGATAAGGGCGTCAATGTCTTCAGATTGATTCGTATATGAATATTGGATCTTAGTGTGATATATTTCGTTAAGCAAAGGGAATAATAAATGCTCTTGTGCCATGATTTCTGCCTTATCCAATACTTTATAAGCCACTTTGTACTGCTTACGAATCAAGAAGGCCCGAGAGGCAAGAATGTATTTAATGATTTGTATATCCAGGGAATTCTCTTCTTCGATACTCGTGTTCGCTGTGAAGTCGATTAATGATTGGTGCAAGCGTTTGCGAAGTGCATGATAGGCATCTTTGCTCTTTGTGCCGTAAAGTCTTGCGCAAATTTCGTTGGAGGTTAGTTCTTGTTTGCTAATCAGCTTGAACAGATCGATGTTCTTGGTGTCTGGCCGCTTGTTCTTTTTCTGGAGATATAGAACGAATTGTAGCTGTTCTTGATGTGATAATGCGAATATTATCTGATCTATATTCATATTTATGTCGTCAGTATTATAAGCTAAAGTATCAATAATATAAGTATTTTTTATTATTAATATTAAAATATGTCGTCAGTAAATAGTAAAAATTGTATTTCATG
>CBESOB010000010.1:0-29916 GCA_965530995.1 uncultured Flavobacteriaceae bacterium
GATGGCCATGTCGTTTTACCCAAAAGAAGGATTGCCTGTGTGGAGCGATGCCTCGACACTGGCTGTTAAAAACGCATTAGAAATTTATTCGGAAGCGGTGTTTGAATACCCATACCCTGTGGCTATTTCGGTGAACACCTCGAATATTGGGATGGAGTTCCCAATGATCAGTTTTAATGGCGGACGCCCAGTGGATGGAAAGATATCCGATAGAGCTAAAATGGGGATGATCAGCACCATTGTGCACGAAGTGGGTCACAATTGGTTTCCGATGATCATAAGTTCAGACGAGCGCCAATGGATGTGGATGGACGAAGGCCTCAATACCTTCATTCATCAACGCACGATGAAAGAACGTTATCCAAATTCCAATTACACCACACCTAAAAGCATCGTCCCATTCATGAGTGGTGACAAGGATATCATGCGCCCGATCATGACCTCCTCGGATAACGAACTCATGAGCCAGTTCGGCAATAATTTTTACCGCAAACCAACCGTCGGATTACAGATCTTGAGGAACTCTGTAGTGGGCCAAGAACTCTTTGACCAAGCCTTCAAGGAATACGCCAATCGTTGGAAATACAAGCATCCAAATCCTGCAGATCTTTTCAGGACCTTGGAAGATGCCACGGCTAATGACCTGGATTGGTTTTATAGAGGATGGTTCTTTACTACGGATAATGTAGATATGGAACTCACGAACGTAAAATGGTTTACCGTTGAGGATCAAGTGGCCATTGAGGACAAGAACAAAAAAACAAAATTCAAGATCCCAAGTGATAGCAAAGGTGAGATAGCCAAGGATTTCTCAAGCGGACCAGAAGTGATCACCATGACTTCTACACCAGACCAAGCCTATGGTCAATTCCTGTCTCGCATGGACGAACCTGAATTGCGCAAGCAATTAAAAGGTAAGAATATTTACGAAATCACCATAAAGAACGTTGGCGGTTTAGTTATGCCAGTAACCATTGAGTGGGTGTATACCGATGGCACTAAAGAGATCGATAAGTTACCAGAAACCATATGGCGTCATAATGAATACGAAATCCAGAAGACCTTTATTAAAGAGAAGCAAGTACAGAAAGTGAATCTGGATCCTAACTTCGAGTTCGCCGATACAGATGCCAAAAACAATAGCTTTCCGAAAATGGAAGCACCGTCTGATTTTGATAAATTCAAGGAAAAGACTAAGAACTGAACCGGCACCACCTGTTTCAAATACGCTCTAATCGCTAGTGTTGCGCCTTAGCGCTAAATAGTTTTACATTAAAATTATCATTTAGTGCTTCTTCGGTTGTAAACTCATTACTGACCACCTGAGGCCTTCTCTAAATATTGATTGTTGATGACATTCTGAGTATTCTGATATGTATTAATAAATACAAGCAACCAATAAAGCACAGCAATTGACAGTAATTTTGACAGATTGACCGTAATGGTTTGAAAACTAACATCTTTCGTATATCTTTAGATTCTGTATGCGAAAGACCGACTTCCAACCCAACCCTGCCAACTCAAGTTCTGTGCTGATCAATGCTGTTAAGACCAATGATGAATCAACATTGAAAGCGCTGTATCAGGAAAATTATCCTAAAGTTGAAATTTTAGTATTAAAGAATAATGGCTCCAGAGATCATGCAAAGGACATATTTCAAGAAGCCTTCATTACAGTATGGCGAAATATTAAACAGGATAAATTCACACCCCAGAATGAGAGTTCTTTAAATGGGTATTTATACACCATTGCAAAAAACAAATGGATGGATCATTTACGCTCAAAAGATTATAAGAAGACCGTTCACAACCTGAACGAACAACAAATAGACGCTTCTGATACTATTTTGGAAAAAATAAATGATGACAATTTAGAAGATGAACGATTACAGAATGGAATGCGAGCTTTTAGTAGCTTGGGTGATTCCTGCAAAGTGCTTTTAACGAAATTTTACTTTGAAAAAAAGTCGATGAAGACCATTGCGAACGAGCTAGAATTAGATGCAGCATCAGCTCGAAATAAAAAATACAGGTGTATGCAAAAATTACGAGAAATAGCCCTTAAAACAAATTGATAATGAGCCTCAATTACAATGACATATCACAACAGGACCTAGAACGCATCGAGTTGTATCTCGATCGATCAATGCCTGATCTAGAAAAGAATACCTTTGAAAATGAACTTCAGACTAATGACACCCTAAAACAGAAAGTAGAGGAAGTACAGTTGCTTCTTGAGGCCATTGAAACCCAATCCTTAAAAGAAAAACTTGATGAATTTCATTCAGGACAGGACCTCACACCTATTAAATCAATTGCCAAATCAAAAACGACACCACTATTTTTATATGCCATCGCTGCATCTATTGTTATTCTCATTAGCGTAGGTGGATTTTGGGTGATGAACCAGAATTCGAATCAAAAACTATACAGCAAATACTTCAACCCTGATCCGGGATTACCAACAACGATGAGTGCTTCGAATAATTTTGAATTCTATGATGCCATGGTCAACTATAAGCAAGAAGAATATTCTATCGCTATTAATAAATGGTCTGAACTTCATGATACCGCACCCGAAAACGACACATTGAATTACTTTATTGGGGTTTCTTATTTAGCAAATAAAAACGCAGAAAAAGCCATTTCGTATTTAGAAACTGTTGCACAAAATCCCGAAAGCACCTTTAATAATGATGCTTATTATTATTTAGGACTGGCTTATTTAAAAATCGACAATCTCGAATTTGCGAAAAAATATCTTACCTTTAGTAGAACTGATAATAGCAAAACATTGCTTTCTGAACTAAACGACTAAAACATCAGCTTCATGAAGAAATTCATTTGCTATTGCTTTTCTGTGATTTTATTTTTTATAATCACACCTCAACTTCATGCTCAAAATGACAGTATCGTTGGTGTTGCGCGTATCGACTATTATCTGGAAAACAATGAGCTAGCAGATGCACGTTCAGAACTACAAAATCAAATTGAGGACATCACTACAAAAAATCAAATCGATTCATTATACCAATTTCCCCTATATATTGGAAAAGTTACTTTAGCAGAAGGCAATGCTAGCATTGCTGGTAAGGAAGCTGAAAAATTCATAGAAGACTTAAAACGAAAAAGGGCAAATGACAGGACATTGTTCAAAGCCTATTTGAGTTTAGATAAATTGTATCTTGAGTTGGGTGATGACACCAATTGTGTAGCTGCTTCAAAAAAAGCTCTAGAGCATGCCAAGAAGCTAGACGATTTGACACCGGATGAACTCGGGAAAATTAACTACATAATAGGCGGAAATTATTATGCGCTCTATGATCTTAGTAACGCTGTAGATTATTTCAGGGAATCGGCTATTGCCTATGAGCAATCGACCACTGTCAAGAAATATATTCTAGCGGACTCCTATAATGGCGTCGCTGTTTCGATGTGGACCTTGAATAAATTAGACAGTGCACAAGTGTATTTTAATAAAGCCATACTTGCTGCCAAGGAAAGTGATCTCACCGCCTTTGATCGCACGTATTATATCAATGCCTTTAAATTTAACTTGGCGTTGGTAATTGATGCGCAAGGAAGAATAAGCGAAGCCATAGAAATAAAAAAGGAGATCATCAAGAATTTTCAGGATATCATTGAGGGATCGAAAGATGCTTTTTTGGTTAAAAAATCCAAGCGTCTCCAAGCTTCAGCTATTTCCAATTTAGCGGCATTCTACAACGACACGGGTTATTTAACCAAGGCTTATGACATGTTGCAATATGCCTATGAGAAAAAGAAGGAAGTTTTCGAATCTACATCCCCTAGAATGGCAACCGCACTTAGCCAAATTGCCTTATCGGAAATAGAACTTCAAGAATTTGATAAAAGTATTGAGACCACTAATCTGGCGCTCAAGAACCTAAGAGAATCAACAAATAAATACTTATCTGTTGAGGCCGATATTTTATATATGCAGGCAAAGGCTTATACAGAAAAAAAAGAAACGGCTTCGGCCCTATCCCTTTTTCAAGAAAGTGAAGCACTCTATCGTAAAGCCTATCCAGATGAATACAGCCAGGAATATTTGATGTTACTAAGAGATTACGCCCTTTTTCTTGTGAAGAACGGAAATCAGGAAAAAGGAATTTCCTTTGCTAGGAAAACCTATGACTATGTCTTAAAGAACGGTGGTGAGAATAACTTTCCACTTCTGAAGGAAATTGTCAGCCTTACGGAAGTCTATTACGAAAGTGGCGATTTTGAGAATTCCTTGCAGTGGGCCGAGGAGGGCATGAATTTCATAAATGAAAAACTAAAGAATGCCGCGTCCTCTATGGATGCCAATCAAATTGAATTTTATAAACCATACCTGCTTTTATTGCAATCTAAATCGGAATATGAGTTGACCAGTGAAAAAGACGAATCTTTCTTAAAATCCCTTCTCGACCAATTGGATGAGGCCACTTTAACATTGGAAAAGCGTAAAACGACCGTATATAAAACGGAAGACATCCAAGCTTTACTTTCCAATTACAAATTCAATACTGATTTCTCGAAGAAAATTGCTCTTGAGTTATATGAAAAGACGAATTCATCTGCCTATCTAGACAGGATCATCGAGCTTCATGAATCAGGTATTTACAATCGAATTCGCTCGCGATTAAACATGAAGAACAACCTCGCGTTTGCGGATATTCCCGATGCTATCATAAAAAGAGAAAAAGACCTTAAAACGAAAATTTCTTCGAGTTTAACAACCACTGAAAACATCAATAGTTATTTTGAAGTCAATAAAAAGTGGACTCAATTTGTTGATAGTTTGAAACAGGACTATCCCAAATATTACAATATGCGTTATGCAACCATTGAAGAGCCAATAGATAATTTACAAAACAATCTATCTGAAAATTCAACCGTAGTTCGCTATTTATTCATCGACGAGGAACTGTATTCCTTTGTGGTTACTAAAACAACTAAGGACCTTTTCAAGCTTAATTATAGATCTGTAGAAAATCATATTGCACAACTCGCCGAAAATCAATCGGATATTTCTAAAATAGGTAAGATGCTTCATGAGCTTCATCAAGTTATTTGGGACCCTTTTGAAGAAAAAATCAACACCGAAAACGTTGTTATCATTCCTGACGGGCAGCTTTTTAATCTAAGTTTTGAAACGCTCACGCCTTCTAGGGTATCTTCATTTAAGGATATGATATTGAATAGTTTACTGACCAAACATTCCATTTCATACAATTATAGTTTGTTATTACTTGATGAGGGACGAAAAACAATGGATTACAGCAATGACTTTGTTGCCTTTGCGCCGGAATTCAACAAACAAATGAAGGACGATTATAAATTAGCCGTTACAGATCCCATTAGCATTGATAAGACGTATCTTACCTTGTTACCTCAACCTTTTAGTGTCGATTTGGCTAAAGAATTTTCCAAACTTTTTAACGGTTCGTCATTTATTAATGAAAAAGCATCTAAACAAATATTCACAAAAGAGGCCAATGAGCACAAGATCATTCATATAGGCACACACGCCGAATCCAATAATATCAGCCCTGAGTTATCACGACTCATATTTGCGAAATCACCTCAGGAAGACGATAATTCGTTGTATACCTACGAAATTTATAATCAGAACCTAAATGCCAACCTTGCCATACTAACAGCTTGTGAGACTGGGAAACCAACATTTCAGTCAGGTGAAGGAATGATTTCTTTAGCACATGCTTTTAATTATGCTGGCAGTGAAAGTATTCTAACAAGTCTGTGGAAAATTGACGAGCAATCCAGCACCCAGATCGTAAAATCATTTTATGACCATATAAGCCAAGGACAGCCTAAAGATGCTGCCTTACGACTTGCAAAATTGGATTATATAAAAAATGCCGAAGGTCGAACAGCACACCCTCAATATTGGGCAGGACTTGTTCTCATTGGGGATGCTTCCCCTATTGACATGTCAACCTCTTTTCCTTTTTGGCTAAAACTACTATTATACGGCGTACTTGCCGTTGGAATTTTGTTACTGATCTACAAATGGAGAATACGGCAATAGAATAAAAAAAATTGTATTACACCGTCACTGCCTGATTCAAGTACCGCCTAAAAGGCAGCATTTCTTTATAGACGGTAATGAGCTTCTTTTTCAGGTTGCTTTGTAGAGCGTCATCGGTCGAGAATTCATGAACTACTGCAAAAGTTTTATTGCGCAGCAAATCAATATGTTCGTGATCATTAGAAAAGCCTTTAGGGGAGCTCTTTAGTTTTGTGTCTTCGTGCAAATCGCCAAAGGTTTTTTTGAAAGAAGGTTTATTGATGATCTTCTTGAGGTCTTCACCATTATAATCTATGGCATCTCGAATGCTTCGAAGCGTCTTGGGGTCAGGTCGCCAAAGCCCACCTGCAAACATGCAACGCTCAATACCGATCTCTACATAAAAATCGCCCGTGTTCGGGCGCTTGTCCAAGCCTGCTCCAAAATGGTCTTTATAGATAGGCTTATTCGGGTGAAACATCAAGTTATTATTGATACGGTTAATCCCTTTTCTGCCAGGCGTGTCGTAATACTCGTCATCCAATCCACTAAGTGTTACATTCATATCATCGAGCCAAACAATGTAATCTTCACGGACTTCGGTATACCATTTACGATTGGCATCCATCCATGCCTTGTTGTTGTTTAGTTGCAACTCCTTTAAGAAGTGCACCATATTGTTGATATTCATAAAAAATACTAATTAGGATTGTAAAGTTAAGATAGGCAACAACAAAATGAAACGAATTCACTACAGATTTGATACTGAGCAAGACAGAAATGCGGGAATGCTCATTAAAAATTAAACCCAAAGCTTGCAGTGACTCCGAAACTTCGCGCATCTGGCACATCGAGGTAGTTACCCCTGAAATTAAAGTCGATCCGCAGGACCTTGAAGATATTATCAATCCCGAAACCGTATTCGTAATAGATCTCATCGGTTGGTGCGATCAAAGGAACTCCAGTAGGTGCACTCAAGGCTTTATTAGCATCGGACAATTCGCCCCAAACACCTCTTACAAAAACGACCTCCCGTAAATTGAACTTCCTCAAGAAAGGCACACGCGATAACAATCGCCCATTGAAATTATGATGGATGTTCACTGAAGTATAGGTATCTGTTACGAACTCATAAAAGTCGAGTTGCGAAAAGGTATTATAGATCGAGAAGTACGACTGATTTCCCGGAACCACACTCAATAAGCCCAGGGGTACTTCACCAAAGGTTTTACCTACTTCCACGGTGGTCCATAATCTTCCAAAACCACCTATTTGCCAGGGTTGCGTATACGAGAATTGCACCTTGGTATAATCGAAATCACTATTTAATATCGACTTATCACCGATACTTATCTTCGCGTACAATTGTGCGAAATTATCGTTGGCCACATGGCGCTCTACACCAAATCCAGACATTTTTCGTCCTGGATAATAGTTGACCGAGAATGCCGTTTCAAACTGCTTTATCTCGGATGACACCCCTGTTGGAGATTCTGGGTCCACGTAATCCAAACTAAAGGTTTCAGAAGCCGATTCCAAAGTCCTGTAATCACCCCCTAATCTCACAATCACATTACGCTTGGGTTCGAACGACAAGGACAATGATGACAGGTTGATACTCGTTAATTTATCATTGGTCGAGGTGGTAATAACTGAACTTGAAGCCAGATTTCGACCCAAAACATCAGTCGACGATGTTAAACTTGCGCCTAACTGCTCCACATCCCGTCTATTGCCACCTGCAATGATCAATCGCCGTTTCTTGGTCAATAACCATTTACCTGAAAGACCGTATTTAAATTTATCATCCCCAAACCCATAGGCTAAGAAGCCTTCCAGACGCCAAAGATCATTTCGTCCGCGATAGGTTCTTCCTCCTGCGCGTATTCGTATTTTCTCCACTTCATTATAACCAAAGGTTGAAAAGATCGGACCATAATCTAACTTGATACTTGGAAACTCGATGTAGCCAGATGTTAAAATACTTCCGAGATTATACAGTCTCTGGAATTTTTTTACGGTCTTTAAAGTATCTAACATTTTATAAACGCCTCTTTCATCTTTACTCAAGGCTTCCTGTCTGTTATCTTCCCAGAACGAATCATCTCTATTATAAATGTCTGTATCGAAACTATAAAAACGCTCTTCGTAGAATTTCTTATCCTTTTCTTTATCGAAAACGTAATTGTCGTACAAAGTCGTTCGCTTACCATAAAGGCCCCGTGACTTCTCTTTTTTATTGAAGGTGAAATCAGATAGCATATAGTCGCGTTTCACAAGAAACACTGAGTCGTTCAACACATCAAACTCTTGCTCAATATAAATTTCTTTTACCCAATTGATATTGGCACTCTTACTCGCTTGCATATTGATTTCCTTAATAGCATACGTAGAATCATTTACCCAAAAATCACCCTTGAAGGTCAGCTCATTTTTCCGTCTAGGGTAATAGATGATATTATAGCACCATTTATTGTCAATAAAAGCACTATCGGATAGGACATAATTATATACACTCACTCCTGTTTTGGATAATGGACTCGTAAAACTTTTATCGAAAAATTTCAGGTAGTTATCATAAATATCGTAATCAGAATAAAGGTCATCTACAAAATCAATAATGGTTTGATTATCACTAAATCCTGAATTCCTATTTCCAATGAGATCCTCTTTTTCTTTTCCTATGGTATTATCACCATAGACTTTGGAAACGGCCTCGTTAATGAACATTGGCAAATAGGTTTTACCAGTCACTCTTGAGGTATCGACTTCATTGAAAACGAATTCCATCCCTCTAAATATTTTGCTTTTTATAAGCGCACTATCAATAGTATTGATGTCGAACTCTACTTTTTCATACTTGTCGTACTCATATTGTTTGAATCCTTTAAGTCCGTTTTGTCGTTTGCGTTCCCATATCTTCTTCAGTATATCGATAGCTGGATTATTTTTCTTGGATTGCTTCCCAGAATAAATGACCACCTGATTAAGCTGAGCTGTCTCATCTTTCAAGACAATATTCAAGGCATAATTGACTTTTTGAGGTAAATCGATCTCTTGCCTTTCATAACTCACGAAGGTCACGATGATTGTATCCCAAGTTTGATCAGATTCTAGGTAGAATTTACCGTCCTCATTGGATATTGTTCCTTCTGAAGAGCCTTTAAAAATAACATTGGCATAGGCGATTGGTTCGTTCTGAGAATCGTAGACGTAACCGCTGACCTTGGTCTGGGCACATACCGAAACAATTCCGAAAAAGAAAAACGAAAGAAGTAATTTTATTTTCATAAGACAAAAAAACTTCATCAACAACTCTGCTAATGAAGTTTTAGTAACGTAAAAAATTACGCTTTATTTATTATTTATACATTACTTTCTTAACGGCCTTGATCACATCATTACTATTTGGCAACCATTCCGCAAACAAAACTGGAGAATAAGGTGCTGGGGTATCAGCTGTATTTATTTTTATGATTGGCGCATCGAGATAATCAAATGCCTGTGATTGTACTTGATATGTAATTTCAGTGGCAACATTTCCAAAAGGCCAAGCCTCTTCAAGAATAACTAACCTATTGGTTTTCTTGACAGATTCCAAAATGGTATTATGATCCATTGGACGTACAGTCCTAAGGTCGATAATTTCACATGATATGCCCTCTTTTTCAAGTTCGTCGGCTGCTTTGTAAGCTTCCTTTATGATCTTTCCAAAAGACACAATCGTTACATCATTACCAGACCTCTTGATTTCTGCTACACCAATTGGAATTGTATATTCCTCTTCTGGCACTTCGCCTTTATCACCATACATTTGCTCACTTTCCATAAAGATCACTGGGTCGTCATCGCGAATGGCGGATTTCAATAATCCTTTGGCATCATACGGATTAGATGGTACGATCACTTTAAGCCCAGGTGTATTGGCAAACCAGTTTTCAAAGGCTTGAGAATGCGTCGCACCTAACTGTCCTGCAGAAGCTGTTGGACCCCGAAAAACGATCGGACATTTGAACTGCCCACCAGACATTTGTCTGATCTTGGCAGCATTATTAATGATTTGATCAATCCCCACCAAAGAAAAATTAAAGGTCATATACTCCACGATTGGACGATTACCAGTCATAGTTGACCCAATGGCAATTCCTGCAAATCCAAGTTCAGCTATAGGCGTATCAATAACACGTTTTGCACCGAACTCATCAAGCATCCCCTTTGATGCCTTATAGGCTCCGTTATACTCTGCAACTTCTTCACCCATCAGGTAAATTGACTCGTCTCTGCGCATTTCTTCGCTCATTGCCTCGCATATGGCTTCTCTAAATTGAATAGTCTTCATTTAATGTCTTGTTTGTAACAGGAAAAGCAAAAATAGCAATAAAGTAGGCAACAAAAAAAATTAAAATTTACTATGCGTGCATAGTAATTTATGGAAATTTATCTTACCTTCGTAACTTCAAAAAATTCATTTAAAAATCAAACATTTAGATATGAAAATTTTAGTGTGTATAAGCCATGTACCGGACACGACATCTAAGATCAACTTCACTGATGGAGATACCAAATTCGATACTAATGGTGTGCAATTTGTCATTAATCCGAATGATGAATTCGGTCTCACAAGAGCCATGTGGTTCAAGGAAAAACAAGGAGCTAATGTTACCGTGGCAAATGTAGGTGGACCTGAAACAGAATCAACTTTAAGGAAAGCACTTGCTATTGGTGCAGATGCTGCAGTTCGCGTAAATGCACATCCAAAAGACGGATCATTTGTAGCAAAACAATTAGCTAAGGTGATGCAAGATGGTGGTTACGATTTGGTGATTGCGGGGCGAGAATCAATTGATTATAATGGAGGAATGGTGCCTGGAATGATGGCTGCGCTAACTGATTCTAATTTTGTGAATACCTGTATCGATCTTGAAGTGGATGGTACAAATGCCAAAGCTATTCGTGAAATAGATGGTGGTAAGGAAATCGTTTCAACAAGTCTACCACTTATTATTGGCGGACAGAAAGGACTGGTCGAAGAAAGTGAATTACGTATCCCCAATATGCGAGGCATTATGCAAGCGCGACAAAAACCTTTAACGATCGTCGAACCAACTGAAGATGCTGCTGAAACCAATTCAGTTAAATTTGAAAAACCAGCTGAAAAAGGAGCTGTTAAGCTCGTTTCACCAGACAATATAGATGAATTAGTAAACCTTCTTCACAACGAAGCAAAGGTGATTTAGTCTTTGACTAAATCATCCCAAACTTATTTTGGGATCTCATGAGAATTGAGAAATACAAATTAGAAGTTCCTGAATCGCGTTCAGGAAAAAAATTTAAAATAAAATTTTATGTCAGTTTTAGTATATACAGAGTCCGATAACGGAAAATTCAAGAAAGTGGCCTTGGAAGTGGCATCTTACGCCAAAGCAGTTGCAGATAAATTAGGAACAACCGTTACTGCAGTCGTCATTAATACGAATGACACTTCTATATTAGGAAATCATGGTGTCGATAAAGTATTGAATGTCTCTAATGAACAGCTCAATAAATTCAATGCAAAGGCTTATGCAGATGTTCTAAAACAAGCCGCCGAAAAAGAAGGCGCCCAAGTCGTTATCGTTAGCTCTAGCGCAGATAGTAAGTATCTTGCTCCTCTTTTATCTGTTGGCCTTAAGGCAGGATATGCTTCAAATGTGGTGGAAGCACCTTCAAATACATCCCCTTTTACTGTCAAACGAACGGCTTTTACCAATAAGGCATTTGAAATGACCGAAATCAATACAGACATCAAAATGGTGGGTGTTTCAAATAACTCTTTCGGATTGGTTGAAAGTCCAGGAAGTGCATCTTCCGAGGATTTTTCTCCATCTATTCCAGATTTTGGAGTCATCATAGAATCGATCGATAAAGCTACCGATAAGGTAACCATTGCAGATGCGGAAATCGTTGTTTCCGGTGGCCGAGGACTTAAAGGCCCTGAAAATTGGGGTATGATCGAAGAATTGGCTGAAGTATTAGGTGCAGCAACTGCATGCTCCAAACCTGTGTCTGATTTAGGATGGAGACCACATAGTGAACATGTTGGGCAAACAGGAAAACCTGTTGCTTCCAATCTTTATATTGCGATTGGTATTTCGGGAGCGATACAGCATTTAGCCGGAATCAATGCATCAAAGGTAAAAGTGGTCATTAATACAGACCCGGAAGCACCTTTCTTCAAGGCTGCAGATTACGGTGTAGTTGGTGATGCTTTCGAAGTAGTTCCTACCCTCATTCAAAAATTGAAAGAATTTAAAGCCCAAAACGCATAAATTTTATAACTTGTCCTATTAAAGGACAGTTTAAGTTTGGTAAAGTCCTATTTTAAACAGTCTTTTGTATTTGATAAAATGAGTTTAGTTCGCCTTAACATAAAAGGAATTTCCTACAGCCAAACCCAAAATGGTGCCTATGCGCTCATCCTGAATGAAGTGGATGGTGACCGCAAACTGCCTATTGTTATTGGAGCCTTTGAAGCCCAGTCCATAGCCATAGCATTGGAAAAGGAGATAAAACCGCCGAGACCTCTAACTCATGACCTTTTCAAGAATTTCTCGGATAGATTTGATATCATCGTAAAACAAGTGATCATTCATAAGCTTGTCGATGGCGTTTTTTATTCAAGTTTGATATGTGAACGTGATAAGACAGAAGAGATCATTGATGCTCGAACGAGTGATGCCATTGCCTTGGCATTGCGTTTTGATGCACCTATATTCACCTATAAGAATATATTGGACAAAGCGGGTATCTATTTAAAGGTGAACCCGAAGGAGGATGATGAAGACACTCCAGACGATAGTATATTAGTTGACGACTTAATTGCTGAAGAAGTTGAAACTGGCGGTTCCTCTCTGAATTACAAATCAAAAACCTTGGACGAACTCCATAAATTGCTCAATGAAGCCGTTGCCAACGAAGATTATGAAATGGCGGCCATGATACGTGATGAAATATCCAAACGCTAAGTAAACATTCCTTTTAATGAAGAAATTTCTTTTAGTTTTTGCGGCTATTCTATCAATTAATTCATTTGTAATAGCTCAAAACATAGAAAAAACCTGGACCTTCTCTTCCATAGATAATGAATCTGGAGAACAAGTTATCCCTGTAAATACTTCAAAAGATTACTTGACCCTTGAAGAAGGTAAATTCACTTATGAGTTAGAAGCCAAGAATAACCTCAAAGCCAGTGGTGATTATTTGTACCAGAATAATTTATTGATATTCTACTATAATCAACCAAAAGATACTATCCGGAATTATAGAATACATGATTTAACCGACAATTCCTTTTCTTTTTCAGAAAATGGGATCATCTATAAATTCACAAATACTCAAACCGAATCCAACTCAGTAATTGCTTCAGAAACCGAGTCTTCTGATAGCGATATTATACCCAAACAAGGGTTCTCGACATCAAGCCTTTTGCGCGGTGTCTTGGGCATGTTCGTGTTATTGCTTTTAGCTTTTCTATTAAGCAATAATAGACGTGCCATAAATTGGAGAACTGTAGGGTTTGGACTTATAGCACAACTCATACTCGCTATTGGAGTATTGAAAGTCCCGTTTATACAAGCGATATTCGAATGGGTTGGAGGTATTTTCATTGCAATTTTGGATTTTACTGAGGCTGGTACTAGATTCCTTTTCGCTTCCTTTGGTACTGGAGAGATTGAAGGCCCATTGCTAACTTTTGCGATATCCATATTGCCCACTATCATATTCTTTTCTGCGCTGACATCCGTATTATTCTATCTAGGGATCATCCAGAAAATTGTGAAAGGATTGGCATGGTTACTCACAAAGATTTTACAGATCTCAGGTGCTGAAAGTCTATCAGTGGCGGGGAATATTTTTCTCGGGCAAACTGAATCACCCTTAATGATCAAGGCCTATTTGGAGAAAATGACAAAATCGGAAATCCTATTGGTCATGATAGGTGGAATGGCCACGGTAGCTGGAGGTGTTCTAGCAGCCTATATCGGTTTCTTGGGTGGCGAAGACGAAGCCATGAGGATATTCTACGCAAAGCATCTATTGGCAGCCTCAGTGATGGCAGCACCAGGTGCTATAGTTATTTCCAAGATGCTATATCCGCAAACAGAAGAAATTGATACTGAAATAAAAGTCACACAAGAACATATTGGCTCGAACATTCTGGACGCTATTGCCAATGGAACCACTGAAGGGCTGAAACTTGCCGTTAATGTTGGCGCCATGCTTTTGGTGTTCATTGCTTTTATTGCCATGATAAATGGCATATTAGGCTGGGTGGGTGATATTACCTCACTCAATGATTGGGCAAAAGCCAATACACCTTATCCAACATTCTCATTAGAATTGATTCTCGGCTATGCTTTTGCACCACTCATGTGGTTAATAGGAGTCGCCAAAGAAGATATGGCACTCATGGGACAATTGTTAGGAATAAAATTAGCAGCAAGTGAATTCGTTGGGTATATACAACTGGCAGACCTTAAGAATCCTGCCAATTTGCTACATTTAAAATATGAGAAATCCATTATCATGGCTACATACATGCTCTGTGGATTTGCCAATTTCGCTTCCATTGGCATTCAAATTGGCGGCATTGGATCATTGGCTCCAGGGCAACGTAAAACCTTATCTGAATTTGGAATCAAAGCATTGATTGGCGGAACTGTAGCATCACTTTTATCGGCTACAATTGCGGGCATGATCATCGGCTAGTGGAGAATCGCCACAGATGAATTAGCTCAGTCGGGTGGGTTATTTTAGTTAATAACTTTTAATACAAACCCGAACAGCCTACCTGAACATTTGTTCGTTTATTTTTACTTTCGTAAAGTCTAATTTAAAAGAGATTCCTGCTTCTGCAGGAAATATTATGAAGCAATACCACGACCTAGTAAAACATGTTTTAGAGCAAGGTAACACCAAGAGTGATCGTACTGGTACCGGCACAAAAAGTGTTTTTGGATATCAAATGCGATTTGACCTGAGTAAAGGATTCCCGATGGTGACGACCAAGAAATTGCATTTAAAATCCATTATCCATGAGCTGCTTTGGTTCTTGAAAGGAGATACCAATATTGATTACCTGACTGAAAACGGCGTCCGTATCTGGAACGATTGGGCGGATGAAAACGGAGACCTAGGACCAGTATATGGGCACCAATGGCGCAATTGGAATAGCGATGATATCGACCAGATCAAGGATGTCGTTCAATCATTGAAAAACAATCCAGACAGTAGGCGAATGTTAGTCTCAGCTTGGAATCCTTCCGTTCTGCCAGACACAACTAAGTCTTTTCCCGAGAATGTTTCCAATGGGAAAGCGGCACTACCTCCTTGTCATGCGTTTTTCCAATTCTATGTGGCTGATGGTAAATTGTCTTGTCAATTATATCAGCGCAGTGCAGATATATTCCTAGGGGTGCCTTTCAATATCGCATCCTATGCATTATTTACAATGATGATGGCACAAGTTTGTGGATTCGAAGCTGGAGAATTCATCCATACCTTCGGGGATGCGCACATATACAGCAACCATTATGAACAATTGGAGTTGCAACTGTCACGTGACTTAAGACCATTACCCAAAATGATCTTGAATCCTGAAGTTAAAGACATTTTTGATTTCACCTTTGAGGATTTCACGCTTGTTGACTACAACCCACATCCTCATATAAAAGGGGCTGTTGCCGTATAATTAAAAAAGGTTGTCTTATTTAGACAACCTTTTTTAATTTAAATGTTTAATAGAGTTTCTTACAAATTGATTTAAACATTCACGATACTATTTTCTGAGGCAAATTCATTCCATGCATAAGCATCGGCCTGAGTTTCATTTTGCCATTCGCCATCAACAACATACTTGAATTCGTATGAATTGTCCTTTGGTAGATCAATGGTTCCTTTAAAAGTACCATTCTTTAATTTTTTGAGTGGATTCTTCTTTTCGCTCCACTCATTGAAGTTACCTGCTACTGTTACTTTTTTTGCTTCTGCAGCAGGAACAGAAAAGGTTACCTTACATACAGGTTTCGACTTTAAATATTGTTTTGTAATTGCCATGATTTTTTTTAGTTTATATTCGATTTGAACTGCAAATCAACGACATAAAACTATTTTAAACAACTAGGTACAATCGATTTATTAATTTGATAATTTTGACTTAACATTATTTACAGATCCAAATAATTTGTCTTTAATTTTTATCAATTTCTTATCTTCTTTCTTTATTCTAAAAGACTTAAATTTGAAAATGTAATTACACATAGTTTATGTTCGAAAGCAAAAAAGACACACCACAAATAGATCAAGAGCAATTAGAATTAATGAAAACTGCCCAAGAGCGTATCAAGCAAAAGAAACGCTTGTATTACCATTTTGTCGTTTTTTTAATCGGTGCTATTTTATTGATTATTACCAACGTCGTACTAGGAATAGGCAAAGAGACGAGGCCCTTTGGTATTGATTGGTTCGTTTTTGCGATTCTTGCCTGGTTAGCAGTTTTCTTGTTGCACGTTTTCAATGTATTCATTACGCATCGCTTCATGGGAGAGGTATGGGAGCAGAAACAGATGGAAAAATTAATGGGCGAACAACAAATCAGGATCAAAAAACTCAAATCAGAACTTAAAAAAGAAGCTCCCATCCTTGCTAAAAGTGAGATATATAACGAAGAGATCAAAGCAAAAGGCAAGACTTCTGAAATAATAATAATCGTCGCGGCTGGAGAAAACGATGCGATTGGCAAGGACAATAAACTGATCTGGCATTTAAGTGATGATCTAAAACGTTTCAAGAAATTGACCTCCGGGCATCATATGATCATGGGACGTAAGACCTTTGAAACTTTCCCAAAACCGTTACCTAACAGAACACATGTGATTATTACAAGGCAATCCAATTATAAGGCACCAGATGGTGTTTTGGTTGTTAACTCTTTAGAAGAAGCTATTGAAATGGCTAAAAACGATGTGCAGGTTTTTATCATTGGAGGTGGGCAGATCTATAAGCAAGCCATGGCCATAGCGCACAAAATTGAACTCACAAGGGTACATGCGAAATTTGATGCGGATACTTTCTTTCCTAAAATC
Source organism: uncultured Flavobacteriaceae bacterium (assembly GCA_965530995.1). Lineage (GTDB taxonomy): Bacteria > Bacteroidota > Bacteroidia > Flavobacteriales > Flavobacteriaceae > JABABD01. The sequence continues at coordinate 17,161 of CBESOB010000010.1, forward strand.
GATGAAACCTTATGGAAGGAAGTTAATAATTCATTTCACAAAAAAGATAATGATCACGCACATGAATTCTCGTTCCTAACTTATGTGCGAAAATAAGATTTCATAGGTTGAAAATAGTGCTCGTCCCACCCTTTGATATAGTGTTCGCCACTTTCTGGAACATTTGTGTGAGTAAGGGTTAATTCAGTTTCACCATTGATTTCAGAAAGTATGATTTCTATCTGAGAATCTTCTTCGTCCTCAGTGAAATTTGATGATCTCCAAGCTTGTACAATTCGTTTATAAGGCTTCAATTCTAGATTCTTACCATAGATATAACCATCCCATGCTGTGAATTTATCTCCCACTTTATCCGAAACAAACGCCGCGCCACCAGTCATTTTGGTATGTCCTTGTGTACTCAGCCAGGCTTTATATACTTGTTTCGATGTCGCTTGTAATTTAATTTTAAGTATGAACTCCATGTTATAAATTTAACTAATTTCGTCGTATGATAAAAGAAATCCAGCTTCGTGTATCGCTTAAAGAGGAAGAGCAAGAAGCCATACTTCTAAAAAAATCAGCTAGGACTCTTGAAATCAACATCAAGGATATTACGGGTATTAAAATTCTTCGCAAATCGATTGATGCTCGGAAAGCAAAAATAATTTTTAATTATAAAGTTGCCGTGTATATAAAAGAGGTATTGCCGGAAGCCTCAGCATATAAATTTGATTATAAAGATATATCCAAGGCAAAGGAAGTTCATATTATTGGGTTTGGACCAGCCGGCATGTATGCGGCTCTGCGTTGTATTGAATTAGGTTATAAACCCATTGTTTTGGAGAGAGGCAAAAATGTCCAGGATAGGCGCAGGGACATAAAGGCCATCAATCAAGACCATTTTGTAAATGAAGATTCTAATTATTGTTTTGGTGAAGGTGGTGCTGGCACGTATTCTGATGGTAAATTATACACACGAAGCCTAAAGCGAGGTGATGTTCGTCGAATTTTTGAAAATTTAGTGTTCCATGGCGCCACAGAACAAATCCTAATTGATGCTCACCCCCATATCGGCACCAATAAATTACCTAAAGTTGTTCAGAATATACGAGAAACCATTTTGAATTATGGTGGGGAAATTCATTTTGGAACTCGAGTGACAGATTTTATTATAAAGCAAGGAAAGGTAAAAGCCATTCAGCTCAATGATGATAAAGAAATTCCTGTAGAACGCGTTATTTTGGCAACAGGACATTCCGCTAGAGATATATTCTATTTACTTTATAAAAAAGAGCTCGCTTTAAAAGCGAAGTCGTTTGCTATGGGAGTCCGTGTCGAACACCCACAGCATATTATAGATTCGATACAATATCATTGCAGTGGTGCACGCCATGAGTTATTACCCGCAGCGGCATATAGTTTAGTAGAACAAGTGAAGGATAGAGGTGTTTACTCCTTTTGCATGTGTCCCGGTGGATTCATTGTGCCTGCGGCAACTACAAATAATGAAGTTGTCGTAAATGGGATGTCTCCTTCGAAACGCAATAATTTATTCGCTAATTCAGGTATCGTCGTCGAGATCAATGTGGATAAGGATCTACCAAAATACGATCAGTATGGTGTCTTAAAGGGATTAGAATTTCAAAAAGATCTCGAAAAATTGGCTTGGATAGCAGGAGGCAGAACGCAAGTGGCTCCAGCGCAACGTTTAACCGACTTTGTGGAAGGAAAACTATCAAACGATCTTAATCCTGCGTCCTACCAACCAGGATTAAAATCCGCCCCACTACATTCACTATTACCAAAACTCATTGGTGGAAGGCTAAGAATAGGATTCCAGGCCTTTGGTGAGAAAATGAAGGGCTATTATACCCATGAAGCAAATGTTGTTGGTGTAGAATCCAGGACCTCATCTCCTATAAATATTCCACGTACTGACAAATTGCAACATCCTGAAATATCTAACTTATTCCCATGTGGAGAAGGAGGTGGATACGCAGGCGGTATAGTTTCTGCTGCCATGGATGGAGAACGATGCGCAGAAGCAGCTATTCGGGGACTCTAGATAAAAGAACCAAGACCGCTTCGCTTTTAGTGCTCATATCCTTTACATTAACAACAACACAACTGCCATTTTGAGATTCTAACCTAGAAAAAAATAAAATTATTCACCATACTATTTCTTGTTGTATTCTCTTTTACAGGTTGCCAAAAAAGCAAGTCTATATTCTTGCTTTTTTCAGCGAAGCGGTCTCATGTCTTTAAAGATATTATTCTTATTTTTGCCGCATTAAATCAAGCTATTATGAACGCATATGTTTTTCCTGGGCAAGGTGCTCAATTTACTGGAATGGGTCTAGACCTCTATGAAAATTCTGAGAATGCTCAACATTTATTTGAAGATGCTAATGAGATACTAGGATTCCATATTACCGATACCATGTTTGAAGGTGATGCCGAGGCATTGAAACAAACGAATGTTACACAACCTGCCATCTTTTTACATTCCGTTATTTTAGCAAAGATTTTAGGTGATGGCTTTCAGCCTGATATGGTTGCCGGTCATTCTTTAGGTGAATTCTCTGCATTGGTTGCCAATGGCACCTTGACTTTTGAAGATGGGTTACGTTTAGTTTCACAACGAGCTAAGGCTATGCAGAAAGCTTGCGAACTACAACCAAGTACTATGGCAGCCGTTTTGGGATTGGAAGATGATATTGTTGAAAAAATATGCGCTACGACCGAAGGTATTGTAGTTGCCGCAAATTATAATTGTCCAGGTCAATTAGTGATCTCAGGTGAAGTTGATGCCATAAATAGAGCTTGTGAATCCTTAAAAGAAGAAGGCGCAAGACGTGCATTAGTATTGCCTGTTGGTGGTGCTTTTCATTCGCCTTTGATGGAACCAGCTCGAGAAGAATTAGCTGCAGCAATTGAAAACACAACCTTTAGTAAGCCTAATTGCCCAATTTATCAAAACGTGACTGCAAATGCAGTTACTGATGAATCTGAGATAAAAGCAAATCTTATCTCTCAACTGACAGCACCAGTTCGCTGGACACAATCTGTACAACAAATGATTGCAGATGGTGCTACTCTATTTACTGAAGTAGGACCAGGAAAGGTATTGCAAGGACTCGTTAAAAAAATCGATAGGGAAGCTCAAGTAGCTTCAGCAACACTCGAAGCAAGCGTTTAATGAAGATTTCTAGATATGTATTAGTTTTTGGGTTGATTCTGTTGAACATTACTTGTGATCAAGTGTCAAAAGTCATGGTACGCCAAAATGTGGAATTTCGAGTAGAGACCAAACTCATTGGAGACACGTTCGTTATGACTAATGTTGAAAATTCCGGAGCTTTTCTTGGTTTGGGTTCTGACCTCAATCCAACGATCAAACTAATCGTATTATTAATACTTCCTGTTGTGGTATTGGCATTAGCATTACGCTACGTTATTACAAATAGACAGCTTGACCAATGGACGATAGTTGGTTTGTCCTTCGTTATAGGAGGAGGTATAGGAAATATATACGACCGCATTTTGTACGGCTCAGTCACCGACTTTTTCCATATAGATCTAGGAGGTGTATTTAGAACTGGCATATTTAATATGGCAGATGTCTCCGTTATGGTTGGTATGGGTTGCATATTGATATCAGCTATTATCAATAGGAAACAAAAACAAGTCATAGAAGAAGACGCATAAAAAAAGCCACATAAATTGTGGCTTTTTTATTTAAGTTAAATTCTTACTGCTTATATATCTTCCCTTCTTTCATCACAAAGGAAACGCTTTCTGTAGTATTAATGTTTGCCGTAGGATCATCGTCTGTTGCCACGATATCAGCGATATAGCCTTCTGCAAGCACTCCTAGCTTACCTTCCATATCCAATAATTTGGCATTGGTAATTGTTGCAGACTGTATTGAGAACATTGGCGACCAGCCTGTCTCGACCATATAACCGAATTCCTTAGCATTTTCACCATGTGGAAATACGCCGGCGTCTGTACCGAAAGCGATATTGACCCCTTCCTTATATACCATGGCAAAGGTTTTACGTAATTCAGCATTGACCTTCTTGATCTTCGGGATAATGATCTCTGGATAATAATTTGGAATTTCTGCTTGTGCAGACACATAGCGTCCAGCGGACAAGGTTGGGACTAAATAGGTCCCATGTTGTTTCATGAGTAATGCCGTTTCCTTGCTCATGATAGATCCATGCTCAATAGTTTGAACTCCAGCCAATACGGCGCGCTTCATACCTTCATCGCCGTGAGCATGTGCCGCAACTGCCATACCGTACTCGTTGGCTGTTTTAACGATTTCATTAACTTCCTCTTGAGTGAATTGTGGATTATGCCCATTTTTACTTACACTCAAAACGCCTCCTGTAGCCGTTATTTTAATTAGATCAGCGCCGTTCTTGTAGCGTTGACGGACAGCCTTTCTCGCATCTTCAGGGCTATTGATCACCCCTTCAGCTGGCCCAGGATCTCCCATCAAATCTCTTCTCATTCCGTTTGTCGGATCGGCATGACCCCCTGTGGTCCCAATTGCTTTTTCTACGGTGAAAATGCGTGGTCCAGGCACCTTGCCTTTGGCAATGGCATCACGTAAAGCCACATTAACCCCACTACCACCTAGATCTCGAACTGTTGTAAATCCCGATAACAAGGTCCTATTGGCAATTTCAGCGGCTACAAAAGCTACATCCGCATTATTTTGTGTGAATCTATCCAAATATTGCGATGGGCTAGTTTCTCCTTCAATATGAACATGCATATCAATAAAACCAGGCATAACAGTTTTATTACTCAAATCAATTACCATATCATCTGGATTCGATGGTTTCATAAATCCATCACCGATGGTTTTTATGGTCTTCCCAGAAACTACAATCGTCTTATTAGTAAGCACTTTTCCGTTCTTGGTATCAATTACTTTTCCGCAATGGAGGTAGGTGTTTTGTGCAGAAATTGATGTTACAATCAATAGCGCACATAGTAAGCTTAAAATTTTCATTGTATGATGGATTAATTAGTTGTTCTTGATAAAATCTTTCACTGTTGATGTAATGAACTCAATTTGTTCATCATCCAGCTCAGTATGAATTGGTAAGGAAATCACTTCTTTTACCAATTGGTTGGTGACCTTGAAGTCATCTTCAATATATCGTGAGTCTACATAGGCTTTCTGCTTGTGAAGCGGTATTGGATAATACACCCCACATGGGATTCCTTTGGCATTCAAATGATCTGCAAGTGCATCCCTATCAACATCCATAACTCTTAGGGTATATTGGTGGAATACATGACAATCGCAGGTATCACATATTCCGGAGCATGTACTTTTACCAGACGGTGTGATTATAGTGTCCATCCCCTTAAAGGCATCATTGTATTTTTTTGCTGCTGTTCTTCTCGCTTTATTATACTCGTCTAGATGTGGTAATTTCACATTTAACACAGCCGCTTGCATAGAATCCAATCTTGAATTCACACCAACTACATCATGATGATACCGCTTGTACATACCATGATTCACAATACCTCGGATCGTGTGGGCCAAATCATCATCATTAGTAAAAATTGCGCCTCCATCACCGTAGCAGCCTAAATTCTTAGAAGGAAAAAACGAGGTTGAAGCTACATCTCCTATCGCACCAGCCTTTACTTTTTCTCCATTACTATAGGTATAATCCGCGCCTATAGCTTGAGCATTGTCTTCAATCACAAACAAATTATGTTCTTTAGCAATTTCCATAATTGCTTCCATATTGGCGCAAAGTCCGAATAAATGAACAGGAACTATTGCTTTCGTTTTAGGTGTTATGGCGTTTTTGATTGCATCGATATCAATATTGAAATTCACAGGGTCAACATCTACCAAAACTGGCGTCAATTGCAATAAGGCTATCACTTCAACAGTAGCGGCGAATGTAAAATCGGCAGTAATGACTTCGTCTCCCGGTTTCAATCCTAAGCCCATCATAGCTATTTGCAGAGCATCTGTTCCATTGGCACATGGAATCACATGTTTGACACCTAGATAATCTTCTAGATCTTTCTGGAACTCATGGACCATGGGTCCATTAATGAATGCCGTTGACTCGATCACTTCCAACACCGAACTATCAACTATGTGTTTTATTTTGTTGTATTGACCTTTTAGGTCAACCATTTGGATTTTTTTCATAAGCTCCTAAATTACAAAATTGTTGTATCTAAGACAATGAAATTATAACAAAGAACTGTATTTTAGCAAGAAACACCTAAGGCTTGTTAACTACTTACAATTTCCTTACTTATATAGCAGATTTTCATGTTAAATTGATTGCTTCTTTCAATGGGAAAATGAGACTAGGCGTGAAAGGAAGAAAGGAAACCTTCAGCCTCTTAAAAAGCGGATTGAAAAGTGATGATAAGACTATTTGGTTTCATTGCGCTTCCCTTGGTGAATATGAGCAAGGTTTGCCAGTTTTTGAAGAAATCAAGAAAGATCATCCAACCCATAAAATAGTATTATCCTTTTTCTCTCCATCAGGTTACGAAGTGAAAAAAAATTCGCCAATCGCCGATCTAGTGGTGTATCTGCCATTAGACACCAAAAAAAATGCTCAATTATTCATTGAATTGGTTCATCCTGAACTCGTGATTTTCGTTAAATACGAGATTTGGCCTAATTATATGAAAGTCTTGAATCGCAGAGGAATTAAGACATTATTGATTTCAGCATTGTTCAGAAAAGATCAAATTTACTTTAAATGGTATGGTGGGCTTATGCGAAAAGCTCTTGGTTCTTTTGAACATATATTCGTTCAAGATCAAGATTCTAAAGACAAAATAGAATCTATTGGTATTGAGCATGTCACGATTTCGGGAGATACTAGATTTGATAGAGTTGCCCAACAATTGAGAATTGACAATTCCTTACCAAGTATTGATTCTTTCAAGCAAAATAAGGTGTGTATTGTTTGCGGGAGTACTTGGCCCGAAGATGATAACCTCTTGGCAGAATATATTAATTCAACTTCGAAAGAGACTAAATTCGTTATAGCTCCTCACAATATAAAGTCAAAACAAATGACAGAACTTCAAACTAGGATAAAAAAACAATCGATTCTTTATTCTGAAATTGATGATCTAGATGTGTCCTTATATCAGGTGTTGATTATCGATTCCATAGGACTTCTCTCCAAAATTTATAGTTACGCTGACATTGCATATGTTGGTGGTGCAATTGGTACTACAGGACTTCATAATACCCTAGAACCCGCAGTTTTTGGTATTCCGATCATTATTGGCAATAATCACTCTAAATTCCCAGAAGCAAAGAAATTGATTACTAAAGGCGGTATGTTTTCAATAAAAAATTCTTTTGAGCTAAAAACAAATTTAGATGAACTCTCTGATAATGAATTGTTTAGAGGCGTCAGCGGAAACAATTGCAGTGAATTCATTGAAGAAAATCAAGGTGCTGTCATCCAAATCATGGATTACATTCGTAAATAGCATGATCATAAGCTTAACAGAAATGTTAAAATTATGAGGAAATTACTTGTTAAAATTAACAAGTAATTTTTTATTGCAAAGAATTAATAATTAACACTAAAACATTAACTAATGAAAAAATTAATTTTAAGTATTGTAGTATTGGCACTAGCCATTACTTTCACTTCTTGTAGAGAAGTTGAGAAGAAGGCTGAAGATGCAGGTACAGCTATGAATAAAGCAGCTGATGATGCAGCAAATGCAGCAGGTGATGCAGCAAATGCAGCTGGCGATGCTATGGATGACGCGGCAAATGCGGCAGGTGATGCAGCAAATGCAGCTGGCGATGCTGTGGAAGACGCGGCAACTGCGGCGGGTGATGCTGTAAAAGACGCCTCGGATGATGCTACAAAAAAAGTTAAGGATATGACCAAGGATAATTAATTATCTCAAATCATACACTAAAAAAGCCGATGCAAATGCATCGGCTTTTTTATTATTTATAATGCCCTTCTGTATGTGGAGCACCTGCCATGATCTCATCATTGGCAAATTCTTCGAATTTCTTGAAATTATCCTTGAAGGAATTCGCTAGTTTGTAAGCAGTCTTGTAATAACCGTGATCATCGTTCCATGTCTGTCGAGGACTCAAGACAGATGTAGGCACTCCGGGACACTCTCTAGGTTGAGCAACGCCAAATACGGAGTGAATATGGTAATTTTCATAGTTAACTTCTCCTAGTTCATCATTCATAGCGGCAGTTATCATTGCCCTGGTATATTTTAAGGCCATTCTTTTTCCTACACCATAGGGTCCACCTGTCCAGCCCGTATTGATCAACCAAACGTTAACGCCAGATTCTTTCATCTTACGACTTAACATTTCAGCATACTTAGTAGGGTGTAATGGCATGAATGGCGCTCCAAAACACGCAGAGAATGAAGGCATAGGCTCATCTACACCAGTTTCAGTACCCGCTACTTTTGCAGTATACCCGGAAATAAAATGATAAGCAGCCTGTCCCGGTGTTAATTTTGAAATTGGAGGTAACACACCAAAGGCATCTGCCGTTAAGAAAAATATGTTCTTCGGATTCTTCCCGATTGAAGGCTTTTGAATATTCTCAATATGGTAAATAGGATAACTTACTCGTGTATTTTGTGTAATTGAGACATCATCGAAATCTACCTTCCCATTCTCATCCATAATGACATTTTCAAGGATTGCTCCTTTCTTAATGGCTCGGTATATTTCAGGTTCACTTTCTTCACTTAGCTTAATTGCTTTTGCATAGCAACCACCTTCAAAATTAAAGACAGTATTTTCATTTGTCCAACCATGTTCATCATCTCCAATCAAACTTCTATCTGGATCCGTAGACAAAGTCGTTTTCCCTGTACCAGAAAGGCCAAAGAATATTGACGTATCACCATCTTGACCTACATTGGCAGAGCAGTGCATTGGCAATGTATTCTTGAAAACGGGCAATATAAAGTTAAGCGCTGAAAAAATACCTTTCTTAATTTCTCCGGTATATCCTGTTCCGCCAACAATGGCCATTTTTCTTGTGAAATCCAAGATTGCGAAGTTATGCTGTCGTGTTCCATCAACTTCAGGATCCGCCATAAAACCCGGTGCATTTAGGACGAGCCACTCTTCCTTAAAACCCTTCAATTCGGATTCTTCTGGTCTCAAGAACATGTTATAAACAAATAGGTTACTCCAAGGATTTTCATTTATTACACGAATATTGGTCCTATAGTCTTGATCTGCACAGGCATAAGCGTCCCTAACGTATACTTCTTTTTCAGATAAGTATGTCGTTATTTTTTCATATAATTTCTGAAAGGCGTCTGGTTCAAAAGGAATATTAATATCTCCCCACCAAACCCTATCTTTAGTTATATCATCTTTTACAATGAATCTGTCTCTCGGGGAGCGTCCTGTGAATTCTCCAGTATCAATAGCCAAGGCCCCAGAAGAAGCTTCTACGCCTTGACCTTTATCAATTGTTATTTGGTGTAATTCGTGTGGAGTAAGTTGATAATTGACTTTTGCATTCTTGATGCCATATTGATCCAACGAAATCGTTTTCGAACCTTGGGTATCAGATACCATAAATTGTTGTGTTGATTAGACTGCAAATTTAAAAATAAAATTAAAGTTGAGCATTCAAATTTGATATTAATCGCTTTTAAATTTTGCGACATTAATCAATAAAACGAACCAAGAAATGATTAACAACAATCCACCAACAGGTGTCACTAATGCTATTTTCTTGAAGTCAAAACCCGTTAATTCATTGGTTGCCAAACCATAAATGGATCCTGAAAATAATAGCACACCTAAGATAACCAGTGTCAATATGGTTTTCTTTGCTCTTGCAGTCAAGAAAGAACTAATCCCAACAAAGAGCAAGAACAATGCATGATACATTTGATAGCGCACTCCTGTTTCAAAGGTGTCAATGGCCTCTTTACTAACCAATTTTTCTAAACCATGAGCTGCAAAGGCGCCTAGTACAATTCCTATAATCCCTAATATAGTTCCAGTGATCAATAATTTCTTGTTCATATCATTTTTAAATTAGGGTTTTAAGACTAATCACAAATCCTTACATTCGTATTAACAAAAATACTCAAGAATAAAGACTATGCGAAACATCTTAATCATTGGTTCTGGAAAATCCTCCTCCTATCTTATCAAATATCTATTAGATAAATCTGAATCAGAACGATTATATGTTACCGTGGGTGACCTTAGTTTAAATAGTGCCAAAAAACTAATAGGGGATCACCCCAACGCCAATGCAATTCCGTTGGATGTTTTTGATACGAACTCTCGGTCTGAAGCAATTGACAATGCAGATATCGTTATTTCAATGTTGCCAGCTAGGTACCATATTGAAGTTGCCAAGGATTGTATAGCTTTTGGCAAGCATTTGATTACCGCATCCTACGTGAGTGAACAAATGTATCGCCTCAATAATGCAGCTAAGAACAAAGGTCTCATTTTCATGAACGAATTGGGTGTTGACCCAGGATTGGATCATATGAGTGCCATGCAGGTTATAGATCGTATACGGGCCAAAGGCGGCAAGATTATTTTATTCGAATCGTTCACTGGAGGATTGGTGGCTCCTGAAAGTGATAATAATCTGTGGAACTACAAATTTACATGGAATCCTAGAAATGTTGTTGTTGCCGGCCAAGGAGGAGCCGCCAAGTTCCTTCAAGAAGGCACATATAAATACATTCCTTATAATCGTTTATTCCGAAGAACTGAATTCTTGGAAGTAGACGGCTACGGGAGATTTGAAGCTTATGCCAATAGGGATTCGTTGAAATACCAAAAAGAATATGGTATGCAAGATATAAGGACCTTATATCGAGGCACCATGAGAAGGGTAGGATTCAGTCGTGCATGGAATATGTTTGTAACATTAGGCATGACCGATGACCATTATACGATTGAAGATAGTGAGAACATGAGTTATCGAGATTTCGTCAATGCTTTCTTGTCATATTCACCAACCGATTCGGTAGAACTGAAATTCCGTCATGCCTTGAAGATCGATCAAGATGATATTATGTGGGATAAACTGGAAGAGTTAGATCTTTTTAATCCTAACAAAATGGTAGAGTTACAAAAAGCGACTCCTGCACAAATCCTTCAGAAGATACTCATGGAAAAATGGACGCTCCAAGAAGACGACAAAGACATGATCGTGATGTATCATAAATTTGGATATGAACTTGATGGCAAGTTATACCAAATCGATTCGTCAATGGTAACTATTGGCGAAGATCAGACCTATACCGCTATGGCTAAAACTGTTGGCCTTCCTATTGCTATTGCAACTTTGGCCATATTAAACGAAGAAATTGTGACTCCTGGTGTCCAAATTCCATTAACTAAGGAAGTTTACGAACCCCTTTTAAAAGAATTGAATGAGTACGGTATTCATTTCAATGAAAAAGAGGTGCCTTATCTAGGGTACAATCCATTGAATCTATAGTTACACTTCGTTAGTTTTTTAATACCTTTAGCTTCTGAATCTTAACTTCAAAAGCGCATGAAGATTGTAAATAAAAGCATATTTATCGATGGTATTGATAAAAAGATACTTCGGGCATTAATGGAAGATGCGAGAACACCAGTTCTTGAAATTGCACGTCAAGTTGGTATATCAGGGGCAGCTATTCATCAACGACTTCGAAAGCTCGAAAAAAGCGGCCTTATTTCAGGCTCCAAATTCATTATAAATTCCCGTATTCTTGGCTATACAACTATGGCATTTGTTGGCATCTTCTTGGATAAAGCGGTGAGCAATCCACAGGTGGTAAAGCAATTGAAAACTATCCCTGAAGTATTAGAATGCCACTACACAACTGGTAATTGGAGCATTCTTATTAAAGTCTTGTGCAAAGACAATGAACATTTAATGCAGGTACTGAATAAAAACATTCAAGCGATGGAGGGCGTTTCAAGAACAGAAACTTTTATTTCCTTGGAACAGCAAATAGATAGGCAAATCAAGATATAAAAAAAGCCCCTGGATTTCAGGGGCCATTTTATCGATTCTTAAATATGCTTAATCACCACCAAACACCCGAAATGCCCAGAATAACAAAGATGCCAATGCACCAATGGCAGCGACTAAATAGGTTCTTGCAGCCCATTTTAATGCGTCCTCTGATCCTTTATATTCTTCTGGTGTAACAACATGCTTATTTTTTAACCAAGCTAATGCACGGTTACTTGCGTCGTATTCCACTGGTAAAGTGATAAAGCTAAAAAGTGTTGCGAAGCCCATCATGGCCAAGCCAGCAACAGCAACCCACCATCCTAGACCTAATCCTGCTGCTCCACCCAATACCAAACCTCCAATGATCAACCATTGCGACATATTTGAAGTCACACTGACTATTGGCACTAATTGACTTCGCATCTGAAGCCAACCATAAGCTGTGGCATGTTGTACTGCATGTCCGCATTCATGTGCGGCAACCGCAGCCGAGGCAGCATTACGCTGATTATACACAGATTCACTCAGATTTACTGTTTTATTCTTCGGATTATAATGATCGGTCAATTGTCCTTTTACAGATATAACCTCAACATCTCCGATGCCATTATCCGCTAACATCTTCTCAGCAATTTCCTTGCCGCTCATGCCATTGCGCAATTGTACTTTGGAGTACTTCGCGAACTTTTTTTTCAGTTGATTACTCACCAACCAGCTCATAAGCATGATACCTCCTATTAATATATAA
>CBESOB010000011.1:0-29659 GCA_965530995.1 uncultured Flavobacteriaceae bacterium
ACAAATATGGCTATCGCAACAAATAGCAATAAGCTATATAGTAGGTCAAAATCTTTGTTTGGTATCACTTCATCCAATAACACCTTGCTTTGCAAAGGCAGCACTAAACTGGCTAGTCTACTCAATACAATTAAAATCAATCCTATGAAAACCAAATTTCGTCTAGGCCATATAATGGTCCTGAATGCCTTAAGCATAGTTACTTTAGGCTTCTCTTGATCTATATTTTTTTTTAATGAATCCTTCATGAATGAGTATTATAGCATGATTTCCTTGAAGCGGATACCTAGTGCCTTTTCAATGTCCTTGATGCGCTGTAATTCCGTTGAAAGGACCAAAGCGATGGAATTACCCGATTTACCCGCTCTAGCCGTACGCCCGCTGCGATGTGTATAATATTCCAAATGTTCTGGCAATTGATGATGAATGACGAAGCCTAGGTCATTGACATCAATACCTCTTGCTGCGACATCTGTAGAAACAAGGAACTGGAGATTTTCCTTTTTAAAGGCTCTCATCACTTTATCACGTTCTTTTTGTTGCATATCTCCTTCCAATGCACCTACTGAAAATCCTTCATTTGCAAGCGTTTTTGCCAGACTCTGAGTTCCGGCCTTGGTTCTGCAGAAAATGATTCCACGTTCATTGGCCTTTGTCTTTAAAAGTTTAAAAAGAGTCATTGGTTTATCAACTAATCCTGTAATAATGTACTGATGTGAAATATTTGCATTTACCAATGAATTCTTATTGACCTCGATCTTGATCGCATTATCTGCCATATACGATTTAACAATATGCTCGATCCCTTCAGGCATTGTAGCTGAAAATAGCCAGGTTTGCCTATTCCCTGTGGTAGTTTTTAGTATTTGATTGAGTTCTTGTTTAAATCCCATACTTAACATTTCATCAGCTTCGTCCAGAACCAAGGTGTTTATATGTTTTATGTCTACGGCATTTTTCTCGATCAAGTCAATCAATCTACCAGGTGTGGCAACCACAATATGAGTGGTTCTTTTTAAAGCCTTTATCTGTCTATCAATTTTTTCTCCTCCATAAACTCCTTCTACAAAAATCTTGGATTCAGAGAATTTGGTGAATTTGAATAGTTGTTTCTTTATTTGCTGCACTAATTCTCTCGTTGGAGCGAGTATTAATGCTTGTATTTGATTCTTGGCAGGATCTACGTGATGTAAAACAGGTAAGCCATATGCAGCGGTTTTTCCAGTGCCTGTTTGCGCAAGTCCTACGAAATCAGTTGATTGACCTAATAGAATTGGAATGGTTTTCTCCTGAATTTCAGTGGGATCAATAATGTTTAATTCCTTAAGAGCTTGTATATATGACTTATTGATACCTAAGTCTAAAAATGATCGCATGTATTATTAATTTAAGATAGCAAAGGTAGCTTATAAATGATGTTTTACGGTCTTATATAAAAAAACCATCCCGATGGGATGGTTTTAAATATATGTTGAATGTCTTTTTATTTAACCAATGTTACTTTTACCGCGTTCATGCCCCTTTGACCTTTTTCCAGTTCAAAAGTGACAGTATCATTTTCCGCAATTTCGTCAATAATACCACTAACATGTGTGAAATATTTTTCTTGATTCTCAGAATCTACAATAAAACCAAATCCTTTTGATGTATCAAAAAAGGATACTTTGCCTGTTCTTACAGGATTGAATGCTTCTCTTTCACCTTCCGCCATTTTTGGAATGCTTACTTCAATGCTTTCAACTTCAAATTCTGGCTTTAGGGAAGGATCAGGAGGCGTGTCTGTAAGATTTCCGTTATAATCCACATATGCGAACTGAATACCTTGAGGGTTTTCTTTTGCCTCAAGTCTTCGGGCATCTTTTTTCTTTTGCTTGTCCTCTCTCTTTTTTAAGCGTTTCTTTTCTTTTTCACTTTTACTATAAGTCTGTTGCGATTTAGCCATTAAATACTTTAAATAGATTAATTGATTTATATCTTACAAAGATACGTTTTTGAATATTAATCATTATCTATGCCAGAAATATTTTTTTAAAAAAATGAAAATCAGCTCATTATGCAGTTTATATAGAAAGGTCTTTATTAATTCTTGAAATTACTTTATAAATTCCCTAACAAGCACCCTATTCACTGGGCCTAACACCGGAGAAACCATATAAATACATAGATGATAAATTTCAAATGATACTTAGGCTGTGCCAATTGACCTTACTGGATTCATGGATGCCCCTGAAATTAGCCCTCCGACTAGGGCGTATATAAGTACTGTTAGTTCAATGGCCAATCCAGCCGATACACCTTGTTCTTTAGAACTTGTTGCTACATTAATGATCAAAACATTAAGGTAAAAGTTAAAATGAATTCCACTACAAAGATTTGCCAAAGACTTCCTTAAGGCAAGGCCTCTCCCAATGTCATGACTTCAGGAAACAGCAGGATTTAAATGAGCACCCGAGATTTCACCAATAACATATATCACTTCTAAAACAACAAACCCAAAAGCTATCGAGACTCCTAAATGTCCGACAATGCCATCATAAACATCATTCAATACAATGGCGCATGTTCGGAAAAAAAAGTGAATAGGTAACAATAAATTCTGCAAACGAACCTTTTTAAATAGATTCGGCCATTCTGATTGATTATTGAACTGTAAAAATAAGATCAAAATTATAGAATCGATTAAAAATAGCGAACAGCATCCTAATTAAACCGTTGTGAAATTCAATAGAGGGATGCTGTTCTGTAATAAGAATTAATAATCCTCTTAACTGCAAACTTATAGAGGGTATACTACAAAGTTCGTTATTTATTTAAACTTTTAGCTGATGGTTTTACACATATTTTTTACGGATTTACCGTAATTATGATCTGACTTTAAGCAGTATTATGATTCATTTAATTGTTCATAAGGTCGTTAACAATTATGAGACCATTTAATTTTGTGAGAATGGATTCTTTCTATTTTAGTGATAACCATTTAAAACCATATCATGAACAATCGAGACTTTGACCTAAAGAATTGCCGCCCCATTATAACTTCGGCAAGAATAACAGATGACATGAGCTTTGACGAACGATTCCAAAATATCACTTTGCGTCCTATAGTTCTTCAACAACACGACTTAATAGTATTAGTATTTAGGAATTACATTACTAAGCACAAAAATGTTTTTTATGATCTTTCTCTTGAAAAGAGATTGGATTATATAGAGAATGCCGTGCATAAGGATATGAAATTCAGGAACTCTGTAAAGGGCATGATCATTGGCTTATTCACTCTTGAAGAATATGAATTATATACCACCAATTCTTCTTCTTTGAATAAACGTTTGATGAATATTGTCAAGGAACGTTTGCTAAGTAATATTCAACTATTTGAGCGTCCAGAAGTTCTAGAAGCTGTATGACCTTATTTAAGAAGTGATACCCCGTTTAAATCAGTGGTAAGTATATCACTCATATAATCGAAATAAGGACGTATAGCTTGGAAATCCTTATCCACTGAATTAATGAAATTTGGTGAAACAACGTCATTGTCAGAGAATTTTTTCGTGAATATGAACTGCTTCTTTTTGATGAGATCAATGGCTTTATGCTCTTTATTGAATCCCTTAGGTGCTGTTTTAACTTCGTCTCCGATAAATTCACCCCAGATTTCCTTGAACTTTTTGTTATTAATGATATCCCGGATTTCAGAGTCATCTTGTTCAAATTCCTTTCTGATTCTTAAAAGATCCTCCTTGTTGGGTTGCCAAAAGCCTGTTGCAATGAATGATTCATTATTTGGTTGAATATGCAAATAATATCCTCCACGCAACTCTGGTTTCTTTCTATGATACGAGCCTCCAAAATGCGTTTTATATGGTAATTTATTCTTAGAAAATCGCACATCCCTATATACTCTGAACATCTTAAACTTATCAATCTCATCATGGATGCTCAATAAGTCTGAGAGGTCTTGATACGTTTGCTTGGTTTCAGCCTCTATGGTCTTGAATTCTTTTTTACGCTCATTGAACCAATCGCGATTGTTATTTTTTTCTAGTTTCTTGAAGAATTCGAAAACTGATTTTGATATTGTACTCATAGGCTTAAATTATATCCAACGTTTTTTTCTGAAATAAATGATCATAAGTACAAGTACGCCGATCATGACTCCCCATACTACAAAATAGCCATACTTACTTTGAAGCTCAGGCATGTTATCGAAATTCATACCATAAATACCAGCTATAAAAGTGAGGGGTATGAAAATCGTGGCAATGATAGTAAGCACTTTCATTACTTCGTTCATCTTATTGCTAATGGTGGTCATATATAGACCCATGAGGCCCCAAGTCATATCTCGAGAAATTTCAATATTTTCATTTACTTGGATTATATGATCATAGAGATCCTTTAGATAATCTGACGTTTTTTCTTGAAGCAATTTCGAATCAACTTTTTCAATTTTACTTATCACCTCTCTTAGAGGATTCACAGCACGGCGTATTCGCAATATCTCATGTTTTAATTCTTGAATATCCACAGCTAGATCTTCTTTCTGCCCATTCAAGAACAATCTATCCTCAAAGGCCTCGATTTTATCACCTACGGTGTCCACTATCCCGAAGTAATTA
The DNA here is from genome assembly GCA_965530995.1 of uncultured Flavobacteriaceae bacterium. GTDB lineage: Bacteria > Bacteroidota > Bacteroidia > Flavobacteriales > Flavobacteriaceae > JABABD01. The sequence continues at coordinate 4,620 of CBESOB010000011.1, forward strand.
TCGATAACAGCATCCATAATTGCATACATTAAATAGTCGGCCTCATTGGATCTAACCCTGCCCTTTCCTGTGAGAATGCGATCTCTTAAAGGGTCGAAAACATCGCCATCCGCTTCTTGAAATGTCAATACAAAGTTAACACCAAGGACTAGGCTAATATGTTCTATAACTAACTCTTTTTCATCATTATAGTGGAGCATTTTGAACACAACATATAGGTAGTCTTCATATTCATCGATCTTCGGACGCTGATCCGTAGTTACTATATCTTCAAGAATAAGCGGATGTAAATTGTAGTGTTTTCCTAGCTTTTCTATTTCATTGGTATTGCTCAAACCATTGACATTTATCCAGGTAACACTTTTTTGATTATTAAAGTTGAAGGCATCTTCTACATTGTTCGAAGCAATCTTATCTGCATAATCATGATCGTAATTAAAAATCTCTATGGAAGTGATTTCGGTTTCTTTATTACCAACATACACCAACGCACCCGGCACTTGATTAATTTTTTTCGGTCGTTTTGCCCTAGCTGGTTGTTTCTTTCTTGTTTTATCTTTTCCCATAATTATGTAAGCATAAAAATAATAAAAGTTTATGCCGTATTCTATGTTTTACTCAAATTCTACTTTATGAAGAATGAGACCAGAAGCCGGAGCTATATATACCAAACTTTCATTAAACCCAGGTTTAAGGCTGTTCTCTATGAAATCTAGATTTATTTCATGTTTCCCTAAGTTAATAAGTGCTCCCATCATTAATCGAATTTGATTTCTCATGAATCCTTTTCCATGTACTTTCAAGATATAACTCTTCTCGGGAAAGAAACTCGCAGTGTATAGATCATTTTCAATGAGTTCGCAATAGGATATTTCCCTAGAAAAATTAGCGGTCTCAGAAGGTTTGTAGCAATAGGCCTTGAAATTATGATGGCCCTCAAAGGTCCTTGCTCCTAGTTTCATGATTTCAATATCCAAAGGTTCGAGAATGGTTGTCATGATAGGTGCACAAAAAGGATGGTTTTTTTCACCTTCAGAAAATACATAATGATATTCTTTTGATTTTGAATGCTGTATGATATTGAATTCTTTAGTCACCTCTTTAATGGCCAAGGCACGTATATCTTGCGGAAGGTTGTTATTGAATTCAATCAAGAATGACTCTTTGTCATGAAGAGGTTCTTTTAAAAACAACTCGAATGCAGTTTGCTCTGCCGACACCATAGCATCAGTTCGACCTGTTATCAATGTCTTGGAATACACACCTTTTAATACGTAGTTAAGGGTTCTATCCACCATATAATGTAGTGTTTTCAATTTTGGTTGCTTCTGCCAACCATGAAATCTATATCCAAGATATTGTACAGTGATCACGTAAAAATATTTTGGCTTCACATTCATTTTAACTAAAAAAGTCTTAAAAAATTGGTTATTGGTCTGAAAATTGCTAATATGCAAACATATAGAAAACAAAACTAAAATTACACTATGGGAAGACCACCTTCGCGTCCTCTAAAATTAAAAGACGGATTTTACATTGAAATAAGAAATAAAGGATCAAAATCTTCTGGAATAAAATTACATAGCGACACATTGCCTCAAATGATGCGAACTGTCAAAATGTATGAACGTGCCAAAGATGTTATTATTTATGGAGAATCAAAAAACGGAAAATGGGTTAAGAAAGACCCCGTTCTCCATCAAGCCAGTTAAATAATAAAACACGATAATTTTTAGCGATATGTCCAGTTATTCTGGGTATATCGCTTTTTTATGCTATAAGTTTTTAAGTTTATTGAATAAATAAATTTTAAACATTTCGAGTTTTAGCATTTTTCATAACTTTAGTGCTAGAATATCTAAAATAAATGAAAAATTTTCTATTTACATTTTTAGTTTTTTTGCTGTATTCTATATTCGGCATGTGGTACTATTCGTGTATAGTAAAGGGCTTATGCGATGACAATCAGACTAATACCACTTCTGTCAAGACAGATATCTCCACAAAACCTGAAATTGCTATTCCAGTCAAGGAGAACAAATCAATTGATAATTTAACTGAAGATGGCTTTGCTGTAAGGGATGATTCTGGTAAGTCTCTTTTTAATTTCCCAGAGAATCTGCAAATCAACAATAAAGAAGGGTCCATTATAATTCCCGAATCGATTGGCGTGTTCAAAGATGCGATTTTCAATTATCTCAATAACAATCAGGATATGGAATTGGTAATTACTGGGCTTCGCAATGGAGAGGATAATTTGACAATTGGTATAGACCGTGCTAATGAGATGAAGGCAATATTGGAAGATTTCGGAGTTAACGCAGATAAACTTTCTGTTAAGGATGGACTAAGAACCTTCGAATATGAAACTGATGGCACTTTTAAAGGAGGTCTTAATTTTACACTAAGAAAACTATCAGCAGAGCGTCTTTCTGAAATAGAGAGTGGCATTGCAAATAAAATACTTTATTCAGGGTTTGCATCGAAACAATTTAGGGCAGATAAAACCTTACAGGTCTACGCATTGGAGCTCATGAATTACTTGAATAAATATCCAGACAAAACTGCAACTATAACTGGACATACTGATAGTGTTGGGGATGATATTGCCAACGATTGGTTTGGAATGGAACGTGCCAAAAATGTTAAACGCTATTTAGTGTCTCAAGGTGTCGCCACAAATAAGTTAAGGGCATTGTCTAAAGGTAAAAAAGAGCCTATCGACACCAATGGAACCTTAGAAGGTAGACGTAAGAACCGTCGTATTGAAATAAAAGTTAACTAACTAATATAGAATATAAATGTTCGAAAATTTAAATCCACTAGATCGTTCTACTGCATGGTTAGAAATATTCCTGTTAATGCTAGGTGCTTTCTTAATTGGCTACTTTTTGGCTAGAGCTTTTTACATGAGAAAGTGCAAAAAAGATATTGAAGACTTAGAAAGAGAAAAGAACAAATATAAGACCCTAAGTTTGGAAAACCCCAATGCTAGGCATGACGAGGGGCTTCGTATAGTAAAGACTCGGGAGCGTACTGGAAAATTAGCTTTTGAACCCGAAACCCAAAATATTATAAGGGAAGACTTACCCGCTTCTTTGGATTTTGAGAGTTTTGGCAAAGCTTCAGAAGCAGAAAAGGATGACTTAAAACTAATAAGCGGTATTGGACCTTTTATCGAAAAGAAACTTAACGGAATAGGTATCTATACGTTCAATCAAATAAGTAAGTTTAGTTCTAAGGATATTGAGGATATTACCACCCTCATAGAATTCTTCCCAGGAAGAATAGCGCGCGATAATTGGACAAAACAAGCGAAGGACTTAATGAATTAATAGTCCTCCTGTAATTATTCTTTATATAAATGCTCCTTTAGGTGTTTTGCTTAAATAAGTAATTTCACGCATTACCAATTACTTTGGGGTTGTAATAAATGAATCCAACGACCATAAGTAGAATAGTCGCTATATCCATCTATAGCCAATTTACATTTTCCATTATTTAGTGTTTTTATGGTTAGACACCTGAAATTAGGAAAAATATCAATTAGAACGAGAAAAACACCATAGAAACCCAGTTCGATCATTCCTTTTACATTATAATCCTGAAGATAAAAACTTAGGTTATTATTTACTCTAAAAAGGTTCTAATTGAGTTTGACTTATGGTCGATTAGGATTCACTATTGATTTCTATCCAATACCCATCAGGGTCTTGTATATAAACTTGTTTAATTCCATCAGCTCGAATGGTTATCTTGTTCTTTTCCCCAGACCAACTTGAATAGCTTATTTTCAATTTTCCTAACCGCTCAATCAATACATCAAAATTAGAAGCTCGTAAAGCGAAATGCACGGCTTTGTTTATCGCAATTTCTCCTTCAACGATGGATATGAGATGCAATTCCTTGCCTTCGGCTAGACTGAACCATCTTACGCCTTCGGCTCTACCCCTATTAACGATTTCGTCAAGATTTAAGATCTCTTTATAGAAATTGGCCGAAACATCAACATTATATACCGATAATGAGACATGATCGAAAGACATTTTATATGCATTTTGATCTTGTGCGGTTAAATAAAAGCTGTATATAATACAAATGAGGAAAAGACCAATTTTTTTCATATGACTTTATTTAATACATCAAGATAGTGAAAATGAGATGGATTTTCGATGAGTATTTAAAGTGTCAGTATTGCGATACTTTCTATTTATTCAACATAGCGATACTTCGGGAAAAAATCTACATCCTTGGCTGATTGCAATTTGGTATTTGCATTACATAGTTGACCATAGACTTCTTCATTTACAATGTATTTCCAGACTTTAAAAGTTTTAAAGTCCTTTGAAAATGAGGATTTGAATTGCAACAAAGGATTTTCCTTACCACCCAAACCTCCACCTAAATTGAAGTAAGTATAGCCGTCTTCCGTACCTTGAATTCGAGTTTTGTCAATCAATAGTCGCACAGGTGTCATTTTTGTATAATCGTTTAGCGTTCCAGACATATGATATTGGATTATGCCTTTGGTTTTGACCATCATTGCGGCCGATATTATTTTATTGCTTTCATTCTCCACTGCTATTAGTACATCAGTTTCAAAATCTTTACTTTCAATTAATCCAAAGAAATATTCTGGGGTGAAGTAATAATGCTCCTTTGCCTTTACTCGATCCATATTTTCATGAAAAAGATCAACAAAAAGTAAGACGTCCTCCTTTTTCTTGCTGTACTTTATAGTGCATTGCTTCCCATATTTATTGACATATCTTTTAGTAGTTTTAGAGTATTGTGTTCTCTGAATATCAAGTTCTTTTGTAAGATCTATATTAACAACAACACCTACTTCTTGAATCTCACCTATTTTATTTAATATTAACTCTTGGTTTTCAATAAATGGATTGAGTCTAGAAAACACACTTATTATATTCTTATCCTCAAAAACCTGATTCAATTCTTTTTCAAAAGCCGTAAGGTCGAATGAGTCATCGATATTTGTGGATATAGGTCCACCATAGCCCCATACACAAGTAGCATCTAAGTATTCTGAATTAGGAATTGACCTTACTAAAAGAGGAAGGGCTATATAAGCATCCTCACTTTCAAATAAGATCAACGCTGGTTGTTCTGATTCCAACTTTGAAAAATAATTATAATCATAGGTATGATAGCAATCGTATTTATCAAATAAGCTTAATGCTTCATCCCATTCTTTTTTACTCGTGATATATTTCATATAATTCAATATTATTTTGTTCAAAGGTGGTGGAATATACCTTATAAACCGACTCTTTTTTTACGAACTTCGTCAATACCAGGATCAACATCAGGCGCTAAAACAATATCCTCAGATTTAAAGACTTTCTGAATCGTTTTTAGGACTATTTCGACATCCAACGAAAAAGAAAGACGATTCACATAATCTACATCCATTTGAAATTTATCAGTATCTGACAATAAATTTCTGCCTGATACCTGTGCAAGTCCTGTAATTCCCGGTTTTACGTCATGTCGTTGTAATTCTTCCTCGGTATAATAATCTAAAAATCGTACTAACAAAGGTCTTGGTCCTACAATGCTCATGTCGCCAATTAACACATTGATCAATTGTGGTAATTCATCAAGAGATGTTTTTCTTAAAAATTTTCCAAAACTAGTTAGCCTGAGTTTATCTTCAAGTAATTCGCCAAAACTATTCCGTTTATCGGTCATAGTTTTGTATTTGATCATCTTAAATATTCTTTCATTCTTCCCTGGTCTCATTTGAGTAAAAAAAGGAGAGCCATTATTGAGGAAGAGCAAGATCAAAGTTATAACAAGAAGAACGGGTGACAATAAAATCAACCCTAGTAAAGAACCTGTAAAATCTATAATTCTTTTAAGAATTTTATAATACATAAAGATGAATTTTACCAAATATTGGTCTACGGCTTGCTTTGATAAATGTAAATGTCAAAGATATCTAATTAAGCATTAAGGGACTTGAATAGTTTACGCGATAATACCTGTGAAGACCAAATTATTCTTCCACAATGCTCTAGGTGCCATAATGCATTGCCTTCAATGACGTTTCCTGCAAGCAATGGCCCAACAACATAAAAATTCTTAGAGGCTTCAAGATCTTGATTAACAGCAAAACCAATTTTTGATTTATTGGACTTACAAATTTCCGAAGCTATCAGGTTTTTATAAAGCAATGGCATATCATTGCTAAATAAGTTTTGACTACCAATACAGTTAATTAATATATTGATGTCATCATCATGCTCAATTTCCTCTCCCGTTGCAGTGTTCAAGTATTTTAAATGATAATTACCATCATTTTTCTTTACCATATCAATAAATCGCCCTTTTAGATGCTGAAATTTGCCATTACTCTCCAATACCTTAATATTATTTATATAATGCTCGCCAGCACATCGTTGTCTTCTTCCAATTTCATTTCCGTAATAACAGGCAAAATGCTCAAGTTCTTGCTGATTCAATAAATGAAGAAGGCCTCCAAAAGCATTCGAAATTATACCCACGGTAGTGCCTGCACCAATTTTAAGCTTGTAAGACGCGTCCAGATCAGCTAAGGCAGCATCTGTAATTTGTTTTGCAGTCAAAATATTTTCACCTTGAAGTGCCAATAAATTTTTAGCTTCAAAAATCTTGTCTTTATCTGCGGCTTTTTTTGAATCCGGTATAAGCCCAAGTGTTGAAATAAAATGAGATTTATTAATTTTATTTGCAATGTCACTTACATCATTCAATTTGTACAAAAGTTCTAAGGCACTAGCATTAGCTCCAACAATTAAAACATTGGCATTGTCACTATTCCGACTCTTCAAGAATTCTTGAATCCTGTGTAATGTCTGATCCAAACCAGAACCATAAGGGTCCGATATTTGTAAAAAATGCGTATCCTGTAGATTATTATCAATAGTTTTTGTAATAATCTTAGGAGGTGGTGATCCAATCGCAAGAACTACCTTGTCTGCAGTCCATGATTCATCTTCACCAAGCACCTTATAATGTGCGTTTTCTTTTAAAACATTCTCAACATTAGAATTAAAATAATCAACCGACAAGTAACCATTACTGATGGCTTGTTCAATTTTACCAGTAACTTTCTCTTTTATATACCATCCAAAAAATCTTCTAGGCATGAACAAATCCTCCCATTTGTTTTCTTTGAGTTCATCTTTGTGCTTCTCAAGCCATTCATGACTTAGGGCACCTCCATCTTTTCTAAATGACTCCAATAACCATTCTTTATTCTCATTCAACCACACTATGAATTTTCCTAATTCTGGTTGTGGTAAAAAATCAACCAATGATGTTATTAATAAGCAAGACGTAGTCGAACGATTACCATAAGGTATTCCAGCATGGAATTCGGAATTCTTCTCAACTATTGCAAGTTTTAATGATTTCGGATCCTTTGTAGACTCAATTTGATTTAGTAAGTTTAAAATGGTAAAAGAGGCAGAAATTCCGGAACCAATAAATAAAAGATCGAAATGTTCACTTTTGTTTTTTTCTGTATTCATTTGCGGCTGTATTTATTTCAATTAATCTAATAGTAGGTATATGATTTAATACTTTAATAGGTCTTGCAAATTCTATATAATAATCCTTGTCATTTCAAATCTAAATTGCAGGTTTACACAAGAATAGTTTTCCTTTGCTGATCGTGAGTAACAAAAATATCTTTTCTCGACAAAACTCCAACGAAATATAGTTAAATAGCAATTATTTAGGATGAATTAAAGGTAATGTCCAATAAATAAGACGAGTGGTAACACTTGTAATTATTTCATAATGAAAGTTATAGTCATTCTAAATAACTTTAAAGAAAAGTCTTTGAGAGTATACTACTAAAGATATCTAGATTTCATAAATCACTAGCTATTAACCTGGGGTCTATATACTTGATTACAACCGTTGATCAAGATTATTATTTTTCACAAGTTCTTTGCTTAATATCAAGCACGACTATCATCTTTTTCCAAAGATTGATATTCAAGTAGAATTGCATTCCAAATAACCTTTCTTTCATATCTTTCAGATATCAACTTTCTATTCCTCACCGGATCAAAACTTTGGTTATCCTGAGCCATTTCGTAGATACGCTCCATGGCCTCATATAGTTTCTCAACATCTTTTGGAGGTACGATAATTCCATTTTTATTATCAATGACAATTTCATTACAGCCATTAATATCAGTGACAATACTCGGCAATCCCATAGCACCAGACTGCATAACAACATTAGGAAATCCTTCCCTATAACTTGGAAATGTGAGAACATCGGATATCGCAAAATAGGGTCTGACATCATTTCTCCATCCAATGAAAATAATATTTGGATGGTTGTGAATGATTTCTTCCGTTTTAGGTAATAAAGGGTCTAAATCATTTTCATAGGGACCTACCAATATTAATTTAGTTTCTGGACACTTCTTATTTAACTTTTCAAAGACCTCGATCAGCTCGTTTATTCCTTTGTCCTTGACTAATCTGCCAACAAATATATAAACCACATCACTATCTTTAATACCCAGTGATTCGCGTAATTTCTGATTTTCTGACGCGGAATAAATTCCTGGATCGAACTGTTCGGTATCTATCCCATTTGAACTGCCATTACCAAGTACCTTTACTTTGGATTTAGTGGTATAACCGTTTTGTATAATAATATCTTTTAGTCCAAAAGAATTTGGATAAATGTGGGTTGCACATTTATAAGTGATTTTCTCAACAAGGTCTAATAGCAATCGTTTAGCACCTGTGGCTTCCAAAAGCGGCATTCCCGCAATCGTATGAAGTCTATGAGGTACTTTCGCTAAATATGCGGCCAACATTCCTATGGTCCCTGCTTTTGGTGTATGAGAGTGTACTATAAAGGGTTTTTCCTTTTTTAGGACCTTGTATAATTGCCAGACAGAATTTAGATCCTTGAAAGGCGTTATTTTTCTAGTTAATTCAATTGGAATTACTCTAATCCCCTCTCTAATACTAGCTTGCTTTAATGTATGGTCAGAAGGTACTTCTTCGATACCGTCTTTAACACCTTCCTTACTCACACTATGATCTAAACCAGTTGAAGAAATACCGATGACATCATAGTGATCTGTCATGAATTTTAGTTGTCCTTTCAATAACCCCATTGCTTTAGGAACAGTTGTTATTCTTACTATTTTCTTCAATTTGATATCCTTTTTTATAAATTAATGAATCATTTACGGAAAAAACAAAAGCCCCTTCTCACCAGTGGATTTACCGATAAGAGGAACTTTTCTTAAATTTTAATCTTTATTAATTATTTCCAAGTATCAATGGCAAACCAGACTCACCACCACCAACGATCACTACTTTACTATTAGGAGACTCCGCGAGTTTTAAAGTAGCATCAATACCCTTATCCTGCAAGATCTTGTCAGTCAGGGAAGCACTTAAAATTCTATTGGCATCCGCTTTACCTTGTGCCTCTATTATTACTTTTTCGGCCTCTTTGGCTGCAGTTACCAGTCTGAATTCATATTCTAAAGACTCTTGTTCCTGTCTTAACTTACGTTCTATAGCTTCCTTGATCGTATTCGGTAATGTAACATCACGCACCAACACTTCGTTCAGTTGCACATATTGCTTCTCGAGTATTTTCTTGGTTTCTTCAAAGATTTCATCTTGAATCGCATCACGTTTACTAGAATATAACTGCTCTGGCGTATAACGTCCCACCACACTACGTGCAGCCGAACGAATAGCAGGTTGGATTACTCGTTGTAAATAACCTTCTCCTAACGATTGGTGCAAGTTTCCTAATTCAACATAAACTGGTTCATACCAAGCCGATGCATCAATTTGGATTTCTAAACCGTTTGAGGACAACACCTTCATTTTCTCGAATAATTCTTGCTGGCGCACTTCATAAATATATACCTTGTTCCAAGGTGCTATTAAGTGAAAGCCTTCGCCTAATGGTGGTTCGTCTGTAACGACCCCGTCGTCAAAGGTTTTATAAAGCACTCCTGCTTCACCAGAATCAATAGTAATAGCAGATTTTGAAATTAGAATGACCAGCACTATCAATCCAAAGATGAAGGGCAAGGCGATTTTAGGTAATTTTTCCATTGTTTTTCTTGTTTTTAGTAATTAGATGAGTCCGTTATATTTTCTCATAAACCACTCTATTGCTAGACTCAAAGCAACGATGGCTAGAAGGTATTTCCAATCGATTAAAGGTACGATTTTTTTAGTACTCTTTTGTATTGTAGCAAAGCGCTTATCACTAATTAATTGAGATACGAGACTGTCGGTATTTGCAATAAAATAAGCACTTCCATTACTATTGGAAGCTAAGCGCTGTAATTTTGTCACATCCGCATTCAAGAATTGTTGTTCTACATTAAAATCCAGAATAGTGAAGCTGCCAGATTGCTTCATGCCTTCGTTGGTAACAGCCACGGTAAATGTGTATTCTGATGCCGGCAGACTGCTTAGATCTACCTCGTAATTTGTATTATTCAAAATGAATGGTAAGGATCTTGATTCTCCCGTTATTTTGTCTTTCAGGCTAATATTCAAGGATCCTCGATTGTCAAACTCATAGTTTTTATCGAAAAATTGCGCGGATATCTTCACGGGACTACTGCCATCGTAAAAGGAATCGTAATTTAAACTCAATCTGTTTCGTCGTTTATTGGACGCAAGGTATTGTATCAATTTGCCAATAAAATTATCGAAGTCATTGAAGGACCTTGCATTCAGGTAACTTTGCGCACGCCACTTCCAGATACCTTCCCCAAATAAGAAGGCTTGTCTTTTCTCACCCGTTTCAAGAGTCGCCATTAATATTTCTTCGGTCTCTATATTGCCAATTTTCTTATACAGCATCGCTTCAACAGTAGATGAGAATTCTATTTCTCCAAATGACGATACTAATGGTGGATAGCTATTGAATTTAAGGTCATCAATTATAAATGCATTATATCCAGTATTAAGAACGGCCTGATATTGATCTGTTTGATTGGTTTGGTCTTTGTCAAAATAGGTGAACACATTTCCGAGAAAGTTCCAGTCCGTGGCTGTACCCGTAATTGTAAAGTGATTTTTTTTACTCGCTTCAATCGCATCGTAAATTGCCTTGAACTTCCTATTTGGTTGATAAAGAATCACTAATTGGTAATTATCTAAAGTAGCAATGCCAACATTTGGTTTTAAAAAAGTCACCGAACGCTGCTCGTTACTCTCAATGGATTTTTTTAATGCACCAAGATCTGGGTGAATAATATCACTGATAATGGCAACGTTTGTCTTCTGGTCAATCACTTCTACTGCAAATGCCTTACTATTATTAACAACATTCTTCTCAATGGCCATAGGGACTATTTGTGCTGTATAACTGCGCACTCCTACCCTGTTTGCTGGTAAATCGAAATTGAGAATCTGTGAGTTATTCTCTTTTGAAAATGAAATGGATTTACTGAATATATTACTGTTCCCAGACTTAACAATAAAACGAGAATTTACATTCTCATTTCCGTTGTATGTCAATATGACTTCCACTGGAAAACGATTCTTCAAATAGGCATATTTATTGACATTTAATTGTTGTATCCGAAAATCTGCATATGTTACTGTATCGCCAAGAATAATGGGGAAAATCGGCTGGTCATAATCTTGAGATATGAATTCGTAGTCATTACCATAAGTCTGATTTCCATCAGTAATAATTAAAGTCGGCGCTATTGTATTCTTATACACTTGTGATAACTCATTAAAAACCTTAGTGAGATTGGTCTGTTTCGCCTTAAAGGATAATGAGTCTGAAGTGTTTAGACCATTGCCAAAAGTATAGCGGTCTATTTCAAAACGTTTCTTGAGTTCTTCGTTATTGGTCAGCTCATTCAGAATCGTGATCGCATTACTATCTTGTTTAAGGTAAGCTATAGATTCTGAATTATCTACCACGAGTACCAAATTTGGTTTTTCATTGAAAAATGATATCTGTTCAAACTTAGGGTTGATGAGCAGAAGCAGTAGTGAAAATATACTTATAAACCGTAAAAAGGTATAGAGCATCAATTGCTTTCCTTTTTGCTTTGCCGAAAACCAATATTGAAAAAGCGCTAAAAATAGCGCTATGATTCCTGCTAAGATGATATATAATAGTGTTGTTGTGGACATTTATGATTTAAGTCAACATGCCTCCATCAACATGAATGGTTTGACCTGTTACATAAGACGACATATCACTTGCCAAGAACAGACAAACATTAGCTACATCTTCTGGACTTCCACCTCGTCTTAAAGGAATTGCCGTGCGCCAAGCTTTTACTTGTGCTTCGTCTAACTGTGCGGTCATTTCAGTCTCTATGAAACCTGGTGCAATTGCATTACATCTAATATTCCTAGACCCTAATTCCAATGCCACCGATTTTGTAAAACCTATAATGCCAGCTTTAGATGCCGCATAATTGGTTTGTCCTGCATTGCCCTTAACACCAACTACAGAACTCATATTAATGATAGAGCCCTTGCGTTGTCTTAACATGGTGGCTTGTACGGCCTTTGTCATATTGAAAACCGATTTTAAATTGACTTCTATGACCCTATCAAAATCCCCTTCACTCATTCGCATAAGCAGATTATCTTTAGTAATTCCAGCATTGTTGACCAATATGTCGATTCCTCCAAATTCCTCAAGCACATATTCCACTAGATCCAGAGCTTGCTTATAATTTGCAGCATTACTTTTATATCCTTTTGCCTTAACCCCAAGTGCTTGTAAATCTTTTTCCAGTTGGTCGGACGCAGCAACGGAAGATGCATAAGTGAAAGCAACATTGGCTCCATGTTTCGCAAATACTTCTGCTATTCCTTTACCTATCCCCCTACTTGCACCAGTAATGATCGCTGTTTTTCCTTCGAGTAATTTCATTGAAATATGTTTGTATTATTGGTGTATCAAATATAAGTGATCCAATTGATCTAATAATCAAAAAATCCCGCCAATGGCAGGATTTTATAATAGATTTATGATTATACTTAGCGAAGGACTTCAGCCACCTTTTTACCTATCTCAGCAGGTGAATCAACTACATGAATTCCGCAGTCTCTCATAATGTTCTTTTTTGCTTGGGCAGTATCATCACTACCACCAACGATTGCACCCGCATGTCCCATTGTTCGTCCAGCAGGAGCGGTTTCTCCTGCAATGAAACCCACTATTGGTTTTTTGCTACCACTAGCTTGATACCATTTGGCAGCGTCTGCTTCCAATTGCCCACCGATTTCACCTATCATGACCACACATTCGGTCTCAGGGTCATTGATCAATAATTCAACTGCTTCTTTAGTGGTTGTTCCTATTATTGGATCGCCACCTATTCCTATTGCTGTCGTAATTCCTAGGCCTTGTTTAACCACTTGATCGGCAGCTTCATAAGTCAAGGTTCCTGATTTTGACACCACGCCAACCGTACCTTTTTTGAAAACAAAACCTGGCATAATACCTACTTTGGCCTCTTCTGGCGTAATAACACCTGGGCAATTGGGTCCAATAAGCCTACAATCCCTATCTTTTATGTAATCTGCAGCCTTGATCATATCGGCTACAGGAATGCCTTCAGTTATCGCAATGATTACCTTAATTCCAGCATCCGCCGCTTCCATGATGGCATCAGCAGCAAAGGCCGGTGGAACGAAAATAATGGTAGTATCTGCTCCAACTTTTTCTACAGCATCTTGAACCGTATTGAAAACTGGCTTATCTAGATGCGTTTGTCCTCCTTTACCAGGAGTTACACCACCAACGACATTAGTACCATATTCAATCATTTGTCCAGCATGAAATGTACCTTCACTACCAGTAAAACCTTGTACAATTATCTTTGAATCCTTATTTACTAAAACGCTCATTAATTAATTGTTTTATTGATGACTTTTGAATGACATTGAACTCTTGAATTTATATTACTAAGTTCTTTGGCAAAAGTACTTTTTTGAAAGTTATTTTCTCTCTTTTAATTGTTTAATTATTTCAGGAATTTGACGAATGGCAGCTAATTCCTTGTATTTCGACCTGAAGTCATCGGCAGGAGTGCCAAAATAACTTTTATGACCTTCCAAGGATTTACTCACACCTGATTGCGCTGAAATTACTGCTTTGGTTCCGATGGTAATGGCACTAGTGACTCCTACTTGTCCCCAAATTGTTACTTCGTCCTCAATAATTACGCAGCCCGCAATACCTGTTTGAGATGCGATCAGGCATTTTTTTCCAATAACAGTATCATGCCCTACTTGTATTTGATTATCCAATTTAGAGCCTTCACCTATCACCGTATCTCCAGTTACGCCCTTGTCGATTGTACAAAGTGCCCCTAAGTCGACATTATCCTCAATGACTACCCGCCCACCAGATTTTAATTGATCGAATCCTTCTGGTCGATTCTTGTAATAAAACGCACTGCTACCTAAAACACAACCAGCATGAATAATAACGTTATTCCCGATTACGGTATCATCATAAATATTTACATTGGAATGAATAACACAATTATCACCGATAACCACATTGTTACCAATAAAACAATTAGGCTGAATGACTGTATTCTTACCTATTTTGGCAGTTGGTGAAATCGCAGTACTAGCTGATTGAAATGGTTTAAAATGATGAGTAAGGGTATTGAAATCCCTAAATGGATCATCAGAAACAAGAAGTGATTTGCCTTCTGGACAGTCTACCTGTTTATTTATTAGCACCACCGTTGCTGCTGACTGAAGAGCTTTGTCGTAATACTTAGGATGGTCCACAAACACAATATCTCCAGGAGAGACCACATGTATTTCATTCATTCCTTCTACTGGAAAATCATCAGCACCTACATATGTGCTTCCAATTATTTTGGAGATTTCTTTTAGAGTATGTATTCTAGGAAATTTCAAGGCAATTATTCTTTGATACGTTCTTTATATGTTCCTTTTGCAGTCTCAATTTTTATCTTATCACCTTCATTGATGAACAAAGGAACATTCACGATTGCTCCAGTTTCCACGGTGGCTGGTTTGGTGGCATTTGTAGCTGTATTCCCCTTAACACCAGGTTCTGCAGCTGTGACTTCCAAAATTACACTTGCTGGCATCTCCACAGATAGTGGCATATTATCTTCGGTGTTGATAATTACAGTCACTACTTGTCCTTCCTTCATGAGACTTGGATTATCTAATACAGATTCTTGCAATTGAATCTGGGTATAATCTTCCGTATTCATAAAATGGTAGAATTCACCATCATTATATAAGTATTGAAATTTATGTGTTTCCACCCGTACATCTTCAATTTTATGTCCAGCAGAGAATGTATTGTCGATGACCTTACCAGTAGTGACACTTTTCAATTTAGTACGCACGAATGCAGGTCCTTTGCCAGGTTTAACATGCAAGAATTCGATTACTTTAAAGATATCGTGATTATATTTTATGCATAATCCATTTCTAATGTCTGATGTGCTTGCCATTTCTTGTTTTTAGTTTGATTTAAAATAACCTTTCATGATACCCCTATGTGAGTTCTTGATGAATTGAAGAATCTCATCACGTTCAGAAGTGGCTTCCATTTCAGCTTCTATAATTTCAGAAGCTTGACTATTGTTATAGTTTTTTTGATATAGGATTCTATATATGTCTTGGATTTCCCTGATTTTATCAGTTGTGTATCCTCTACGTCTTAGTCCTACAGAATTTATGCCAACATATGATAAGGGTTCTCTAGCAGCTTTCACATATGGAGGCACATCCTTTCTTACTAAGGATCCTCCAGTCACAAAGGCGTGATTACCTATAGCGCAAAATTGATGAACGGCCGTCATTCCAGCCAATACCACATAATCTCCTACATTTATATGCCCTGCCAGTGTACTGTTATTAGAAAAAATACAATTTTTACCAACAATACAGTCATGTGCTATATGACAATATGCCATTATTAAACAATTATCACCAATCACGGTCTTCATCCTATCTGTGGTACCCCTATTTATAGTAACACATTCACGAATAGTGACATTGTTACCTATTTCAGCAGTGGTATCTTCATCGTTATATTTTAGATCCTGTGGAACTCCGGAGATAACGGCTCCAGGAAAAATATTGCAGTTCTTACCAATTCGTGCACCCTCCATAATAACTACATTGGATCCTATCCAGGTACCCTCGCCAATCACCACATTATTATGGATGGTTGCAAAAGGTTCTATAACCACGTTCTTAGCAATTTTAGCCCCTGGATGTACAAATGCAAGTGGTTGATTCATAGTTATTTAATTTTAGATATTTGAGCCATTAGTTCAGCCTCTGCACATAGTTTGCCATTGGCATAAGCATAACCTTGCATATGGCAGATTCCTCGTCTAATTGGCGATATTAGATCGCATTTAAAAATCAACGTATCACCTGGTACAACCTTTTGCTTGAACTTAACCTTATCAATTTTCATGAAGAAGGTTAGATAATTCTCTGGATCAGGAACAGTGCTTAAGACCAAAATCCCTCCTGTTTGAGCCATAGCTTCAACGATCAATACTCCAGGCATTACTGGAGCCCCTGGAAAATGCCCTTGAAAGAAGGGCTCGTTCATGGTTACATTTTTACATCCAATTACGTGAGTATCCGATAATTCAAACACTTTGTCAAGCAGCAAGAAAGGCTGTCTATGCGGCAGCATCTCCATAATCTTGCAAACATCCATCAAAGGCTCTTGATTTAGATCGACAATAGGAACATTATTTCGTTTCTCTATCTTAATGATCTTAGCCAGCTTTTTTGCAAACTGAGTGTTCACGTAGTGCCCAGGTTTATTTGCAATGACTTTTCCCCGTATGCGAGTTCCGACCAAAGCTAGGTCACCTAGAACATCTAGCAACTTATGACGAGCAGCCTCATTGGGATAGTGTAAGGTTAAATTATCCAATATGCCGTTTGGCTTAATGGCAATCGCATCTTTCTTGAATGCCACTTTCAGTTTTTCCATGGTATCCTTGGAAATCTCTTTATCTACATAAACGATGGCATTATTAAGATCTCCGCCTTTTATCAATCCATGTTCTAACAAAGTTTCTAGTTCATGTAGAAAACTAAATGTCCTAGAATCTGCAATTTCTTCCTTGAAATCGGAAATGTGTTTAAGCGTTGCATTTTGAGTACCTAATACCTTCGTTCCAAAATCTACCATTGTGGTTACTTGGTATTCAGCAGAAGGCATTACTATTATTTCGCTTCCTGATTCTTCATCAACATAGGAAATGACATCCTTAACTATATATTCTTCCCTGAATTTATCTTGTTCAACGATACCTGCTTTCTCTAAGGCCTCAATGAAGAATTTTGATGAACCGTCCATTATCGGCGGCTCTGAAGCATCTAATTCTATAATCGCATTATCTATGTCCATACCAACCAATGCGGCTAGAACATGTTCGGAAGTTTGAATGGTAACACCATTTTTCTCTAAGCAAGTACCTCTTTGGGTATTAGTTACATAGTTGGCATCTGCTTCTATTAAAGGGCTTCCCTCTAGATCAATGCGCTTGAACGCAAATCCTTGATTCTCAGAAGCCGGTTTGAATGTTAGAGTGACTTCTTGACCAGTATGTAAACCAACTCCTTTTAGAGTAACCTCCTTAGCGATAGTCTTTTGTTTTACTTCAGTGCTAATCATTTTCATTAAGCTTTTGTTCTATATCACTAATGTTCTTAATAATTTTTGGAAGATTCTTGAAATGCACATATGACTTATTATAATCTCCATATGCCAATGCTGGGGAACCTTGCAACACCTCATTGTCTTTTACATTTCTTCCTATACCTGATTGTGCTTGAATTTTTACATTGTTCCCTATTTCAATATGCCCGACAATACCAACCTGCCCACCTATTTGGCAATTTTCTCCAATTCTTGTTGACCCTGCAATACCAGTTTGAGCTGCAATAACCGTATTCTTACCGATTTCAACATTGTGTGCAATTTGAATCTGATTATCCAACTTTACTCCTCTTCTAATAACCGTAGAACCCAATGTGGCTCTATCTATAGTCGTACCAGCTCCAATATCAACATAATCCTCGATAATGACATTACCAGTTTGAGGTACTTTTTGGTATTCTCCTTTTTCATTTGGAGCAAATCCAAATCCGTCAGCACCGATTATGGCACCAGAGTTAATTACACAATTATTACCTATTATGCTCTCAGAATATATTTTGGCCCCAGCAAATATGACAACGTCATTCCCTATTACTGTATTATCTCCGATATAGGAATTGGGGTATATCTTAACATTATCGCCTATAACCACATTATCACCTATATAAGAAAACGCTCCTAGATAGAGTTGTTCTCCATGAGTCGAGGTGTCTGAAATAAAAGAAGGTTGTTCAACGCCTACCTTATTCATTTTAACTTGGTTGTAATATTCTAATAATTTAGAAAACGACTTATAGGCATCGTCAACTTTAATAAGAGTGGTGGTGATATCATTCTCAGCTTCAAAATCCTTGCCAACAATGGTAATCGATGCTTTAGTGGTATAAATGAATGATTTGTACTTTGGGTTTGCTAAAAAAGTCAAGGAGCCTTCAATTCCTTCTTCTATTTTAGCCAACTTAGAAACTTCAACATCTGGATTCCCTACAACGTCACCTTCTAATATGCCTGCAATTTGCGATGCTGTAAATTTCATTTGTTTTGTTGTGGAATGCTAATTTTCATTCTGTTGAGCAAAAATAGCAAAAATGTACTAAAGTCTATCCTTTGGGTAGCATATAAAATACTTAACTACAGGCTTGGAAAGCGCCTTAAGATTTAATTGGTCAGACATTTTTATGATGTCCTTGACCTTTCCATCTTTTGTCAATATATTAATATTACTGCTCTCTGCATGATATGCTTGATTCGATATTTGTCCCGTAAACACAAAATACCCAGCTTCAGAACGTGAAATGTCATATTTCATGATCAACTTGTCGATTTCCTTGTTCTTCAAATCAGATTGGATCTTTTTCTTCTTGATTCTTATTTCCAATAATTCTCGGTTTATGATCATATCGCACAAATTCTTCAAGACAAAATCATCGTGAAATTGCCATTCTTTCATAGCAGATATTATATCGTAGTCATCGAGTCTAGCAAAAAGCTCCAATGTTGTATCATCAAATTCATCGATTGTGATTCTATTTTTAAGAAAAAATTTCAGTGCTGCACTCGATTTTAATTGAACGCCTTTTGATGTTAATTCTTTAGCGCGTTTAAGTACCCGAATGAGCAATTGTTCGGCCACCAAGCTGGTTTTATGTAAATACACCTGCCAGTACATTAAACGTCTCGAGAGCAGGAATTTTTCCACCGAATAAATGGCCTTCTCCTCGACCACCAGTTCATCATTCACCACATTCAACATGGCAATGAGTCGCTCCGAATTGATATTACCTTCAGGAACGCCTGTGTAGAAGCTATCGCGTCGTAAATAATCAGCACGATCCATATCCAATTGGCTAGAAATTAACTGGCAAAGGAATTTTCGAGGATGCTCTCCCTTGAATATTTGGATGGCTAACGTTAAATTACCGTTAAAGTTATCGTTTAGGACCTCCATGAAACGAATCGAAATTGCTTCATGATTAATATTCTCCACAATACTATGCTCCATGGCATGTGAAAAAGGTCCGTGCCCTATATCATGCAAGAGTATCCCGACATATAAGGCGTTTTCTTCTTCTCTTGAAATTGTAACCCCCTTGAATCTAAGTACTTGAACCGCTTTTTGCATTAAATGCATGCCTCCCAATGCGTGATGGAATCTGGTGTGATGGGCTCCAGGAAACACGAGATACGACATTCCCATTTGCGATATTCTGCGTAGTCTTTGAAAATACTTGTGTTCGATTACATCGAATATCTCAGAATTTGGAATGGTAATAAATCCGTAAATTGGATCGTTAAATATCTTGAGTTTGTTCTTCTTGTTCAAACGTCTATTTTTCATTAATCAAACAAATATAACCTTTAAATGAGTAACATAAATATTCTCTGGGTCGATGACGAAATCGACCTTTTAAAACCACATATTATTTTTCTTGAACAAAAAAACTACAATGTAACTACCTGTAAAAGCGGCACAGAAGCCATTGAGATCATTGAAGACCAAAATTTCGATATTGTATTCCTAGACGAAAATATGCCTGGGCTGACCGGACTTGAAACCTTGGCGGAAATAAAAGAGAAAAAGGCAAATATCCCAGTTGTAATGATCACTAAAAGTGAAGAAGAATACATCATGGAAGAAGCCATAGGTAGCAAGATTGCGGATTATCTAATTAAACCAGTGAATCCTAACCAGATCTTGTTAAGCCTAAAGAAAAATTTAGATCACTCTCGTTTGATTTCTGAAAAAACAACATCAAACTACCAACAAGAATTCAGGAAAATAGCCATGGATATGGCTATGGTAAACAGTTTTGAAGAATGGGCTGACCTTTACCAAAAGCTCGTATATTGGGAAATACAGCTTGAGGACATAGAGGATGCAGGGATGTTCGAGATCTTGGAATCCCAGAAGAATGAGGCCAATATGCAATTCGGTAAATTCATAGAAAAGAATTATGAAGACTGGTTTCAACCAAATACTGATGCGCCAATAATGTCTCATACGCTTTTCAGGGAACGCATCGCCCCCGAATTAAGCAAAGAACAACCAACGATGTTAGTTGTGATTGATAATCTGCGTTACGACCAATGGAAGGCCTTCGAACCCGTGGTAAATAATTACTATAAAAAAGAGAAAGAAGAAGCCTTTTACAGTATTCTACCTACCGCTACACAATATGCGCGTAATGCCATTTTCTCTGGTTTGATGCCAAGTGATATGGAGAAATTACACCCAAATTACTGGAAGAACGATACCGACGAGGGTGGTAAGAATCTTCATGAACACGACTTCTTGAATGCTCAAATGAAACGATTGGGATTGGATCATTTAAAGCATCAATATTACAAAATTACCAACCTGAAAAATGGAAGAAAACTGGTAGATAATTTTAGGGGTTTAAAAGATAATGACCTAACCGTAGTGGTATATAATTTTGTAGATATGCTCTCTCATTCTAAGACAGAAATGGATGTTGTTAAAGAACTAGCATCTAATGACAAGGCCTATCGTTCGCTAACAGTGAGTTGGTTCAAGAACTCTCCGCTCCTAGAAATGATCCAACAAGCACAACAGCTAGGTTTTAAATTGATCCTGACAACGGATCATGGGACCATTAATGTGAAGAATCCTTCCAAAGTGATCGGTGATCGAGATACCAGTTTAAACCTGAGGTACAAGACTGGTAGAAGTCTTACTTACGAAAATAAAGAAGTTTACGCGGTAGAAGATCCTAAGGACGTTCATTTGCCTTCGATTACGATGAGTAGCTCGTTTATATTTGCTAAAGGCGATCTGTTTTTTGCCTACCCCAATAACTACAATCATTATGTGAGCTATTTTAGGAATACCTATCAACATGGAGGTGTTTCGCTTGAGGAAATGGTGATCCCATTTGTGGTATTGAACCCTCGATAAACACGTGTTACTGAGTATCAGAAGTTTAGCTTAAAACCATGTAATATAATCTCTACATAACACGTAAAACATCGATGAAATACACTATTTTTTTGGATTTAACCAGAAATTTTGTTTATTATTGCAGGTACTAACCAAAGCTTATATCAAAACCTAAACGTGACTACCACCTACAATATCAACGATTTACCGACTATTGCCGAGAAAGTTCTAGCAGAAATGCGGTCTAAAACTTTGCTCTTGTATGGTGTTATGGGAAGTGGAAAAACAACCTTGATCAAAGCATTGGTACATGCCTTGGGAGGCGAAAATGGCGCTTCTAGTCCAACATTTTCGATTGTGAATGAATATAAAGTAAAAAATGATAAAGTCTATCATTTCGATATGTACCGGATAGAGAGCGAATCTGAAGCTTATGACCTCGGCATCGAGGACTATTTATACTCGGGTCATTACAATTTCATTGAATGGCCAGAAAAGATAACATCAGTATTACCGCAAGATGCGGATAGATTAGAATTGAATATTAACCACGATGGCTCAAGATCCCTCAAATTGAATCATGCGATGAATTTAACCCTTTAAAACCTATGGCGTGACGCTTTTTTAAGCAACAAGAACAAACCACATATTGACATAACTAGAACGCGAATTACGGTAAAGCCGTAGCTTTGAAACACAAGAAACCGCTACGCTTTAACATAATGTTAACATTTGCTTTCGTAAAGAATTCAGGGTATTATATAATTTAGCATCAATTAATTAATTAAATCCCTTGAATTATGAAAACAACAACAAAAACGTTTGTCGCACTCGCGATGGTCGGTATGTTTGCGTTTGCATCTTGCACACCAAACAGCATCAATGATGATGACAACACACAACAAATTGACAAAACAAAAGTCAAAGTCCCTGGACAAGGCGCCTAACGGTGCTAAATTCAGAAAAGATTTGATTCTTGGTAGTTTTATTGCAACATTATTAGCGATAACACCATTTTTGTTCAATCTTTACGAAAGTGTTCCACATGTAAAAGTTTGGGACACTTTTTTGTTTACATATGAAAGTGTTTATTACGAAACTATGTTTGTGCTTGCATGGACATTAATGAATAAACTCATTCCTTTATTTCTGCTTTTTATATGGTTCTTTACCTGTCGTCATTGGTGGTATCATGCTCTACTAGTTCCGGTAGCTTTATATTGTTATCAAATTTTGATCATATTCAATGATGATTTGCAGTTCATGGATACTAAGCAAATTCTTTATTTATTGCCAGTTATGGCGATTGTAATTCCTTCAATTTATCTTATCCGCGCAAAGATGTTCAACAAATTGAATCAAAACAAAAGTCTTCAAGAACTTGAAGACGAATTTGCTATGAGGCCAAAAGGTTTTTTGAGTAAGTTCAAGGATTATTTTTAGGTAATAACAGCATGAGATATAATAGGTAACTGTTGTTGCCATAGGTTATAATAGTGTGTTTTCATACTATAAAGAAAATCATGGGTACCTTCTTCAATTACCTCTCCTTTTTCTAGAACTACTATTTTATCGGCATTGATTACTGTACTAAGTCTATGTGCAATAATGATTATGGTTTTATTCTTGCTTCTCAACTCATCGATAGTATTTTGAATAAAGTTTTCAGATTTACTGTCTATCGATGACGTCGCTTCGTCTAGGACCAATATCTCTGGGTTTTTGTATAAGGCACGTGCTATGGCAATTCTTTGTTTCTGTCCACCTGATAACGATGCACCATTTTCACCTAAATAAGTACCAAAGCCATTGGGAAGCCCCTCGATAAATTCTAGAATACCAATAGATTTACAGATATCTATAATTTTTTCCATGTTAGGAGCAAATTCTCCGACTGCTATATTCTCAATGACATTTCCCGCAAAGAGATCTATTTTTTGAGGCACGACACTCACCACTTCTCGAAGACTAGTTGCATCTATATAGTTCAAATCTAAGTCCCCAATACTTACTCTACCTTTTTGTAACGGGTAAATGTTCTGAAGCAAAGACATTAGTGTGGATTTACCTGATCCACTTTCGCCTACAATTGCCGTTATCTTTCCTTTTGGGATGTTTAAATTAAAGTCTTTGAACACCTCTACTCTTGTACCATACCTGAATCCGACATTCTTAAATGCGATGTCTCCTACTTTTTCTGCAGTAAGGCTGATCTTGTTTTCCGATTCTTCTCGTTCAAGGTCCATGATTTCGAACAATCTATCGGCTGCGATCAAAGCATTTTGTATTTGTTTGTTAGCACCGATTAAACTCGCAACGGGACTTGTAAAATACCCAATTATGGCGTAAAATGACAACAATTCTCCTGCTGTTATTTTCCGTTCTATAACGAAATAAGAACCGCTCCACAATAGTATAATGGTAAAGAGTTGTGCGACAAACGAAGAACTGGTTGCAGAAAATACTGAGTTTAAAGCAGATTTATAACCTATTTTCAATAAACTAATAAAGCGAGTTTCTGTCTTTATGTTTGCAAAGCTTTCTAAACCAAATCGCTTTATCGTGCCAACTGCATTAAGGGATTCTACTAATTGACTCTCCAAATCTGCACTGCGCTCCATAATGGTGCGTTCTGTTTTTTTGTTTAATCTATTTGTTATAATATATATAGCCGCATAAAGAGGAATTACCAGTAACATAATCAATGCCAATTTCCAATAGTAAAAGAACATCAAACCAAATGAAAAAAATAGGATTAGGAAGTTAACCGTTAAGTTAAGGGAGACCCCGTTTATAAAGGTTCGTATCTTAACTGCATCATTAATACGAGATATTATTTCTCCAACACGCATAGTATCAAAAAATTGCTGTGGGAGTTTTAATAAGTGCTTATAATAGCCTAGTATAAGACGTGCATCTATCTGCTGCCCAGACTTTATTAGGAACACATCTTTGAATACCCCTATTATAACCCTTAAAACCAAAAGTAATACCATGATGATTCCTAATAAATTGAGCAATCTGGTATTACCTCCAACCAACACAAAATCCGTAAGTTTTTGTATATAAATTGACATAGAGAAGCCTAATAAAGTATATACAACGGCACCGACTAATGCTTGGGTCAATACCATTTTATGCGGTTTTAACAAATGCCAAAAGCGTTTGTAAACCGATGTTTTTTCATTACCACTAACAAAATCTTCTTGAGGCATTAACAGAACAAGGACACCTGTCCATTCTTTTTTAAAATTGGGATATGTTTTTTTCTGGATCTTACCTGTACCAGGGTCCATAATGGTAACATGAGTCTTGTCTATTTTGTAAATAACTACATAATGATGTAGACGTTCTTTTACAATGACATGTGCTATAGCAGGCAATGGGATTTTAAAAAGGCTTTCCAAGTCGCCACGAACGCCTTTGGCCTCAAAGCTCAGTTTTTGTGCT
>CBESOB010000012.1:0-27132 GCA_965530995.1 uncultured Flavobacteriaceae bacterium
ATGCGGCTATTAGCATTGTAGGTGATTTTGATTCTAATGAAATGAAGAAAATGGTTACTTCATTATTTTCTGATTGGGAAGAAGGAAATTCAACATCAATGAATTTGGCTTCAAACTCAATTAAAAACCCAACATCTGGAAACGTCTTATTAATTAATAAAGATGATGCAAAAGAAACTACCTTTTATATTGGTGCTCCAGGAGTTGCTAGAAACAATGAAGACCTCGTAGCTATACAAGTTATAAACACCCTATTTGGAGGGCGTTTTACATCTATGTTGAATGCTGAATTACGCACTAATTCTGGTTTAACTTATGGAGCAAGAAGTAAGTTTATAAATTATAAAAAGGGAGGGGCTTTTTATATCAGCACCTTTACGGCAAATGAAACTACAGAACAAGCCATAGATTTAACTCTGGATGTCGTAAACCAGCTACATAGTAAAGGACTTGATGACAAAATGTTAACCTCTGCAAAGAATTATGTGAAAGGACAATTCCCACCTCGCTATGAGACTATTGGGCAATTATCATATTTATTATTGGAAATGTTTTGGTATGATTTTGATGAAAAATTCATCAATGATTTTGAAAAAAATGTTGATGGATTAACTCTCGAAAAGTCAAAGAAGATTATAGCAACCTATTTCCCAAAAGACAAATTTCAGTTTGTTTTAATTGGAAAAGCTTCTGAAATTAAAAAAATTGCTGATAAATATGGCCCAGTTATTCAAGGTGATATTAAAGATTAGTGCTGCTAAATACATAGAGATAAATGCCAGGAAGTAACACCGCATATGCAAGACCGTTAGGCAGAATTAAAAAAAAGAAATGAGAGAGGTTTTTCATTCATATTTAGAAAAAGCAAAAGCAGAAAATAAACTTGTTGCTATTCAATCAAATACAGATGACTCGGATAAATTCAGTGCTGGTTATATCATTGAAATGAATAATGACGTTATTAGAATCAATACAGTTAATCCTAATAGACTTCAAGATAGAGGATTCACTAGTCAAACAAAGGATTTACATGGAATTGATTATGATGACAAATATTTTAAAAGGTAGAAGTAAGCCTATCTGAGTTAATTGAAATTAATTCCTCCACCCTCATAAACGAATGCGGTTTGTGAGATAAATACATGAAATATGTTGTTGGGCCGGGAGATTTCTGGAGCTCTTCGGGAGATTTTTTAATTACCCTTCCACTCTTTCCATTCGTAATTATTTACACGATTATCCATGTTGGGCTCATAGAAATAATTATCTGTCCTGATGTATTCATTGTTTCCATTTGTAAAATATCGTTTTGACCCTGTTTCAACATTCATACGTTGTCCGGTTGATGGATCAGTAATGGTTTGTTGTTCATGTATAGCGTTTACTGAGGCAGCATGACCTTTGTCATTCATTTCATTGCGTGATCGCCACCCTTGCATACTCATATCACTTATGGCATTTGAGCTTTCCATCCATGCCTGATTTCTGGCATTAAATGCAGCTTGATTAGAAGCCATTCTAGCGTTGTGCGCTGACCAACTTGCGTTATTCTTTGCAATTTCTTTTTGGTTATAAGATTTGATTTGCTCCATATTGGGGTGAACATGGGATAAGGCGAAGATATAATCGTTTTTTGCCTCTTCGTAAACAGATGTATTGGCTTCCATGGCATTTATATAATATCCCCAACTATTTCCATATTGACTATAACTAACCAACTGGTGTAAAATCAAAAGCGTTCTTATTCCTTCAGGACTTTCGCAATCGACACCTAATGCGTGAAATTCATTTTGTTGCTTTCCAACTTTCCACAACAATTCATTATACGCACGATCATAGTTTTGAAGTTCAGGAATAACAAACGTCCCTAATATTTTTCCACCTGCCTGGCTTAAAGTCGGTGCTATATCCTGTCTCACAACCTCTTCGAGAGAAATGAACATTCTTTTCTGAAATTCGTAATATTTAAATGGGTAATCAGCAGTTTTTACACCATTTGGCCCGATGATGGAACCGCCCTCAATTTTCCATCCTTTCGGCAGCGGGATATGACTCATTAACTCTCCTGTTTGAGAATTAACCATGGGTGTCATGACCAATGCTTTACTTTTTTTTTGCGAGTTGGAATCCATTTTTCCAGATTGTCCATTAGTATGGGTAGGAATAAAGAGGCTTAATAGTAAAAAATAAAATATTTTCATGGCTGTGTATTTAGTGTTATTATAATATCGAATTAAATAAAAAATGTCATCAACAAAAGAAATTAACGTTACAAACAAACCTAATCTAAAGAAAGGAAACCAAAATCCATGGTTTCCTTTTTTGTATTGTGGACCACTTGTTTTTTAGTATAGGATCGTACCTGTTATTTGTACCTCAATTATTGTAGACACTTATAAACATTGATATATTACTTTTTGTTTCGGTAAATAATTTCTAAACCTTTCATTAAACCAGTTGTATGTTTGGGATACAAGGTTTTACTTTGCACAAAAGCTAGAGTCATGAAATTATTTTTACTATCGCTAATTAGCGGATTCCTTTTTATTAGCTGTTCGCAAGAACCCAGAAATCCGTTTAATATAGATATTGAACCACTTTCCTCCAATGCCGAAGTTAAGGTGTCTACTTGGATAGGCTATACCGATTTTTCTTATGAACTAAAGAATCTTACTGAGAACTTCACTAAGGCCTATGCCATCGAGAAAACAAGGACTCTTGTAAGTGCCTCTCAAGCAGTATTATATTCAATGCCGGGTGATTTAAGGAACGAAATTACAAATGAGAAAGCAACCGAATTAGTTCAAACCACTAAGGATCTCTATAATGCCATGACCTCAAAATCGGAAGAAGAGATCATCGATGGGCTCAATAAAATAGTGGATACCTATACCGCGCTCAATAAGGAAATCAATTATTATACAGATAATCAAGAATAGCGTGTAACTTTTTTTGGTTTTGAGCGTCAAATAGGTGTCAATCAAAACCATCAATCATGAGAAAAGATAATCAAATGTTAGTTATAGCGCACCTGAGTCAGTTATTGGACCTTATTACAGGCTTTGGCGGTTTAATAGTTCCTTTAGTGTTATGGTTAACGCAAAGGGATCGTGTATGGGAAATGGACGTACACGGAAAATCAATATTGAATTTTCAAATAAGTTTGTTCATTTATTCGTTAATATGTATACCATTGATATTTGCTCTAGGACTAGGATTGGTAGGGCTGTTTATAATTTGTGTTATAGCAGTTGTATTTCCGATCGTTAATGCCGTGAGAGCAAGTAATGGAGAACAACCTAAATATCCTTTATCTCTTAATTTTATTAGTTAGTTAGTTATATTTTTAGAGATTAAAAAAAGCTCCTTATTTATAAGGAGCTTTTTGATTTTCAAATTCCTGAGAAAGCAGGAATCTTATGGTTTGGAGTAATGATGCGTCTAGTTGTTCATTAAATTCAAGCCATAAAGGAAGATTTCATTAAGGCCTTGGTATGTGGACTCTGAGATTCCTGCCTTCACAGGAATTTGTTAGGTATTTAACATCACAGGCATCACTAACATGGTGATCTGTTCGCCGTCATCAAGTCCATCAATAGGAGTAAGGATACCAGCTCTGTTGGGCATACTCATTTCCAATTGAACGCTATCGGAATTTAAGTTATTCAGCATCTCAGTCAAGAATCGAGAATTAAAACCAATTTGCATATCATCGCCTTGGTAATCACAAGTAAGACGTTCTTCTGCCTTATTACTGTAATCGATGTCTTCTGCAGAAATATTCAACTCAGACCCTGCGATCTTTAGCCGTACTTGATGTGTGGTCTTATTTGAGAAAATAGACACACGACGCACGGAATTAAGGAATTGTGTTCTGTCGATCGTCAGTTTATTGGGATTCTCTTTAGGGATCACCGCTTCGTAGTTTGGATACTTCCCGTCTATCAAACGACATATCAACTCCGTATTATCAAAACTGAACTTGGCATTGGAATCGTTGTATTCAATTTTCACCTCTTCTTCAGAACCAGCAAGAATGCCTTTAAGGAGATTCAAGGGTTTCTTGGGCATAATGAATTCAGCAGTTTGACTAGCCTTAGCATCCTCACGGGTGTATTTAACGAGCTTATGAGCATCGGTGGCTACGTAGGTAAGACTTTCTGTAGAAAACTGAAAGAACACACCGCTCATTACAGGTCTCAAATCATCATTACCAGCAG
The DNA here is from genome assembly GCA_965530995.1 of uncultured Flavobacteriaceae bacterium. Classification (GTDB taxonomy): domain Bacteria; phylum Bacteroidota; class Bacteroidia; order Flavobacteriales; family Flavobacteriaceae; genus JABABD01. The sequence goes on from CBESOB010000012.1 coordinate 4,221, forward strand.
CGAAGATGGTCTTACTTATGGCCGTTGCCAAGATATCACCGACGATGGTGGTCGAGCTCGGGTCTTCTAAGGCTACAGCTCTCGGGAATTCTTCTCCCTTGGCATAGGCGAGTGCATATTTACCATGATTAGAACTTATTTCAACGGTATTGTTCTCTTCAACGACGAAGGTCAATGGTTGCTCAGGAAATGTCTTTAAGGTATCCAGTAACAAACGGGCAGGTAAGGCAATGCTACCTTTACTGTCGCTTTCAACATTGAGGATAGTAGACATGGTAGTCTCTAAGTCTGATGCCGATACAGTGAGTTGTTTTCCATCGAGTTCGAAAAGGAAATTATCTAAAATCGGCAAGGTGTTAGAGTTGTTGATCACTCCTCCAAGAACCTGTAATTGTTTAAGTAAATATGAACTTGAAACTATGAATTTCATCTGGACGGATTAATTATTTGTTTGAACACAAATATATGCCGTATTGCTGACAATACGAGATTGAACTTATACAATTTTATTAACACACATCCTCACGAAAGTGGGGATCTCATAACTGCAAATACTTAAATATTCAGGCAGAGAAGAAAACACTATGAAAGACGAAACGAACTGGTGTTATTTCGCGTATTTCCGTTTTCTAAAATAGTTGAAAACGAATCCAAAAGCCGTCAACATGATCAAAGGCAACAGGATATTGATAAGTCGCCATTTGGTCTTCTCTGCTGCAATTTTTTGAGGATCGAGAAATGCTACGGCAATTTCTTTTGATCGAATGTCTATCAGGCCGTCATCATCCAGTAGGTAGTTAACGGTATTCAATAGGAACTCCTTGTTGCCGTATACTTGCCCTGTCCAACGATCAAACCCTAATTCCTGAGGACCATTCCGGCCAACCTCATTCTTAATGACATCGCCATCGGCGATGATGACCATTTTAGTATCAATGCTTTCATTTTTTTCTTCTGAAGGCTGAAAAGGCTTGATCCTATTATTATACACTGAGGTAAAAGTGCCTTCCAGCAATACAGCTAGAGGCTGATTTCCTTTGGTGTAGGAGGATGGGTCCGGTTCTTTTGTGACCATGTCCAAACGTATTTCCCTCGGTGTGCCTTCTAGTTTTGAAAGCGGTGAACTTTTTAATAATATGGTTTTCTTGACAGAGTTCTTCAGGGTGTCTATCTGATTGGCGAAATCGAATTTCACCAAGTTCAAGTTATTCACGATGGGATGATTATCGGTATTTGAAGCTAATGGCGAATACGGCCACTTTACAGGTTGGAATTGTGATTCACTGCCTTCGCCTATGGCCAAAGTAATCGGGGCAGAGTAGAGGTCATTGATCATAACCGGATTGATCCGCACCCCATACTTGAAGAAAAAATCATTCAGGTTCAAGTCTAATGGAGTGGCAAACGATGCTCCCGCGTCATTGAACAGGCTATCCTTGTCCATGGCCACAGATTCTACCAGCCACATGCTTTTACCGCCATTCATGGTGTATTGATCCAAAACCATTTTCTCTTTCTCATTGAAGGGGTGTGTCGGTTTTGCTGATATGATCAAATCAAACTTATTCAAATCGTCCAAGGTGCCTTGTGGATTAGCATCTACTTTATCCAATGTAAAAGGTGCAATGAAATAATACTCACCTATGGTTTTCAAAAAGTCCGCGAGATAAAGGTCTTCAAGCTGACCATTACCACGAAGTATGGCTATTTTTTGTTTTTTGGCATTCACTAATTTACTGAAGCCATTGGCAAATGCATATTCCAGATGCTGTACCGAATTACTGACGAGCTCTTGTTGGCTAGTACCGATTTTGTTCTTGACCAAGGGAATGACAACCGTTTGGTCATTAAAACTCGCCAAGGCCCAAGGGAAAATCGCTTCATTACTGGTCTTTCCATTTTCGTTAACGGTCAATCGCATGGCTTTCATACCACGTTGTTCTAAACTTTGTATGGTTTGTTCTTGATTACCACCTATCTCCATCGGGTTCAAGAAGCTGAATTTAATATTGCTATTATGTGCGGCAAATTCTTCCAATAACTGCCGTGTTTCAGATTGCAGTCGTCTGAATTCAGATGGGAATTCCCCCTCCAAGAACACATCTATGATGATCGGAGATTCAACCTCCGCTATGGTATTCAATGCAGATTGTGACAATGTGTACCGATGATCTTCCGTCATATCAAAACGTTGGTAAACGGATTGCGAGAACACATTCAATACTAATAATCCTAAAGGCAATGGCAAGAAATGCAGTAGTCTTGTTTTAGTGATTGGTTCGTTCTTTATTTTCAATACGGTGAGTAGCAAGAAAAACAGGGTAATACTCAAGAAATAAATGATGTCTCGTGTATCTAAGACACCGCGGCTCATACTTTTATAATGGGCATTCATACCTAGATTCTCAATCCATGTACTCGACACAAAATCCGCGATGCTATCAAATCCGATATAGAACAGAAAACATAAAAACACGCCGATAATGAAGGCCACTATCTGGTTATCTGAAATCGTAGAGGCGAATATCCCAATAGCCGTATACGCGGCAATGAGAAATAGAAGCCCGAAGTAAGACCCCATGACGGCGGCGATATCTAGGTTACCTGTAGGATTACCAAGTTGATAAACGGTATAAACATATAATAGGGTTGGTATCAAGGCCAGAACAACAAGCAAGAACGCACCTAAGTATTTGCCCAGAACTATATTGAAATGCGAAATGGGCTTCGTCAATAGCAACTCTAAAGTACCCTGCTTTTTTTCATCGGAAAAACTCCGCATGCACACCGCTGGAATCAAGAATAACAGGATCCATGGCGCTAAAGTGAAAAATGGAGTCAGGTCCGCAAAACCATAATCCAAAATATTGAATTCACCCTTGAACAACCAAATGAACAAGCTATTAAGCACTAAGAATATGGCAATGACCAAGTAGCCCATCGGTGAGGCAAAAAACGCGTTGAATTCTTTCTTGAGTATGGCGAGCATTCGATCTGTTTAGTGGTTTATTCCTTGTTCATTAATCATTTCAATGATGCGACCTTATCGACACTCCAGGCTTCTGGTTTGGCATTGAAGTGCTTTTTGGTTTCAGTCCAAACACCATTGAACAAGTCCGATTGCCTATAGTTTTCTAAGGCATCTTCAGTGTCCCAATAGCTATACGTGAAAAACATATGGTCATTATGTTTATCCCTATATAATTCCAATAAACGGCAACCTTCAAAGTTTCGTATCAATTCCTTTTTTTGGTCAAACATTTCCAAGAACTCAGGGATACCCTCTGGATTGAAACTCATTTTCACTATACGAACAAACATAGGTTATTTTGTGAAATTAATGGTTATCGTATCCCGCATCCGCAATCCCATAAGAGTAGAGGCGCTTCCAACGGTGGCGCTATTACTTTTATACACAGCGATTTCCAGATAATTCGAAGCGTTGAAAACCACCAAGCCTCGTCCTTCATCGTTCCGTCGATCTTCTGGGATATCGAAATTCACGATATCGCTATATTTCTTTTGGATGGTCTTAAATTTATAATTACGAGCAGAAATCTCAAAGTTTCTACCTTTCTGTATGCCTTCAAAGAATTTCTTGGTAATATTGGTCACTACGTTTCCGTAATTGTCAATATAGATAATACTGGCAATGATCTGGTTTTTGTCTTCATTTACATAAGGCACAAGGTCCTTGATGGGTTTTATCTTGTCGATGGTCTTTCCTATGACTTCCAAAGTGCCACCGCGAGCAATGTGGCAGGCCACCTTAACGAACACATCCAGCACTGGAAAACTGCTCTCGATCTTGTCATGGATATTGATCTCGACGATCTTCTCAGGATTGATCTCGGTACAGATCATACTCATAATGCCGTTATTGGCACAGACAAAATAATGACCGTCCAATTTAATGGCTATATGTTTGTTCTCTTGATTGATCTCTGAGTCAATGCCGATGATATGAATGGTGTCTTGTGGAAAGCTGCTAAAGGCATTTCGGATCACATAGGCGGCTTCAGGAATATTGAATGGCGAAACCGAATGTGAAATATCAACAATTTTAACATCAGGAAGTTCACTATAGATAGCACCTTTTATAGCACCAGCAAAGTGGTCTTTCTCGCCAAAATCAGTGGTTAATGTGATGATTGCCATGGGCAGATTGTTGATAATTTTGCTGATACCATCACGCAAAAATTGCGTAGCTTTGTTACGTTACAAACTTAATGAATTTCATACATAAACATTACATAAATAACGTCGCCTTTTGAACGAACTTATAGTTGAACTGACTGATATTGAACCAAAGGAATTCTTTGGAACCCAAAACACCAATATTGCCCTTTTAAAAACCTATTTCCCCAAACTCAAGATAGTAGCCAGAGGCAATAAGATCAAAGCCTATGGCGACGAAGAACAATTGGAGGAATTCGATCGTCGTTTGATGATGTTGATGAATCATTTCGGGACTTACAATAAGTTAGATGAAAATGTCATTGAGCGTGTACTGACTAGTAATACTAGCGATGAGTATACCACATCTAAAGCGAGCAACGATGTATTGGTACATGGCGTTTCAGGCAGGAAAATAAAAGCGCAGACGGCCAATCAACGTAAGTTGGTGGAAAGCATGAAAAAGAACGATATGGTATTTGCCATAGGTCCTGCCGGAACAGGAAAGACTTATACAGGAGTTGCGCTGGCAGTACAAGCCCTGAAAAACAAACAAGTAAAGAAAATCATATTAACGCGTCCAGCAGTAGAAGCAGGGGAGAATCTCGGATTCCTTCCTGGAGATTTACAAGAAAAACTGGATCCTTATATGCAACCATTATATGATGCTTTGCGTGATATGCTTCCTGCGGAAAGACTTGCTGATTATATAGAGAAGGGGGTGATCCAAATCGCGCCTTTGGCCTTTATGAGAGGACGCACCTTGGATAATGCCTTTGTGATCTTGGATGAAGGCCAGAATACGACGCATTCGCAGATGAAAATGTTCCTGACTAGAATGGGTAAGAACGCCAAGTTTTTATTAACAGGCGATCCAGGACAAATAGATTTACCACGCAGAACCATTTCAGGATTAAAAGAAGCCTTATTGATATTAAAGAATGTGGAAGGCGTTGGTATGATTTTTTTGGACGACAAAGATGTGATAAGACATAAGTTAGTTAAGAAAGTCATTGCAGCTTATAAAGACATAGAGAATAGGGAGTAATTCCCCTTTGCCCGATGGGCATTTCCCCGAAGGGGGAAACTAATTAATATAAATATGAATTTCTTCCCTTTGGGAAGATGTCTCAAAGAGACAGATGGGATGACACATACAATAACCGATACCAATTTCAATTTTCCAGGACAGAAATCCGTGTACAAGGGGAAAGTACGCGAAGTCTATAACATCAACGACGAACAACTGGTCATGATCGCCACCGATCGCCTCAGTGCTTTCGATGTAGTGATGCCAAAAGGCATTCCCTACAAAGGGCAGATCCTCAACCAGATTGCCACCAAGATGATGAAAGACACGGAAGACTTGGTGCCTAATTGGTTAGTTGCCACACCAGATCCTAATGTCGCTATCGGACATCTATGCGAGCCTTTTAAGGTGGAAATGGTGATCCGTGGTTATATGTCTGGCCATGCAGCTCGCGAATACAAGTTAGGAAAACGCATGCTATGTGGTATGTCTATGCCAGAGGGTATGAAAGAGAACGATGCCTTCCCAGAACCAATCATCACACCGGCGACCAAGGCCGAAATGGGAGATCACGACGAGGACATCTCGAGAGAAGATATCCTGAAACGTGGGATTGTTTCAGAGGAAGATTATTTGGTACTGGAAGATTACACACGAAAGCTCTTTAAACGAGGCTCTGAAATCGCGGCCTCACGAGGTTTGATCCTTGTGGATACTAAATACGAATTCGGGAAGACCAAAGACGGTAAGATCGTCCTGATCGATGAGATCCACACACCAGATTCCTCACGTTATTTCTATGCCGAAGGCTACCAAGAGCGTCAAGACACCAGCGAAACCCAAAAGCAACTCTCTAAGGAATTTGTACGCCAATGGCTGATAACTAATGACTTCCAAGGACTCGAAGGGCAGACCGTACCAGAAATGTCTGATGACTACATTGAGACCGTCTCAGAACGCTATATCGAACTCTACGAAAACATTACTGGCGAGACATTTATAAAAGGGGATGTGGCGAATATCCAAGAGCGGATAGAGGAGAATGTTTTGGAGTATTTGGGATAAATATAGAATCATGCCAAAGCAAAACCCAACAAATTATTCCTATTCGGGAGCAATTAAAAACGATACCACCAAAGTTGTCTAAAAAGAAATCTATAACAGGAGAGGGAGGCCTGATCAGAATTAGATTTACTTGTCATTGCTAATCACGCCAGAGCGTGATGTGGCACTCTCATTGTTGAGTGACAGATTACCGAATCGTTGCTCTCCTCGTAATGACTATAATTTCATAACTTCACAACTATGAAAACACCAACTTTAATCATCTGTCTTTTATGGGTTTCTTTACTATGTGCCCAAAAAGAAAAATTCCAAGGGCAAGCACCCATAAAAATCGTTCCAACCAAATCGTTACCCATTCAGAAACAATGGAAAGGCGACTTTACCTTTGGCGATTCAGATGTGGTCTTTTCTAACAATTTTGACGGTGCGCGGCTCAATGGGTTATTGAAAGAAAACGATAGTACCTATACCGCCCTGATTACCTCAGAGAACACACCGATCAATATCAGTCCGTGGTATGCGTTTAAGGTATGGTCTAAAAAACCACAAACCATTCACGTGATGCTTACCTATCAAGACCCTGTGAAGCATCGGTATTATCCTAAACTAAGCAAAGACGGCCTTAAATGGACCGCACTCGATTCGTTGGATTATACAGAATATGAAAAAGGAGATGTGGCCTTTGGTGCAGGATCATTAGCAAAGAAAGCCAGTATACGTTTGCAAGTAGGGCCTGATTTACTTTGGGTCGCCGGACAGGAACTACAGACCTCAAAACATGTACAGCATTGGGTAGATAGCTTGTCTGTAAATAAGCATGTAACACAACAAGTCATAGGTAAAAGCCTTGAGGGTCGTAACATGAATGTATTGACGATAGGCAAGGCCAAACGTAAGAATATGATCATGGTCATATCTCGGCAGCATCCTCCTGAAGTTACGGGATATCTGGCGATGAAAGCATTTATAGAAACCATAGCATCTAACAGTAAGTTAGCCAAGAAATTCCGAAAGAAATATACCGTGTATGTGGTGCCCTTAATGAATCCTGATGGGGTAGACAACGGCCATTGGCGACATAATCTTGGTGGTATTGACCTAAATCGTGACTGGAGCAACTTTAATCAACCGGAAACAAAAGCCATAAAGGCCTTTATGGAAAAAAGGACTACTGATACTGATGGCAAATTCTATTTTGGGATTGACTTTCATTCTACTTGGGACGACATTTATTATACCGTCGACCCCACATTAAAAGGAAATATGCCTGGTTTGGTTACGGATTGGTTGCATACGATTAAAGAAGCACTTCCTGGTTATGACCCCAATATTCGCCCGAGTGGCGATCTAGTGCCAACAGCTGTATCGCGAAACTACTTCTTTGTCGAACATGGTGCAGAATCCTTGGTGTTTGAAATTGGTGACAATACACCACGCGATTTCATTAAGGAAAAAGGCCAGACCAGTGCCAACGTCTTAATGGAACTGATGCTTTCGAGACACTGATATTAAAAATCCAGTTCTAGGGAAGAGGCGGGTTGAGAAAAATGTCTTGAATTACCTATAATTATAGTGGACTGAACAAACCTTCAATAGTTCTTGAAACGGTTTCTGATTGTTCATCCCATGTAAAACTGATACTCAGACTTATATTCCAATTGCCATTGGATTGTTTGGTGCCTGTTGCCATTCCGGAAGATATAGGAACAAGAGGCAAGCTCGCGCAAAAGCAAGAACGCTGCATATACATTTGCAAGTCTAGGAGTTCGTCATCGCTATAACTAAAACTGTCGAGGTCAGAATCGATTTCAAAGTATAGGAACTCGGCATATTCGTCATCGGAGATTTGCTCCTGCTCCTCAGCCACGTAAACATATTTGAAGACCTTGTTGATACCATTATCTATGTTTATGTATTCAAATCCTTGGTCATTAACCATCACTATTTCAGAATCTTCATAAAATTCATAGGCAAACGACTCAGGTCTAACGCCATCGTTTTCATCATTAGTGTCACAAGAGATGGTGCTTAGGATTAGTGCTATGAGAAGAAAGGCGTATGATTTCATGAGGTCTTTTTTAGAAGATGCATTTAAAGCGAAATGGTTGCGTATGCATTTTTACTTTTGAGTCATTACGCCACAGCATTACATGTAACCTGAGATTTTATTTAGCCCAATAATCCAATACCAGTACATTTTCTAAATGCGGACTTAACACCTCCCCAAACGCCTTATGAGCAGGATGTGGCAGGTAAATAGCCCTGTCTTCCTCACTATCAAACGTCAGGAAAAAACAATGGGTAAACCCTTTATTTAAATCTTCCGGACTGTTATTCAAACCATATTCAAAATCTTTTATTTCACTAATCTGAGACGGCAAAGCCGCAAAAGCAACTTCCACGTTTTGGATGTCGGCTGGAGTGGCTGTGTCCTTGAAACTGAACAAGACCACATGACGCAACTGTTTGGTCATTTCCTCCATGTTGTTTGCATTAGGTGCCTTCTTCTTATCAGTATCTGTTTTATAATCACAGCTACTAACTAATAATACGGAGACGAGTACTAGGCTATAAATTTTCATATTCGCGATATTTTGAATTTTTGTTGGTGAAGTTTAGTAGATATGATATATTTTAAATAACTATATGATCATATTCTGAAACTCGTTAAACACAAGCAGACGAAGTTAGTTCATTAGCATCACAACAAAAACTGTCCGATATACAATTTTATTAATACAGTTCGTCACTCGAACTGACGAATTATTCTCGATACATTTTGCTGCACAAAACACTTGAACTGACAATAATTACTATTTTTATAAAAAACTAACTAGTATGACCAACCAAAAAAACGCCACGGCGTATTGGAAAGAGAATATCAAGTATGTTCTCATTCTCCTCGCTATCTGGTTCCTCGTCTCTTATGGCGCAGGAATCATCTTTAAGGACGCCCTTAATTCTGTACGACTCGGTGGCTTCAAACTCGGATTTTGGTTTGCACAACAAGGTAGTATGTATGTGTTCGTCGTACTCATTTTCGTATATGTTCATCTCATGAATAAACTCGATAAAAAATATGGCTATGATGAATAGTCTCTTGATTGAGCCAATAGGTGTCCAGAAGTGGACCTATATTTTAGTTGGGCTCACTTTTTCGTTATATATAGGTATTGCCATTTGGTCAAGAGCCAGTTCTACCAAGGAATTCTATATTGCTGGTGGTGGCGTATCACCTTGGGCCAACGGGATGGCAACAGCAGCTGACTGGATGAGTGCAGCTTCTTTTATCGGTATGGCAGGAATCATTTCCTTTGCAGGTTACGATGGCGCGGTATATTTAATGGGTTGGACTGGTGGTTATGTGCTATTGGCATTATTGTTAGCGCCTTATCTACGAAAATTCGGGAAGTTCACGGTTCCAGATTTTATTGGAGATCGTTATTACTCGAAAACGGCACGAATCGTAGCGGTGTTTTGTGCGCTATTGGTTTCCTTTACTTATGTGTCCGGTCAAATGCAAGGTGTGGGGATCGTATTCTCACGTTTCTTGGAAGTTGATTATAATACTGGTGTGATCATCGGGATGATCATTGTCTTGTTCTATGCAGTTCTTGGAGGCATGAAAGGGATTACCTATACTCAAGTGGCACAGTATTGTGTGTTGATATTCGCTTTTATGGTACCTGCTATTTTCATTTCCATACAAATGACAGGAAATCCGATTCCACAATTAGGATTTGGTAGTGAATTAGCAGATGGTTCGGGAACGTATTTGTTGGATAAATTGGATGGATTGAGCACGGACCTTGGTTTTGCGGAATATACAACGGGTTCAAAATCTTTGGTCGATGTGTTTGCAATTACCTTGGCTTTGATGGTTGGCACAGCAGGATTGCCACATGTTATAATTCGCTTCTTTACGGTTAAACGTGTTCGTGATGCGCGTAAGTCGGCAGGTATTGCTTTGTTGCTTATTGTGATTCTTTATTCAACGGCACCAGCTGTTGCGGTATTTGCAAGAACGAACCTGATCGAGACAGTTTCTAACAAGCCTTATGCCGATGTGCCGGAATGGTTTACCAAATGGGAAACGACGGGCTTGATAACCTTTAATGATAAAAATGGTGACGGACTCATTCAATATGTCGCTGATAAAGAACAGAATGAATTGGTAGTGAACCGTGACATCATGGTATTGGCTAATCCAGAGATTGCCAATCTCCCTAGTTGGGTGATCGCTTTGGTTGCCGCTGGTGGATTGGCTGCGGCCTTATCGACAGCAGCCGGATTGCTATTAGTGATTTCATCTTCGGTATCTCATGATCTGATCAAGAAAATAATCAACCCAAAGATCTCTGAAAAAGGCGAATTGATTGCAGCACGCTTGTCTGCTGTAGGCGCCGTTTGTGTGGCGGGTTACTTTGGCATAAACCCTCCAGGTTTCGTGGCAGCAGTAGTTGCATTGGCATTCGGACTTGCAGCCGCATCATTCTTTCCTGCAATAGTCTTGGGAATTTTTTATAAGCGCATGAACAAGGAAGGTGCCATTGCAGGAATGATGGTAGGTATTACAGCTATGGGATTATACATCCTAAAATTTAAGTTTGGGGTGTTCGATGGTGGTTTGTCGGCTGTAGAAGGTTTGAAAAAAGATTGGTGGTTCGGTATTTCGCCAGAAGGCTTTGGGACGATTGCCATGCTGCTTAATTTCATAGTGTCGATAGTAATCATGCAATTCACGAAAGCACCTCCGCAAGAGGTTCAAGACATAGTGGAGAATATTAGGATTCCGAGTGGTGCAGGAGACACTTCTGAGCATTAAGCGATTGTTTTGAGTTATCCGTAGAAAAAAATCATTTGAAAGTATGTAAATTAGTAACTTAGATATCTAATCAATTTTCAAAGTTAAATTCATGCACAGATTTCAAATAAACTCCTATCTAGAATATCAAGATGCCTATAAGCGCAGTATTGAAAACCCTGAAGAATTTTGGGATGAAATAGCGTCTTCTTTTCTATGGAAAAAGAAATGGGATAAAACCTTAGAATGGGATTTTAGTAAACCAGAAGTCAGTTGGTTCAAAGGCGGACAATTGAATATTACTGAAAATTGTTTGGATCGTCATTTAGAAAAAAACGGCAATCGAACAGCCATTATCTTCGAACCAAACAATCCAAACGAGCCGTCTGAATACTATACGTACAAAGCCTTACATAGCAAAGTATGTCAGTTTGCCAATGTATTGAAGGCAAACAATGTCAAGAAAGGAGACCGTGTGTGTATCTATATGCCTATGGTTCCTGAATTAGCCATTGCTGTTTTGGCTTGCGCAAGAATAGGAGCTATACATTCCGTTGTTTTTGCAGGATTTTCGTCCACCGCTTTGGCGACACGTATTAATGATGCGGAATGTAAAGTCTTGTTGACCGCAGATGCCGGCTACCGCGGAGATAAGATCACACCATTGAAGTCTATTGCAGACGATGCTTTGAAAACAACTCCTTCAATAGAGAAAACAATCATCTTGAATCGCACGAATTCAGAGGTAGAAATGCATGCGAATCAAGTTTGGTGGCATGAGGAACTAGCTAAGGTGGATGATCATTGTCCGGCAGAGATCATGGACGCTGAGGATATGCTATTCATTTTATATACGTCAGGTTCTACAGGCAAACCAAAGGGTATGGTGCATACTTGTGGTGGTTATATGGTGTATACGGCATACACGTTCAGGAATGTGTTTCAATATAAGTCAGATGGGAATGTGCAATTAGGAAGAGAAGCCACAAGAGCATCTAGTGCAGATGTGTATTGGTGCACGGCAGATATCGGGTGGATCACGGGCCATAGCTATATTGTTTACGGGCCATTGGCCAATGGAGCTACAACGCTTATGTTCGAGGGTGTTCCTAGTTATCCAGACTACGGACGTTTTTGGGAAATTTGTGAAAAGCATAAAGTGAATCAATTCTATACGGCACCAACCGCTATAAGAGCACTGGCCAAGCATCCCACAGAGTTTGTAGATAAATACAATTTAAAGAATTTAAAGACCTTAGGGACCGTTGGAGAACCCATCAATGAAGAGGCATGGAATTGGTACAATGATCATGTGGGCAAAGGAAAATGTCCGATTGTTGATACCTGGTGGCAAACCGAAACGGGCGGTATCATGTTATCATCCTTGGCAGGTGTTACTATGGATAAAGCAACTTATGCGACTTTACCAATGCCAGGAATTCAACCGGTACTCTTGGACGAGAACGGCAAAGAAATAGAGGGGGACCCAGCTGAAGGGATTCTAGCAATCAAATTCCCATGGCCATCTTTAGCAAGGACCATTTATGGAGATCATGAACGATACAAGAATGTTTATTTCTCAGCCTATAAAGGAAAGTACTTTCCAGGTGATGGGGCTTTAAGGGATAAGGATGGTAATTATAGAATCACAGGTCGCGTGGATGATGTAGTCATTGTTTCAGGTCATAACCTTGGTACTGCACCGATCGAAAATGCCATTGATGAACATGAAGCTGTTGTAGAGTGCGCTGTTGTAGGGTTCCCTCATGACGTAAAAGGAAATGCCTTATATGCTTATGTGACATTATATGACGGTTTCACGCCTTCTGAAGAGATGATTACTGCTATAAGGCAAAAAGTATCTGAAACCATTGGACCTATTGCCAAACCTGATAAAATTCAATTTGTTTCAGGGTTGCCAAAGACCCGAAGTGGTAAGATCATGCGACGCATCTTGAGGAAAATCGCATCGAATGAGACTTCTAATCTAGGCGATGTATCCACCTTATTGAATCCGGATGTAGTGCAAGAAATTATGGATAATGCTTTGTAACTTAAAAAAATCCTTTCCTAATTTAGAAAAGCAGGATTTATTTTCAATTTTAAGCGAATGTAATACCGCACCATGAAGGTGATTATATGAATTTAAATTCTTGATAAGTATCATATATTTTGTACTATTTTTATCTGTAATTGCAGGTTGTAATTATGATAGAAATGAGCAAAAGCAGTACCAATCAAATACATGATGATGCACACGAGCACAATGGGGTTTTTGGCGAAAGAACGGATCTATATTTTGCCATTTTATCTGGTGTTTTTTTAATAGTTGGGTTTAGTATAGAAAATTTCCTTGATGTTTCACGATATATATCTATTGTAAGTTTTGGCTTATCCTATTTTTTTGGCGGATGTTTCTCAATGATTGAAGCCTTTCAAAAAACCATCAAAGGTTATTTTGAAATCGATTTCTTAATGATAGTTGCGGCAGCTGGGGCAGCCTATATAGGGAGCTGGGCAGAAGGGGCACTCTTATTATTTCTTTTCAGTTTAGGGCATGCCTTGGAAAATTACGCAATGAACAAAGCTAAAAAATCTATTAGAGCCTTAGGCGAATTATCGCCAAATGTGGCATTGGTAAAACGCAAGGGTCAACTTTTTGAGATTTCAATTGACGACTTGAAGATCAACGATATTATTGTTGTAAAACCCAACGCAAAAATAGCAGCAGATGGTGTTATTATTAAAGGCCGTAGCAGTGTTAATCAGGCGTCAATTACCGGAGAAAGCATTCCTGTTGATAAGACAGCTATTCCCGAATCCGAATTTTTCCCAGAATTTGAACATATTGATGCTTCTCATGTTGTTTATACAGGTACTATTAATGGTGATAGTGTTCTGGAAGTTAACGTGCTAAAGTTAAGTCAGGATTCAACTATTTCCCGATTAATAAAAATGGTAAGTGAGGTAGAAACGCATAAATCTCCAACGCAACGATCAACCAAAAAGTTCGAAAAATGGTATGTGCCAATCGTTTTGGTTTTGGTGATAAGCTTATGTTTTGCACATGTTATTGTTAATGAAACATTTCAACAGAGTTTATATCGCGCCATATGTGTTTTGGTGGCGGCTAGCCCATGTGCTTTAGCTATATCAACACCAAGTGCCGTATTGAGTGGCGTTGCTCGAGCTGCCAATAAAGGCGTGCTGATTAAAGGTGGTCGCGCGTTGGAAGACATGGGTACTTTAAAAACAATCGCTTTTGATAAAACAGGAACCTTAACCGAGGGCAGACCTAAACTTACTAATGCCATTTCACTAAATGATTTTGACCAAGACGAATTTTTAAAGTTAGTATATGCGGTTGAAAGTTTAAGTAACCATCCACTGGCTAAAGCAATATCTCGCGATATAAAAGCACTTTATGGAATTAACACCTCAATACTGGCGTCAGATATTGAAGCTATGCAAGGTAAAGGCATTAAGGCATACTACAAAAATAATGCTATTTATATAGGCAATACACAATTAATGAAGGACCAGAATATTACAATTGGTAAAGATATCCTTTCTAATATCGAAAATTTACAAATACAAGGACACACAGCCATGTTAGTAGCTTATTCAAATGAGGTTGTGGGCCTATTAAGTGTAATGGATCTTCCAAGAGCAAGTACGGCCAGTACTTTAATAAAATTAAGAAAGTTAGGTATCGAAAAAATGATTATGCTTACCGGCGATCACCAAAATGTTGCCAATGCCATTGCGAGTCAAATTGGTTTGACCGAAGCCCGTGGTAACCTTTTGCCGGAAGACAAAGTAAAAGCCATTCTAGACTTGAAAGCTAATAATACTAAAATAGCTATGGTTGGAGATGGTGTTAATGATGCGCCTGCAATGGCGAGCAGTACTGTTGGCATTGCCATGGGAGCTGCCGGAAGCGATGTCGCTTTAGAGACTGCCGATGTTGCACTCATGTCTGATAAAATTGAACGTTTACCTTTTGTGATTGGTTTAAGTCGAGCGTCCAGAACCATAATAAAGGAAAACATTTGGATTAGTTTAGGCGTCGTGGCACTTTTAGTACCGGCAACCATTTTTGGGATTGCAAATATAGGGGCCGCTGTTGTCTTTCATGAAGGATCAACTGTAGTGGTTGTGCTGAATGCACTTCGATTGTTGCGCTACAATGATGAAAGTTAACCCAGCTTAGTAAATTAAACCCTTCTCAAGATTAATCAGCAATACTTAATAGTTATTTTATTTCTTTAATTTTATTAACTAATATTAACCTTATCTTTCGATAAATTAAAAATATACGATTATGGCAAAGACGCAAGATGCAAAGAAAAAAATGAAGAAGGAACCACTTCTAACACCTAAGGAAAAGAAGGCCGCAAAGCGAGCAAAAAAAGCTAAAAGAGAATAGTTTATGGACATAAGATTGGCAGTTTTAATTGATGGTGATAATATTCCTTCGGCTTATGTTAAGGAAATGATGGAAGAGATTGCCAAATACGGCAATCCAACCATAAAGCGTATTTATGGCGATTGGACCAATCCAAATTTAAACAAGTGGAAGCAGGTGCTTTTGGAAAATGCTATCACTCCAATGCAGCAATATGGCTATACCAAAGGAAAAAATGCCACAGATTCTGCCATGATTATCGACGCTATGGATATTTTATATTCAGAGAAAGTTGATGGCTTTTGTTTAGTGTCTAGTGACAGCGATTTTACACGCTTGGCAACACGACTTCGTGAGGCTGGAATGCAAGTTTATGGTATCGGTGAAAAGAAAACACCCAATCCATTTATCGTTGCTTGTGATAAATTTATTTATCTCGAGATTCTTAAATACCAAGCAGAAGAAAATGAACCAGAATTTAAAGAGCATTCACCTTCTACCATAGAGAGTATTGACAAAATAACACATAAGGAGATTAAATTCATATCGTCAACCATTTCAGACTTGGCAGATGATGAAGGTTGGGCTTTTTTGGGTGATGTTGGGAGTTTATTGCAAAAAAAACAACCAAATTTTGATTCCAGAAACTATGGTTTTCAAAAATTAACCCCCCTGATTAAATCAATACCAAAATTTGAGATTGAAAGACGTGAAGACTCACGAGGGCGATTGAAGCTGATTTATGTAAAAATCATAGAGCCTAAAGTGAAATCTAGAAAAAGATAGTTAATTGCTTTATAATCAGTTATCAATGATTCTAATTTAAAGATCTGACAATGACACTTAAGAAAATAGGTTGGGTGGTATTCATTGTACTCTGTATTTCAATAGGCCTATATCCTTATTCATATTTTATACTTGAAAGAACCTTTGGCCTGTTAGCGTCAAAGCCTGCAGAACTGCTTCAAGATATGTTATGGAATATCATGTTCTATACACATATTCTTTTAGGAGGCTTCGCATTAATGATAGGTTGGTCGCAATTTAGCGAAAAATGGCGTCTTAAATATTTGAAGTTGCATAGAAGAATAGGTATTGCTTATGTAATTAGTGCCGTTTTAAGTGGATCCAGTGGCTTGTATATTGCCTTTTTCGCCACAGGAGGATGGGTTTCAGTTTTGGGTTTCGCCAGCTTGGCAAGTGTCTGGTTATTTACAACGATAAAGGCATTCGTAGCCATAAAAAACGGTCGAATAATTGAACACCAGAAATTGATGGTACTCAGCTATGCGGTTTGTTTTGCCGCAGTCACCTTAAGAATCTGGTTGCCTTTATTATCAGCCACTTTTGGAAGTTTTATACCAGCTTACCGAATCGTGGCTTGGTTGTGTTGGGTGCCGAATTTACTTGTAGCTTTATATTTGATTAGGAATATAGATCATAACAAAAATGGGGTCGTTTATCATTAGACTGAATGGTTGACTTAAATATCTGGACATGAAATTATTCATATTTACTTCTTTTCTGTTGATTTTACTCTGCACTGATTGTTGTTATGCCCAAGAATCATTTACTGAATATCACAAGAATGGCAAAATTGCTTTTCAAGGATCTAAAGTCGATGGTCAGCTTGTTGGTGAATATGCCGCCTTCTATAAAAATGGAAATATTCAATTGGTAGCCAGATACAATTCCGGTTTCCTCATTCAGAAAAAAGAATATCATGAAACTGGCGAGTTGATGACTACTTTTTACTTTATTAATGGTACAGAGTTCTTCAAGGCCTTTCATTACTATAAGAGCGGCCAACTTAAAAAGGAAGGTAAGGTTGATAGAGGTGGACTCGAATCCGGAGAATGGTTTTATTATTCTGAAGACAATGAGCTATCGAAGATGGTTGTTTTTGATAAAGGGAAGGTCATTGGTTGATTAGTTTCATGTTAAACCCATCCTAAATTCTTTATCAATACCTATGTGATGCCTATTTTTAAATTTGTTAACACACCTCCTATGAAATATTTTACGACTGCGGTCATTCTATTAATTGGTTTTTCAATCACTGCGCAAGAGTTGTCTTTTGAAGAATACAACCCGATATCGACCCTAGTGGTTCCGGGTGATAGTATCAAAGTGTCAAAGTTTCCTTTCATCGATGTACATGGTCACCAATATCGCATGCCAGAACAGGATTTGGCACCAGTCATTGCTGCCATGGATACCTTGAATATGGGTATTATGGTAAATTTAAGCGGAAGAACAGGAGAAGATCTTAAAAAATCTGTTAAAAATATTGCAGATCATTATCCCAATAGATTCGTGGTTTTCGCTAATATCAATTTTGAAGGTGCAGGTGCTGATGGTTGGACGGAGAAAATGGTCAAACAATTTGAATTGGATGTAAAGAATGGTGCTAGAGGTCTCAAAGTATATAAAAGCCTTGGATTGCGAAATAAGGATTCTGATGGCAAACGATTAGCGATTGATGACTCTAGGCTTGACGCTATCTGGGCAAAGTGTGGTGAATTAGGTGTGCCGGTGCTCATTCATTCGGCAGACCCTAAATCGTTTTGGGATGAGTTTGATGGCGATAACGAGCGTTGGTTGGAACTAAAAACACATCCGCGTAGAAAACGTGATGCCACTAATCCTGCATCTTGGGAGCAGATCATGCAAGAACAACAGAATATGTTCATGAAGCATAAAAAGACCACCTTTATCAATGCCCATATGGGGTGGTTGGCAAATGATCTTGGAGAATTAGGGCGACAGTTAGATGCAATGCCAAATATGAATGTGGGTATCGGTGCTATCATTGCGGAACTTGGACGGCAACCACGTTTTGCAAAACAATTTTTCATTAAGTATCAGGATCGCGTCCTGTTCGGGAAAGACAGTTGGAAGCCCAATGAATTCCCAACATATTTTAGGATCCTCGAAAGTGACGATGAGTATTTTCCGTATCACAAGAAATACCATGCATATTGGGCTATGTACGGACTTGACTTACCTGATGATGTCTTGAAAAAAGTATACTACAAAAACGCCTTGAGAATTGTCCCTGGATTGGATGCCAGTTTGTTTCCTAAGAATTAAAATATTTTTATGCTAAGTAACACTTTGATTTCGCTGTATAAAAGAGACCTTGACAAATTAAAAAAAGAGTTGAGCCTTTACAAGAGTGAGAAAAACCTTTGGCTTGTTAGTGATGATGTTTCAAATTCTGCTGGAAATTTGTGCCTGCATTTAGTGGGTAATCTCAATCATTTTATTGGCTCGGTTATTGGAAATACAGGTTTTGTGCGTCAAAGAGAATTAGAATTTTCACAGAAAAATGTTTCCGTTGAAGAATTGACTTCTCAAGTTGATCAAACAATCGAAATGATCGAAACTACATTACAAGGATTGGAAGATTCAGAACTGACAAAGGATTTTCCGATAGAAGTGTTTGGTAAACCTATGACCACGGAATATTTCTTGGTGCATTTATCCACACATTTATCCTACCACTTGGGGCAGATTAATTACCATAGGCGTTTGTTAGACTAAAATCAACTTTCAAATAAAAATGAAATATCCTTTTAGATAATTTGAAGTTATCATACTTCTCTATCTATAAAATTGGTGTTTATTCATAAAATATCAAAGTATTTTAAATAGTAAGATAATTTAGAAAATAGTTCGTAATGAATTATTTACATATATTTACCCTGATTTGCTATTAATTTTCCAATAAAAAAGGGGCTTAATAAGTACTGAACTCATTTTAAATTATTAAAAATGATGAAAAAAGTATTTATTAAAATGCGCCGCTATTACATGATTTTCACAACTGGAGATCATAGGTTTATACTTAAAGGAATACTGAAAAGATTAAATTCTACAGTATGGTCTTTTGAGCTTAAAAGGGACTTAGAAATACTCTTTACCAATCCCGATTCAACTATTCCACTGAATATAAGGTTGTTTAATGAAAAAGATGATGTTTATTTCAAGGATGCAAATGCAAATTGTGGTTTGGTTCAAGAGAACTTGCCAAATTGTTACATAGCTGTCACTAATGAAGAAGTACCATGTCATAGGATATGGCTAATTAATTATGGTCAAAATGCTAAAATCAAAGGATTCTTTGGCAATCTGATGCCTGATTTAAAAGAGAATGAAGCTTTATTGGAAGGGGTTTTTACAGTGCCTTCTTTTCGAGGAATGAATATCATGCCTGCTACTGTGTCACGGATTTTGGAAAAAGCTAAGGACATGGATGTTAGATGGGTCATTGCTTTTGTAGAGGTCAATAATATGCCATCACTGAGAGGCTTCAAAAGAGCTGGATTTTCACCTCATATGTTAAGAGAAGAGAAATGGTTTTTATTCTATCGATCAATAAGATATATAATGATACCTAGTGACGTATTAGATATGTATCATGAATATACTGAAGAAAAAACCACTATTAAAGAGGTATATTCCCATGCTTACGCTTAGGTCTGTCTACTTTCTTACCTTCCAACATTGAGAATGCCTTGATGAGTTTTCGTCTTGTATTCTTAGGAAGAATCACTTCATCAATGAATCCACGTTCGGCAGCACTATAAGGATTGGCAAAAAGTTCAGCGTATTCGGCTTCTTTTTCTTTCCATTTGCTGTCTTTGTCTTCAGCTGCATTGATTTCTTTCTTGAATATGATCTCGGCCGCACCTTTAGCACCCATTACCGCAATCTCAGCACTTGGCCATGCGAAATTCATGTCCGCACCGATATGTTTAGAGTTCATCACATCGTAGGCGCCACCATACGCTTTTCGGGTAATAACGGTGACTCTAGGTACTGTGGCTTCACTAAAGGCATATAATAATTTTGCGCCATGTACTATAATGCCATTCCATTCCTGATCGGTACCAGGAAGGAAACCTGGAACATCTTCCAATACCAATATTGGTATATTGAAGCAATCGCAAAAACGCACAAAGCGTGCTGCCTTTTTAGAGCTATTAACGTCTAGTACACCTGCTAGAAACATGGGTTGGTTAGCAATAATGCCAATACTTCGGCCGCCAAGACGTGCAAATCCCACAAGAATATTCTCGGCATGGTCTTTATGGATTTCATAAAAAGAATCTTCATCAATGATTCCCTTGATCACATCATGCATATCATAGGGTTTGCTAGGATTATCAGGAATAATCCCTGCTAATGAATCCCTTAATTCATCATCTAGTTCGAATGGAAGAGGTGTAGTAGTTTCATTATTGTTTTGTGGTAAATATCCCAACAATTTTTTAATATCTTCTAGACATTCAACATCGTTGACTGAGGTTTTATGCGCTACGCCAGATTTAGTTGAATGGGTACTGGCGCCACCTAATTCTTCACTTGTCACTTCTTCGTTAGTAACCGTCTTGACCACATTAGGACCTGTGACAAACATATAGCTAGTATCCTCGACCATGAGGGTAAAATCCGTCATTGCAGGCGAATAGACAGCGCCTCCAGCACATGGCCCCATGATGGCAGAGATCTGCGGAATGACACCGGATACTTGAACATTCCGATAAAAAATATCGGCATAACCACCCAAGGATCGCACACCTTCTTGAATACGTGCTCCACCTGAATCATTAAGTCCAATAATTGGTGCCCCAACTTTCAAGGCAAGATCCATGATTTTGCATATTTTTTCAGCATGCGTTTCAGATAAAGCCCCGCCAAAAACAGTAAAATCTTGGGCGTAAATGTAGACTAGTCTATCGTTAATTGTGCCATAACCTGTGACGACACCATCTCCATAGAATTTTTGGTTTTCCATACCAAAATCTTTTGTTCTGTGTGTCACTAAAACACCAATTTCCTCAAAAGACCCTTCATCCATCAGATAATTAACCCGTTCTCTTGCGGTAAGTTTCTTCTTAGCGTGTTGCTTGTCAATACGGACCTGTCCACCGCCCAAATAGGCTTTGGATAGTTTGTCGTTAAGGTCGTTTATTTTAGATTCCATAGTCTCTTATTTTGGTAGGCGTAATTTTTTCTGCTCTTTGATATAATGTCTTAGAGCAACTAATGCGGCTATTCTTGATTCGACATCTTGTTTTGCCTTTAAGGATTCAGGTGAATAATAATTCTTCACAAAATGGGTGTTAAAATTCCCAGTTCTAAAAGCATCATGTTCGCAAACAAACGTTCCAAAGGGTAAGGTGGTTTGTATTCCTTCGATATGATAATCATTTATAGCCTTTAGCATTAATTGTATGGCTTCGTCACGAGTCTTGCCATAGGTTATCAATTTCGATAACATGGGGTCATAATAAATAGGGATGTCCATGCCTTCTTCAAAGCCGTTATCTACACGAATCCCTTTACCTACAGGAATTTTGTATGTCTCTAAACGCCCAACGCTTGGAAGGAAATCATTCAGTGGGTCTTCTGCGTATACCCGTAATTCCAAGGCATGGCCTTTAATTCTCAAATCTTTTTGCTTCACAGGTAGGACTTCGCCACGGGCCACTCGTATTTGCATTTCAACCAGATCTGTTCCTGTGATCAGTTCCGTAACTGGATGCTCCACTTGCAAACGTGTATTCATTTCAAGGAAATAGAAATTCATTTGATCATCTAATAAGAACTCCACTGTTCCGGCACCTAGATAATCACAAGATCGACAAACCTTGATGGCTGCTTCTCCCATTTCCTCACGCAGTTCTGGCGTCAATACTGATGAAGGCGCTTCCTCAATCACTTTTTGATGTCGACGCTGTATACTGCATTCCCGTTCAAATAAATGAATGACATTGTTATGAGAATCGGCCATCACTTGAATTTCAATGTGCCTTGGTGATGTTACATATTTTTCAATGAAAACAGAGCCATCTCCAAAAGCAGAGGTTGCTTCGCTTATGGCCCGATTCATTTGAGACTCTAGATCACTTTCTTTTTCCACGACACGCATTCCCTTTCCGCCACCGCCTGCTGAGGCTTTAATTAAAACTGGGAATCCAATATCCTGAGCTATCAATTTAGCTTTCTTAATATCAGTAATTGCCTTATCGATTCCAGGGACCATTGGGATGTCATAGTGGCTTACAGCTTCTTTGGCAGCTAATTTACTCCCCATTATCCGTATGGCTTTTGAGCGTGGACCAATGAAAATAATATCATTTTCTTCGCAAGCCTCAGCGAAATCTGCATTTTCCGAAAGGAATCCATACCCTGGATGAATGGCATCCACACTGAGGGTTTTAGCTACTTCTATGATTTTATCTCCTAATAAATAGGATTGATTGGAAGGTGCTTCTCCGATAAGCACAGCTTCATCTGCATATTTTACATGAGGCGCGTTACGATCTGCTGTAGAGTATACAGCAACTGTTTTAATACCCATTTTTTTGGCGGTGGACATTACCCTAATGGCAATTTCACCACGATTGGCGACTAATAG
>CBESOB010000013.1:0-26232 GCA_965530995.1 uncultured Flavobacteriaceae bacterium
GTATGTTCGTAAATGCAGATATCATTACAGAAACAAATACCTCTAAAGCATTGCCAGAAACTGCAGTTGTGGCAGTCGGCGAGAATCACTATGTGTTAGTTTTAGATGAAGAAGTCGATGACATCTATCATTTTAAACAAGTAGAGGTCAGTTTAGGCAATCGTGCGAATGGCTACCATGAAATATTGGACAATGGGCTCTTAAAAGACACTGATAAAATCCTAACCAGCGGTACCTTTAGTTTAGTTGATGATAAGTAAAATTAATTAGGGCTTTATTGCTATTATCCATTAACCAAGTCCAACATCAAGAGTCATCATAACAATGAACCCTCCAATAAAACCTAAAACGGCAATATCTGTGTATTTATCACGCTGTGTTTCAGGAATCACTTCTTCAACAACAACGAAAATCATCGCACCAGCGGCAAATGCCAATGCATAAGGCAGAATTGGAGTGAAAAATGTCACAGCGACTGCTCCGATAACCGCGGCAATAGGTTCTACAACTGCTGATAATTGTCCATACCAAAAACTCTTGAATTTACCAACTCCTTGTCGTCTCAAAGGCATGGCGACAGCTAACCCTTCAGGGCAATTCTGTATGCCAATACCAATGGCCAAAGCCACAGCTCCGCCAATCGTAGCCTCAGGAATTCCAGCGGCAACACCTCCAAAAAGTACACCTACTGCCAAACCTTCTGGAATATTATGTAAGGTGATTGCAAGAACTAACAAGGTCGTTCTATGCCAAGGGGATTTCAGCCCTTCCTTTTCATCTTCCCTGAAATTTATATGTAAGTGGGGTAATATTTTATCAAGGCCATAAATAAATAATGCTCCCAAAGCGAAGCCGATAGCTGCGGGAAGAACTTTTACAAACCCTTCTCCTTCGCTCATCTCTATTCCTGGTGCCAATAAGCTCCAGAAACTAGCTGCGACCATGACACCTCCAGTAAAACCAAGCATTCCATCAAGGAGAGCCCGATTCATTCCATTAAAGAAAAAGACCAACGAGGCACCTAAAGCCGTCAACCCCCACGTAAAGAGAGAGGCATATAATGCAGCCAAAATGGGGTCGATCGATTCAAAATATTGTATTATTTGTTCCATAATCTAGATGGGTTTAATATATAAGTTAGTGGCAATTGCCTTTGAAATATTCAATCGAATATTATTGAATCGAATCGTCATGGATTCGTCAAATTCTTCTTTACTAAGTATTTGCAATTCCGTGTCAAGTGTCAAGTTGTATTTATTCAAGTATTTCAAGAAATCGGCGGATGAGTCCTTAACTCCTACAATCGTGTAATCCGTGTCGAAACTCGCTTCATTAAGTAATATTTTTTTTGTAATCGTGATGTTTCCATCCTTATCAGGAATAGAATCCCCATGCGGGTCCCGTTCAGGAAATCCCAAAAACGCATCTAATTGTTGAGTTAATTTCTCCGATCTGATATGTTCTAGCTGTTCGGCAACTTCATGCACCTCATCCCAGGAAAAGTTGAGTTTTTCGACAAGAAACACTTCCCAAAGTCTATGTTTACGAACAACACCAATTGCGTGAGAGCGTCCAGCTTCTGTAAGATGTACACCTTGATATTTCTTATGGTTCACCAAGTTTTTATCGGCCATTTTTTTCATCATATCGGTCACAGAGGAGGCCTTAGCCTTAACTTGATGGGCAATGGCGTTGGTACTCACAGATTGTGAGCCTTGATTGCCGAGATGATAAATGGCTTTAAGATAATTTTCTTCCGATAGCGTGATCACATGGCAAATATATAAAATTTACCAATACAAAAATATATTTTTAGGCAAGACTAAAAATTTATGAATAATTAAATATATACTAAATAAAAGATGATTCCTTTTTGATTGTAGGATAAAGCCATACAGTTTTAAGAATTAAAAAAAGTAAACTCTATAAAATATCGTTGTTTTCTCTTATTAGACAGTTACCTACTCAGTATACCCAATAACAATACCTTTTACATACTGGTTGTTTTGCCAACTAGTTGAACGTACATAAATATAATATGAGTATGTAAAATTATCTGCAGCTATAGTAATAAGTGATGAAGCTGTTAGAACTCTAATTGCGGTACTGCCTCCAGAAGTCGCGGTATCAAAAATTAACGCAGCATCAGTATTGGAATTTAACAGTCTTCTTTTCAATTGGATAGTTATGTCTGAACTTGCAGAACTATCGACATAATGGACCCAAATATTTCTCATAGTTGCACCATGCGGTATGTTTACATTGGCTTGAAAAACTTTATCTCCAGACTGCCCTGACATCGCAAGGCCCCTAATAACAGTTGTCCCGACCTCTACTCCAGAAGGTGTTTTCGCATTAAAAGCTGTAGGATTTAATGCTATGTATTTTGTCTCAGAGTCCATGACCAGATTTCCTAGTGCATTAGCAACTACATTTCGTGTTCCTGTGCCAGCAAGATCGGTCGAGCGAATGGTGCCTGTAACATGTAATTCTTCAGCTGGATTAACATTGTTAATACCAAATCTCCCTTCTTGATGAAAAGAAAATTTAATATCTTCTGTTGCGAAATCATCATCTGAAGTAAGTATATCTAACCAATCATCTGAATGTTCTATTTTCCAGTCTGTAGCAGTCCCTGTTCTCATAAGTTCTAGAGCAACTCCATTTCCATTGTCTGATTTAATTCTTAATTTCTGATCTCCAATGCCCGCAACTTCAAGGGTTCTGCTAGGTGCATCAGAAATATTTCTAGCAGTCGCTGCGAATGGCACTTCCTGTAGTTCTATGGTGTTAAGATTCACCAGACCGCCACCTATATCTATTTGGGTCTTTAAGGCATAACTGTCGCTTCCCCAATCTATTAAGGCATAATTCCCAATTGATGCCACACCTCCTCCAATAGTCAGGATGATAATACCGTTTGCGTCTGTCATCACATTCTCATGGAGTTCTTTATAAACTTCAACAGTTCCAATATTCTTGATCACCGTGAATTCCACCACATCTATCATTTGGGATGAAAGCACATTACCGCTCCCGTCTTTAACAAGTGCTTTATAGTTAATACCCGTTTGGGCTAATGTCAACCCAGAAATTAGTAAACTGAAATATAGTAATATGGTTTTCATGATAATTTTATTTTAAAGCTGTTATTATAGGCCTGTTTATAATATAATAAAATTAGCGCAATTAACTGTTAGTCATTATCACTATTGTAACAAATGATATAAGGTATGTAACATCAACACATTTAGGTAGTTTGCTACTCTATTTTAAGAAGGGTTCTCCCCTTCATCCAAGATATTTCGGACTCATAAAACCTAACAGAGGTCTTGATGTCTCGATCGGATTTGTCGCGCGGTGATTTGGTGTCATAACGAAGATTGGAGTTATTAAAATTCAGGACATGGGTAGCATCCACATCTGTATCTTCCACTTTTAAGAATATCAATCGCTTATTAGATGTCCAAGTGCCTTTGCCATATTTGGTCTCTTCATTAGGCATACCTTGTTCTCTTTTACGATAGAAATGAAATAAGAAAGTCCCATTTGGATTCAAAGTCAACTCATTCGTTTCTAAATACGCCTCTCCATCTCCAAGCGTCATTTCATAACTACCCGCATGCTCTTTAGACTGGGCAAATGTTATTAATGAAGACGTCAAGAATACTAATAGTAGAAATTGTTTCATTTATATCTCTTTAGTTCATTACTAATTGTACTCTTCAAGAGCAAAAACTATGCCTTTGTTCTTTTCACCAAGATGGCCGTATTCACAACCCAAAACAATAAAGCCCCTTCAACAAATCTTTGGTAAAGCCCAATATAACTTCCGTTTGGGTTGGCCATCATCATCCATGCAAATACCAAAGCTATGGTTCCACAAACAATTGTCGTCATCGTATACGGTCTGGAATTTGTCCATGACCTGGCCAATATTCCAATGACAATCACAAGAAATGGCACTATGAAATAGGTCAATCCGCCAACTAAATTATGAATGATCTGTGATATTGACGGGTCAATAAATTCACGATTACAACCTTCATCGCATGGGAATAACCCTACCACGACTGTACCCAGTCCATAGAAAATAGCAAATAACCAAAAGGTGATTTTAATACCTTTCGATTCAGGAAGAAATCGTGGAGCAGACAAAGCGAACAACCCAATCATGATGCCACTAGGTAAATAGCCAAAAAATCGCAGTTGATTGCCATAAGGGGTGCCGGAAGCATAACTCTCACTGATAAATTGATGAAAATGACTGTATTCCTCAAATTGGAAACCTCCGAGAATCGCTGAAATCACAAAAAATAGTACGCCTAGAATACCAAGCCAAAAAACGATGGTCTTATACATTAAAAGCCTCTTTCTTTTTGTAACTGCTCATAAGCCTGCTGCACTTGCTTGAATTTCTCTTCGGCCCCTTTTTGGTGTTCTTTCCCCAAATGGGCTACTTTATCTGGATGGTATTTCTTGGCCATGCGTCTATATGCTTTCTTAACCTCATCATCTGTGGCATTCTTACTTACTTCCAGTATTTTATACGCATTCTCACGACTGCTGTAAAACATTGCTTTTATACTCTCAAAATCACGTGAATTAATTCCTAAATAGCCCGAAATGGTATAGATCTGCCGTATTTCGTCTTCAGTGACCATGCCATCAGCTTTGGCGATACCAAATAAGAAGTGAAGCAATTGCAAACGGGATGCATGGTCCATCATTTGCTTGATCTGCTTGCTCACTTGCCGCGTAGACACATTCTGGTTTACTATATTCTTGAACAATTTAAAAGCGTGGTTAGCCCTTGTCTTCCCGTACATCTTTACAAAATAACTGCGCACGTAATTCAATTCGCTTTGCTCCTGTTTTCCATCCGCTTTTATTATTATGGACGACAAGATCAATAAACTAACCTCAAAATCACCAGACTGTGTTTGCGGTCGTTGACGACTTTGTGGTTCCTCTCTATAATTGGGTTGTCTTCTGCGCTGCTGGCGCTGCTCCGTTTTCCACTCACCTAGAAGAGGGCTTCCCTTTCCGGAAGCCAATCCGTCAACAAGACTTCCTATTGCCAAGCCAATAATTGCACCTATTGGTCCTCCAAAGGACCAGCCTAGAGAGGCTCCTACCCATTTTCCTACACTCATATAAAGTTTAATTTAATACGCCCTAAAGATAGTATATGTTAATGAAATCCTGTTTTTAATCCAGATGTTTCGGGAGCGAAACAAGTAATTAAAAACAGATGATTGAATTAATTCCCCACAAGCAACAGGCTGTAATGCGAGATATATTTTATTAGTTGAAAAAATAGTCGCTTTGTTACAAACTGCCTTGATGTCAGTTTAACAAAAGTTGCATGCTTTTTGATTATCTTTGTACCAGTTATTATTAAATAAAAAATACACTATATGTACCCAGCAGAATTAATAAAACCAATGCGTGAAGACCTGACCAATGTCGGGTTTGAAGAATTACACACAGAGGAAGCAGTAGATGCAGCAATATCAAAAGAAGGAACAACGTTAGTCGTTGTGAATTCTGTTTGTGGATGTGCAGCGGCAAACGCACGTCCAGGATCAAGAACTTCATTACAAAATGCAAAACGTCCTGATCATTTGGTCACGGTTTTTGCAGGTGTTGATAGAGAAGCAACGGATAAAGCAAGAGAATACATGATTCCGTTTCCTCCTAGTTCACCATGTATGGCCCTTTTTAAGAATGGCGAATTGGTGCACATGCTTGAGCGTCACCATATTGAAGGTCGTCCTGCAGAATTGATTGCTGAAAACTTAGTGGATGCCTATAACGAACATTGTTAGACTTGTCATTGCGAGGAGTTAGCGACGTGGCAATCTATTTAATTCAAAAGATTGCTTCACTTTGTTCGCAATGACCGAAAATTATTTAAACCACGCATTTAGCGTGGTTTTTTTTTATCGATAATTAGTTACTTTTGATATAATTATCAACTGAACCATTAATGCGAAAACTGCTAGCATATCCGCTATCAATTATTTACTTCTTGTTTTTCGGATTGACATTGCTTGTCTTTCATCCGATACAATGGGTTTGTTTCAATGTCTTCGGCTACCAAGTACACAAAAAAAGTGTAGACGCTCTTCAGTTTTGTCTTATGAGATGCCTCAACCTTCTGGGCACTAGATTTACGTTTCATAATTCATATGACATTCCGAAAGACCGACCTCTCATCATTGTTTCAAATCACCAAAGCATGAGTGATATATCACCTATTATGTGGTTCATGAGGAAGCATCATGTTAAATTTGTTAGTAAGAAAGAATTAGGAAAGGGCATCCCAAGTGTGTCTTATAATCTGCGGCACGGTGGCTCAGCGCTTATTGAAAGGAAAAATCCAAGGCAGGCGCTTACGGAAATAAAAAAATTTGCTGAATATATTGAACGTACTAAACGCGCTGCAGTTATTTTCCCGGAAGGCACGCGCAGCAGGGATGGTATTCCAAAAAAATTTCAGACCAAGGGCTTGGAGACACTCATTAAATATATCCCAAATGCCTTAATTGTGCCCATTACAATTAATAATTCTTGGAAGACTTTACGTTATGGGAAATTCCCTTTAGGGATAGGTGCTGATTTAAAATTTCTGGTCCATGAACCATTAAACGCTAGTGATTATGACAAAGAAACGCTATTGAACACCATAGAGACAACAATAAAAGATGCTATTAAAATTTAAATAACGCACCTATGTCCTTAAAAAACGTAAGATTAGAAGTAATGCAATTCTTGGAAAAAGATGTAGATTCATTAATCCAAAAATATTTAATTCCGATTGATACTATTTGGCAGCCAACAGATTTTCTGCCAGATTCTGAGGGAGAAGCCTTTTTTGAAGAAATAACAGAAATTCGAGAACTTGCGAAAGAGCTGCCTTATGATTTCTGGGTGGTTCTTGTTGGTGATATGATTACCGAAGAAGCACTACCGACATACGAATCTTGGCTCATGGATGTTGAAGGAGTTGATCAGGTAGGACAAAACGGGTGGTCTAAATGGGTAAGACATTGGACCGGTGAAGAAAATCGCCATGGTGATGTACTTAATAAATATCTATATCTCTCTGGACGCGTTAATATGAAAGAAATAGAGAAAACTACACAGCATCTTATTTGTGATGGTTTTGATATTGGCACTGATCGCGATCCCTACAAAAATTTTGTATACACCAGCTTCCAAGAACTGGCCACATATATTTCACATAATCGTGTAGCTAAACTGGCTAAAGGAAAAGGAAACATACAGTTAAGTAAGATGTGTAAGATCATTTCTGGAGACGAGATGCGTCATCACAATGCCTATTCAGAGTTTGTTGAGCGCATATTCACCGTTGACCCTAGCCAAATGATGATGGCTTTTCATTATATGATGAAACAAAAAATAACCATGCCTGCTCATTTTTTAAGAGAATCCGGGAACCAAGTTAGTACCGCTTTCGAAGAATTCTCTAATACTGCACAGCGCATCGGGGTGTACACGTCTCAAGATTATATAGATATCCTGGATAAATTAATTATCCGATGGGAAATCGATAAAATTACAGGATTAACTGATGAGGCTGAAAAAGCACGGGATTATCTCATGAAACTCCCTGACAGAATGAGACGTCTAGCAGATAGAATTAAAATTCCTGAAAATTCATTCCATTTTAAGTGGGTTGAACCTGCAAAACTTTAATCATGACCCAAGAAGAGCAAATCAATAATACTATTGATTTTGTGAAGCTAAAGCTAGAAACGGCTGAAGGTGGTCATGACTGGTTTCATATTGAGCGTGTCTACAAAAATGCCTTGTTGATTGCCAAAAATGAGACCGTTGATGAGTTTGTGGTTGCACTTGGTGCTTTACTTCATGACATTGCAGACAGCAAATTCCATAATGGGGATGAAACTATTGGACCAAGAATTGCTAGAGAATTCTTATTCAAACAGAATGTAGATAGTAGCATTATTGAGCATGTGATCCGCATCATTGAAAACATTTCGTTTAAATCGTCTTTAGGCAGTGACCAAATATTCTCTTCTGCAGAATTAGATGTCATACAAGATGCTGATAGACTCGATGCCATTGGCGCCATAGGTATTGCCCGCTGTTTTAATTATGGTGGCTTTAAGAATAGGAAACTATACGATCCAGAAATAGAGCCAAAACTGAACATGAGCAAAGAAGAATACAAAGCGTCTGAAGGGCCAACTATCAATCACTTCTACGAAAAACTACTACGTTTAAAAGATAAGATGAATACTAAGTCCGGACGACGAATTGCTAGCGCGCGTCATGAGTTCATGATCATTTATTTGAAACAGTTTTATACCGAGTGGAATGGAGTATCCTAAGATTGAAGAATGAGTTTTTTCTCTTTCCGATAGTTAGAAGCACTTTGTCCTGTGAATTCCTTGAATTGCTTATTAAAATGCGAAAAGTTATTAAATCCGCATTCGTAACAAATATCCGTAACACTCGATTTACTTTCTGACAGAAGCTTTGTAGCATGCACTATGCGATACTCATTCACTAGTTGTGTAAATGTTTTTCCTGTCACTTTTTTGAAATATCTACAAAACGCAGGAACCGTCATACTTACTTTGTCTGCAATATCTTCTAAGGCAATATGCTCCTGGAAATTTTTGTTGACGTATTTATAGATCGTATCAATTTTATTATTGTCTTGTAGTTTGGCCTCAAAGGCATACCCATCAGCATTCAGTAAGGAATAATCATCAGCAATGGAAAGAATGTCTAGAATGTCAAGGAGTTTAGAGATTTGCTTTACGCCAACAAGTTTTGATAATTTTTCAATTTTCGGGCCTACAATTTTCTTGGTGTCTGGCTTAAATAAAATTCCTTTTTTTGCACGTTCCATTAGAAGTGCAATATTATTCATCTCAGGTAGATCGATAAAGGTGTCTCCCAAAAAGTCAGGTTTAAACTGCACAATGGTCTCAATACCCTCAGATGTTAAACGATCCGTAAACCCATTATGGGGTAAGTTAGATCCAATAAGTATTAATTGACTGTTATTAAAGTAAGATAGGTGATTGCCGATATGGCGTTTGCCCTTCCCTTTATTAACATAGACAAGCTCAATTTCGGGATGAAAGTGCCATGTCTTTAATTTGTTCTTCCTCTTTTCCGTATGCTGTTTAACAAGAAGGGAGCTCCCAAAACTTGGGGTTATTTTTTCTAAAGTAGGTTTGCTGCTTGGCATAATGGTCTTATTATCAATGACAAAAGTAAAGCATCTCTATTTAAATAAGTATGCAAAATTAATCATATTATATACTTAATTACCCCAATTAGATATTAATATAGCATCCTATGATAATTCAGCATATAAATTAGTCAAAATTGTTGTTTTTACGATGACAGAAGCGATATATATTTGCCTTGTTGAATCTATAAAACACCAAATCATGAAAACAACAATTAAAAACAGTATCGTAGTAATGGCAATGTTAGGTGCTATAACAGGATATGCAAATTTAAAACCATCAGATGTTTTAAATGAAACTATTAAAAAAACGATCATTAAACTCGACAATGTTAAAGAAGGCCAGCGTTTACTTATTAAAAGTAGTACTGGAACTATTGTATATAGAGAATCCATACAAAAAACAGGCCTATATAAAAAAGAGTTTGATTTAACCTCCTTGCCAAATGGCGATTACTTTTTCGAACTTGACAAAGATTTTGAAATCACCATCATCCCTTTTATTGTAAAAGATGCGCAAGTGATCTTTAAGAAAGAAGAGGAAAAGTCTATTTTCAAACCAGCTATTAGAACAGAGAATAACATTTTATTTGTGGGCAAATTGTCTTTAAACATGGAGCCTATGAAAATTGAGATTTTCTTTGACTCAGGAGACTATGAATTAATTCACACGGAAGAAGTCTCTGGAACCCAAAATATTGAGAAAGTATTTAATTTACTGAAAAACATTAAGGGCAAATATAAAATTGTCTGTACAACGGAAGGAAGAGTGTTCATTAATTATTTTAAGGTTTAGTTAGTATCGATCAAACTTCTACATTAGAAAGTGAGCCTTAAGGCTCACTTTTTACATTTTAATCCTATAAAAAATATACTAATTCAAAAAATACAAAAGAATGAGACTTTCAGAAAATACAAAATTCACTTTATCGCTAATTTCAATCATGTTAAGTCTTCCAATAATAACTGGAATACTATTGATGATTCTTAAATTCTAGATGATTCGATCTAAAAATAAATCTTTAAAAGCTAACTCTATCTAGGGTTAGCTTTTTTTCTTGACGAGGCAGTTTTATCACCTTAATTTCTTTCGTTTCTTCAGGTAGTCCGTAATTTTTATAAACCGTGTATTTTAAATACGTAGGATTCAAGGAGTCTTCTTCAGTAAGGCCTTCAATATTAACGAGCCATTCACCTGGCTCTGCATTATCAATAATATATTCCTCGGTATGATATCCGGTCTTGATCTCATCCATCATGCGATCCATGCTTTCAAATTTGGTATGGGCCCATTTAAAGTATTTCTTATTTGGGTTCACGAATTGAAACTCGAATTCTGCATTAGGGTCATTCCAATCAAGAACTATTCGAATATCCTTCTTGAATTTAACACTTAATAAGTCTGGATGCAGGTCTTTATAATCAACTTCCGTTCGATGCTGGGCAACTAGGTTTTGAACTTCATTAATTATCGTATTTTCTATGGGCATAAAATCAACACCTGGTAAATCATTAGCCATCATTTTTTTATAAAGCACCATTGCCTCTTGATAATTGCCCGTATTAGTATAACTCAAAGCAAGATCCCGATAGGATTGAATATCTTTTTTCCTTAATTCTGCAATCCTTTGGTACACAAGCTTAGATTCTTCAAATTCTCTTTTTTCATCAAATTTGAAGGCTATCGTTTTTAAGGCTTTAACGTTGGTGTATGCTTTCTGTATGGCTTCTTTCAATATTTTTACTGACTGATCTTCATTCCATTTCATAAAACAATCTGATGCATCTACCATAAAAGAAACACTCTCTCCTTTGAGTTTTGATTTTTCTTCTTTATATATAGTCAATGCTTCTTCGTAAGATTTGGCATTTTCCAGTCTTATACAAATATTCGACTCTTGCAATGCATCATCTACATTCTCCAAAATCTCATTATAATCATTCCCTTTAACCAATGCAGTATCTACTGGTTTTCCATCCTCTCCGGTTGGAACCCCAAAATTCTTAGTCTTGATCCTAATCACCCCTCCACGTGCTATTGCGCCATATCTATTTACAGCAGACAATGATTTTAAGATCGTGATACTTTCAATTTGCTGAACATTCACAAAACCTGGAAGTTCGTTGTATATCGAACCATCTACTTCAAAAATTGCTGGAGCTGGCACGGAAACGGATCCCTTTCCCCTAATAATGAATTTAGCATCATCACCAAATCCATCAATCCGTATTCCGGCAAATCTACCCCTTATAACATCTGACAAGAATATGGCGCCAGGAGATATATCTTCTGAAGAAATCGTATTAACCGAGTACCCGAGAGCATCTTGGTTTTTCTTTCCAACAGCCGTTTCCACTAGCTTCTTTTTCGCTTTACCTACTAATTCTATTGCGTCTAATAATTCTCCATCTGGAACTAACTGAACTGATATATTGCCCGCTTCTGGAACTGTCATTTCTTTGGGCAACATGCCTAATGCATTGATTACAATCACATTCTCCCTATTAGCGCTGATAGCGAACTTACCTTCAAAATCTGTTTGGGTTTCAATAAGTGTATTCTTGACTCTTACAATTGCTCCCTGAACAAATCCATTAGGATCACTTATTGTACCTGTAATTTTACCTCCAGAAGAATCTTCATTGGCACTCAAAAAGTCTTTTTTGACTAGATATATTTTATTTGAGTTTACAAGCAATTTGTACAAAAGACCCACTTTAACCTCTAGATCCTTGTAACCGATATGAGAAAACTTAATAATATCCTGTTCCACAACTGAATCTTCATCGTAGGTTAATTTTATACTACCTACATTGTTGCTAATTGCACTCACATTTTTACTTAACACATTAACATTTACATATTCCAACGGCGACCCAGTTCCCTTATCTAAAACATAAGCATCTATGGCTATTTGGTATTGTGCAATTGAGAGGTTGCAAACAAGGAGGGCAAAAAATAAAAATAATTTATTCATAAAGTGATTTGGCGCAATTCTCAGATAACTATTACATTAATGTCGCGTAAAAATATTAAAATAATTTCATCTGTCCATTCTTATATTGGTGGTGTAATGCAGTATTTAATACAACTTTAACGTTATTACCAAAATATTTTCGTCTCGCCAATCTCATCATGCTATGCAATTGTTCTGCGATTTTTCCCTCTCCTCGCTTTCTTATTCCAAATCTGCTATCATTTAAAGTGCCTCCATGACACGCTCGAATTTGATTTAAGACCTTATCTGCTTTATCCGGCATGGCTTTTCTGATCCAATCTGTAAATATTCCTCCAATGGCACCATTTAAATGAACAATGGTAAATGCGCAAGAATTAGCGCCATACTGCGCTAGGGTTTTAGCCATTGGCAAGATTTCATGACTATTTATACTAGGAATGATAGGCGCAAACATGGCATTTACAGGGATGCCAAGTTCAGATACTGTTTTCACTACTTTCAGCCGTTTCTTAATTGTTGTAGTTCGTGGCTCAAGCACCCTTCTGGTGTCTTCAGACAATGAGGTGATAGATACATTCATACTCACTAAATTATCTTTTGCCAATTCCTTAAGAAGGTCTAAGTCCCTTAAGACTAGAGCGTTTTTAGTAATGATCGCTACAGGGTGTTTATATTTTAAGAATACTTTTAAGCACTTTCGAGTGATTTCGAATTTTTTCTCAGCAGGTTGATAACAATCCGTATTGCCCGATAACACTATAGGGCATGCTATCCATCTATTGCTCTTTAATTTTTGTTCCAATAATTCAGGTGCATTCTTTTTAATGAGAATTCGTCTTTCAAAATCCAAACCAGCACTAAAGCCCCAATATTCGTGAGTGTTCCTTGCATAACAATATATACAGCCATGCTCACAACCTTGATAAGGATTCATTGAATACATCATGCCTAAATCTGGGCTCGTCACCTCATTGACAATGGATTTAGGGAATGTTTCCAGATACAAGGTCTTGTTAGGGTCGGCTATTTCACCTTCCTTCCTACAAAATTCCAAGAAATCATCTCTGGTCTCATGAATCTGCTCAAAGAATTTGTTGTGCACATTACGCTGTGCACCACGACCTTTAATGGTCTCGTCGTTCATCTAATTCTTATTATTTTATGTAGAATATTGATGTAATTCACAAAAAACCAATACCACTTTAATTCTATTGGTTTAAGCTTATTTCATAAAAACTACAATGTAGGATGGGATGTACTTTGAAGTGTTTCAAAATTAATCAAAAACTTATATTCCAGTCACTATTGATCATCACTTTTATCAACAATGTAGTTTCCATCTTTTTTTTATAACTTGAAGTTCTAATTAATCCAATCCTTAAAATGAAAAGAAGACAATTCATCAAGAAAACAGCTGGTGCTTCAGCTGCTTTTAGTATCGTTCCAAGTTTTGTATTGGGCGGCAACGCACATATCTCGCCAAGTGACACACTTTATGTAGCCTGTATCGGTGTTGGAGGAAGAGGTGGAGGCATCGTTAGGGAAATGGCCGCCACGAAACGTGTGAAATTCGTTGCTTTATGCGATGTGGATGACCGTAGGGCCAAAGGCAGTTTTGAATTACACCCTAAGGCGAAACGATACAAGCATTATGGGAAAGTACTGGATAATCACATCAAAGATATAGACGCCTTTTCAGTGGGTACACCGGATCACACCCATGCAACAATTGCCTTGCCTTTCATGCGGGAGAAGAAACATGCCTATGTAGAAAAACCATTGACACACAATATTGCTGAGGCCAGATTGATGGCAAAGGTCGCTAAGGAACAAGGTATTGTTAGCCAGATGGGTAACCAAGGAAGTTCCAGTGACGGCATACGGCAAGCCCAAGAATGGATTGAATCGGGAATCCTAGGAGATATCGAAAAAGTAGATTGCTGGACAAACAGACCCGTTTGGCCACAAGGACTAAGAAATATTACGGAAGGTGAACCGGTACCCGCAGAATTGGATTGGGATCTGTGGTTAGGCCCTGCGGAACAACGTCCGTATCACTCAGCATACTTGCCATTTAAGTGGCGAGGATGGTGGGATTTTGGTACTGGAGGATTAGGTGATATGGGATGCCATATCATGGAAACACCTTTCAGGACATTAGGTTTGGGCTCGCCATATGAAGCTGAAGCGAGTTGCACCACTGTTTGGGCTGGCGATTTTGTGGAAGCGAATTATGCGAAGGCATGTCCTCCTTCTTCTATTGTTAGATTGAAATTCGAGACTGCAAAATATGGTAAGGTGGATCTTAACTGGTATGATGGTGGTATTATGCCAGATCTTCCCGATGAGTTGAAAGATGGCGAGATGATCGGGGATTGGAATGGTGGAAGCGTCTTTTATGGCACCCGAGGCATGCTGGTAACCGACACCTATTCAAGAAATGCAAGGTTGTTGCCTTCTAGCACTATGAAATACTTCAAGGCTCCCGAACCAACAATTCCTAGGATTAAAGACCAGGCTCACGTACAAAACTTTGTTGAAGGTTGCTTAGATGGCATACCAACCTCATCACCATTTTCTTATGCTGGTCCGCTAACAGAATCTGTATTAATGGGTAATCTGGCTATCAAAGCCTTCCAGTACAAAGTACTTCAAGAAGGAAAGAAAGAAGGTGATTGGGCCCCATTTGATTATCCAGGACGTCGAAAACTTCATTGGGATGGCCCAAATATGCGCGTCACCAATTACGAAAAAGCCAACGAATGGGTAAAAGGAACCTATAGAAAAGGATGGGAGTTGAGATAGTTATCGTTAATTTCTGAACAATATTCAAGTGCAGTTTTTATTCCAGAAAACTGCACTTTTCAGTTGGTCAATTTAGTATATTTGAAAATCATTCTTAGTATTAAGAACTACCTCATGTACCATGTGTCTGAATGAGGCTTCATAAAACAATGAATTCAATAAAAAACAAACATTCATGAGGTTTATCTTCATATCGATATTATTCTTTTCATTCATCAATTGCAAAAACAATAATTCAGCGAAACCCCTGAAAGCTGATACAGAAAAGATGGTACCAGAAGTAATTTATGACAGTCCTATTCTTGAGGCTGATAATGGTGGCCTTTTCTTCCCTGAAGGTTTTAGAGCATTGGTGGTTACAGACAGTATTGGGCCCTCTAGACATTTAGCGGTGAATAGCAATGGTGATATTTATGTGAAGCTACGCACTAATGAAGGAGATAAAGGGAATATGGCATTGAGGGATACCAATAATGATGGTAAAGCAGATATTATTCAACGCTTTGGAGATTACCCTAATGATGGGGTATTCGCAACAGATATGCGTATACACAATGGATATCTATATTTTAGCTCTGAACAGGTTGTGTATAGACAGAAGTTAACACCGTCTAAATTGATTCCAGATGGTACCCCAGAGATCATTGTACAAGACCCATATCCCATTCGCTGGCATAATGCGAAATCCCTGGCTTTCGATAATGAAGGTGGCCTTTATGTAACGTTTAGTGCACCAACCAATGCCTGCGAAGAACTCGGTTTTAGAAGTGACGACCCCAACGCCGTTGTCATTGGTGAAAATCCATGCTCTCAATTGAATATTCTGGCTGGTATTTGGAAGTTCGATCAGAATACATTAAACCAAAGTCCATTGAATGTTAAAAGATTTGCCACTGGCATAAGAAGTGTTGTTGGGATTTCTTGGAATCATCAAGACAATAGCTTGTATGCCATAAATCATGGTCGAGATTATCTTTATAATCATGCACCGCAATACTATAGTCAATGGGATGAGGCTGTGTTACCGGCGGAAGAATTTATGAGAGTTAAGGAAAATGAGGATTATGGATGGCCATATACCTATTATGATCATTTTAAGAAGAAGCGCATGTTAGCTCCAGAATATGGTGGAGACGGTAAAAAATCGACTGAGGACTATGCAGATCCAATAATGGGGTTGCCCGCACATTGGGCACCAAATGACCTGCTATTCTATAAGGGAGACCAATTCCCAGAACGATATAAAAAAGGTGCATTCATTGCCTTTCACGGCTCAACCAATCGCACTCCATATCCTCAGGCAGGTTATATAGTGGCATTCGTGCCATTTAAAAATGGAGAACCAACCGGAACATGGGAAGTTTTTGCTGATGGTTTTACAGGAATCGACGTCCTACAAAAAATGGAAGAAGCGAAATATCGCCCTATGGGGTTGGCTGAAGGCCCTGATGGCTCACTTTATATTTCTGAATCGAAACAAGGGAAGATCTGGCGCGTCATGTACACGGCGGACAAAACAAATTTTGGTGAGAAGCAACTGGCTGAAATGGAAAAAAGGAAATCAAGACCCTATATCAAGATGCCCGTTGAGGGAATTGATAAGTTAACCCAATAATTTTTTTGTATTACGAAGGGACGATGAAACAATATCCATTATTCTCTTTTTTACTCTCCAGGGAAATCTGCCTTTCGCTTGGCTAAAAAGGCGGTGGTACCTTCTCTAAAATCGGCCGTGCCAAAACAATTGGCGAATTGTTGTATTTCAGTTTCAAAACCGTTAACACCATCTTCATAATGAGCGTTAACTGCTTTGATTGCAGCACTAATTGACACGGAGGAATTATTCTTGATATTTCCAGCAATTTGCCTACAGAACGGAAGAAGTTCTTCTAAAGAAGCCACATGATTCACTAAACCATAATTCCAAGCGGTGCCTGCATCGATCATTCTTGCGGTCATGATCATTTCCATGGCTCTTCCTTTTCCAATTAATTGTGGTAAGCGCTGTGTACCTCCATAACCTGGTATAAGGCCTAGAGACACTTCAGGTAAACCCATTTTTGCGTTTTCACTTGCAACCCTAAAATGCGCTGCCATGGCAAGTTCAAGTCCACCTCCAAGGGCAAATCCATTGACGGCTGCTATAACTGGTGTTGATAGGTTCTCCACAAAATCGAATAGCAATTGATGTCCTCTTGCCGCCAACATACCACCTTCATCAATATTGAAATCAACAAATTCACTAATATCCGCTCCCGCTACAAAGGCCTTTTCACCACTGCCAGTGATAATAATTACTTTTGTATTCTTATCAATATCAGCGGCTTCAAAAGCATTATGCAATTCTTGAATGGTCTCCCTATTTAATGCATTCAGTTTACTGGGACGATCAATAGTTATTGTGGTAATTTGGTCTTCAGTGCTTGAAAGTATATTTTGATAACTCATATTAAACGGTTTTTGGGAATGTGACTTTGAATACGGTCCCTTTTCCTTGTTCAGAAGTAAAGGTAATACTTCCTTTATAAGTTTCCACGATATTTTTGACCATAGCCAATCCTAGCCCCATGCCGCTTGACTTTGTTGTGAATTTTGGTTCAAAGACCTTTGGCTTGTTTTCCTCGGTAATTCCAATACCATTATCTACAACCCTAATAAAGATCTCATCATTTTCAATTCCAACAGAAACGAGGATTTTAGGATTTTTATCTTCTGGAATGGCTTGAATCCCATTCTTCACCAAATTAGTTACCACACGCACTAATTGTGTTCTGTCTAATTTGGCGATAATCTCTTCCTCTTCCGAGACAAATACAATATAATCTTCACTAAAAATATCCAATGCTAACTTGACGGTCTTCACAACGTTCAATGTCTCATTCTGTTGAGCAGGCATTTTAGCGAAATTCGAGAAGGCAGATGCTATTGAACTCATAGTGTCAATCTGTTGGATCAAGGTCTTGCTGTATTCATCAACCTTTTCATGGATCCTTGGGTCTTGAGGGTCAAATTTATGCTGGAAACTCTGCACACTCAAACGCATTGGAGTTAAAGGATTCTTGATTTCATGGGCCACTTGCTTCGCCATCTCCCGCCACGCTTGTTCGCGCTCACTTTGCGCTAATTTGACAGCACTGTCCTCCAATTGATCGATCATGGCATTATAGGAGTTGACCAAGGTACTTATCTCTTCACTCGTGTTTTCGATTTCTATTTTTTCATTGCGTTTTTCCAATCGAGTTTCGGTGATCTTATCGCTAATGGTTTTCAAGGACCTAGTTATGTATTTTGAAAGCAAGAAAGCCAAGCCAATAGCAATCAAGAACATAAAAAAGTAGGCGCTTCCTAATCTTTTTAAGAATTCAATTAATTCACCAGAGAAGAAATCGTCGTCCTCAAGATAAGGTAAATTCAAAATGGCAATGGGCTTGAACTTACCATCGTTTATATACGTATAGGACGATTGATACCTCTTGTCGTTCTCTTCTCGTTTCTCCACATACCGTCTTTCCACCGTATTCGCCAATTTGTTCATGACCTCGGCATCCAAACATTTAGTAATACTATCGGGAACAATATCGGCCTTCGAGGACTTTAGTAAATTTCCCTCAAGGTCATACAGATTTATTTGAAGATTATGTATGTCGGCAATTTCATAGATTTTCTCCTTGAAAATAAACGGGACTTTATCCGTCTCAACAGGAAAGGAAGTTTCTCTTAGCACAAAATTAATACTGCGTGTTATGGCATCTTCTTTTCTTTCCAATCTATCTTCATGGTAGTCCTTGGCCTCTTCTTGGTATTGATAAATAGCAACAAAAGCTATGAGTATCGATGCCAATAATACCAAAAGTATCATCGATATGAATATGCGGACACGCAACGAAGGTCTGTTGAAATTCATTAATGCTTTTCTAGATGCATAAATATAGCAATTATTGTACCGAAGGGACCTTGCTTAGGCATTTGGATTTCTATCCCTGATTCGCTTATACAATTTAATGCCGAGCATAAGTAGTACGGCTAATCCAACCAATCCGATTAAACCATACACCCAATTTCGGGCATCCTTTAGCACGGCCAAGAATATCACGGCAAATAATATAAGTGTAGCGCCTTCATTCCAGATACGCATAAAATTAGTGGAATACTTGATGACATCCCTTTGTAATTGATTGAAGATTTGATGA
Source organism: uncultured Flavobacteriaceae bacterium (assembly GCA_965530995.1). GTDB lineage: Bacteria > Bacteroidota > Bacteroidia > Flavobacteriales > Flavobacteriaceae > JABABD01. The sequence goes on from CBESOB010000013.1 coordinate 19,215, forward strand.
TTCTTGAAATGATAGATATAAAGCAAAAGCACAAAGCCCAATTTGATCTGCATCCATGACGCATAGATCAATGTTGAGTTTAAATACAGCATCCAAAACGCAAATAGACTTGTAAGAATCATAGATGGCCAAGTGATGATGTACCACAAACGCTTGGTCATTAATTTCAGTTGGGAGCCTAGGATTTCTTTTTCTGGTGATTGTCCTTCCGAAGCCTCTATATAATACATGAACAATCTAGGAATATAAAAAAGCCCTGCAAACCATGTTATTACAAAAATGAGATGCAGCGCTTTAATGTATAGATAGTATTCCATCAATCTTCTTCTACGAACAAGTAATTAAGCTGCTTTGTGTTGAACGCAGAATTAAATGCCTTGATCTCATCACTTATCAGCTTATCGAAAGCCGTTAACTGAGTATTAATTTGACCTGAAAGTTCATTCTTGACTGCAATATCCTGTTCAGTAGGTGGAAAATCACCCATGCTTACCAAGGAATTAAGATGCCCGAGTTTGTTATTCAGTTTGATAGGGAAATTTAAAGGATCCTGTCCACTTTTGTTCTTTGTTTGGTAAAGTGCTTTTTCAATATCAGAGAATTTTTCTTTTAGTTCCTTAGCCTTTTCCAATAAATCCTTTAGATCATCATTTCCTTTGTACTGGGTTTCAAAAGCCGATAGTTGCTTATTTATCTTTCTAATTTTCTTAATGGATTTGTGAGCATTATCCATCGTCTTATTCACATCCTTAATGAATTCGAATTGCTTTTGCATGTCTGCCTGAGAACTCTCGGATCTAGGATCCGCAACCACCTTAAAGGTTTGTGATAGCTCTTCCCCATTCGCATTCAAACTCACCTTATAATCGCCAGGAATTGCTCGTGGTCCATTCAAACTTGCCCACCAAAGAATCATACCTGGTAATTTTTCTGCCCCGTCATACGACATATTCCAAACAAATTGATTGGCACCTTTCTTAACTTCCAGTTTATCTTCTTTCTTATTCTTAGTGTTAAATGATTTGATCGTATCTCCCTTGGAATCGAAATAGGTTAATGACACCTCATCCTTTTCATTGTGATTTTTTAAATTAAAATAGGTGATGACCCCATTAGGGTGGTTTGTCCCTGACGTTTTGCTTCCCTTTCTACTGCCGCCTCTCATACGATAGCTGTCTTTAGGTTTGAACAAGATCGTATTCTGGTTTTTCATTGAATCATTTAGTTGATGAATAACAGAGAGATCGTCTATGATCCAAACACTTCTTCCTTGTGTGGCAACTATTAGATTATTGTCTTTGATCGCTAGATCCGTAATCGGTACGATTGGTAAATTCAACTGGAATGGTTGCCAGTTTTTCCCATCATTAAATGAAATGTACATTCCCGTTTCCGTACCAGCATATAATAATCCTTTTTGTTTTGGATCTTCTCTTACAACTCTTGTAAAGTGTTCAGAATTGATGCCGCTAGTAATCTTAGTCCAAGATTTTCCGTAATCAGTGGTTTTGTACAAATAGGGTGTAAAGTCACCAGTCTTATATTTTGTTCCAGCTATGTAGCACGTTCCAGCATCAAATGCACTTGGCTCTACACTGTTGATCATCATCCATTCTGGCATGCCTTTAGGCGTGACATTATCCCATGATTGACCTCCATTCTGTGAAACATGAACCAAGCCATCATCACTTCCAACCCAAAGCAAGCCTTCTTTAAGAGGTGATTCTTGGGCTGCGAAAATGGTGCAGTAATATTCAACAGATGTATTATCTTGTGTAATTGGTCCCCCTGAAGATTTCAGTTTTTCTGGATCGTTCCTGGTGAGGTCTGGACTAATGATATCCCAAGATTGTCCTTCGTTTTCTGTCACATGGACATGCTGCGAAAAGGTATATAATCTATTAGGATTATGCTTTGAGAATATGATAGGGAAATTCCACTGGAAACGATACTTCATCCCTTCGGCACCATGGCCCATTGGATTATCTGGCCACACATTAATTGCTCGAACGGCACCCGTTTTATGATTAACACGTGTTAAAAACCCATCATAGCTTCCTCCGTAAACAATGTCATTATTTTTTGGATCCACGGCGATGTGGGCAGATTCACCACCTGCAGTACTTTCCCAATCATCGTCACTTATCTCTCGTCCATCTGTTCTATGTGGGATTCGTATGGCCGAATTATCTTGTTGTGCCACATAAATACGATATGGAAAATGATTATCTGTGGTCACTCTATAAAATTGTGATGTAGGTTGGTTGTGATACGTACTCCATGTTTCGCCGCCATCATATGTCACTTGCGCGCCACCATCATCCCCTATGATCATGCGGTTTGGATCCTCAGGGGCAATCCATAGATCATGATGATCCCCATGAGGTGCATTATGCGTACTAAATGTTTTTCCTCCATCCACACTTTTATGGTATCGCACATTAAGTACGTATACCTTGTCTGCATCCTTTGTGTCCGCATAAATTCTTGTATAGTACCATGCACGTTGTCTTAATTTGCGTTCACTATTTATTTGTTTCCAAGTCTTTCCGCCATCATCACTTCTATATAAACCGCCTTTTTCTTTATTTTCTACTATGGCCCATACACGATCGTTGTTTACGGGAGAAACTGTAACACCAATGATTCCAAGAGTATCAGTTGGAAAACCTTCATTCTTTGAAATTTCTTTCCATGATTCACCACTATCTGTACTTTTCCATAGCGCTGAACCATCTCCACCAGAATTCAAGCTATAAGGGGTTCTATTTATTCGCCAGGTTGACGCGTATAATATTCTTGGATTCGTAGGGTCAATCAAAAGATCTACAGCTCCAGCATTTGCATTAGCAAATAACGTCTTCCTCCAAGTCTTTCCTCCATCGGTGCTTTTGTAAACACCACGCTCTTGAGTTGGTTTATAAAGATTACCCATAACACCAGCATAAACTATGTTATGGTCATTAGGGTCAACGGCAATTCTCGGCACATGTCTAGAATTCTTAAGCCCGGAAGAGGTCCAAGTTTTACCGGCATCGACACTTTTCCAAATGCCATATCCAGAAGATACATTCCCGCGTACTGTTTTCTCACCACCACCAACATAAATAACATTCGGATCGCTTTTAGATACGGTGATCGCTCCAACACTACCGCCAAAAAAGCCGTCGGACATACTCTCCCAGCTACGCCCTCCATCAGTGGTTTTCCAGACACCACCTCCTGTGGCGCCAAAGTAAAATAAATTCGGTTTATTAGGCACTCCGGTTACTGCAGCACTTCGCCCACCTCTAAATGGTCCGACAAGTCGGTATTCAAGACCAGAATAAAGGTCCTCGTTAAAGGTTTGTGCGTTAGTTTCAGAATAGGTTCCTAAGAAAATGAGGGCTACGAGTAATAAAAAGCGTAATCGCATGTTGATTGTTGGTTTAGTTAATGATGACTAAAATTAAGGATTAAATACTATTCTGAAAGTTTTGTGTTCAATTTTAACTTGACTTCTCTATTTAAAAAGTAAACAGTAATTAAAGTGGACAACACATCTGAAATCGGAAAGGCGATCCAAACACCTAATTCTCCAAAGAATTTTGGCAAAATGAAAATCAACGGAATAAAGAAAAACGCTTGTCTTGACAAGGTCAATAATAATGCAGGGGTCGCTTTCCCGACCGCTTGAAAATAAGCTGCTCCAATCAACTGAATAGCAATGATAGGTGTTGCTGCGAAAACCCAGCGCATCGCGGGAGGTGTCTCCCTTATGACATCTACATCAGAAGTAAACAACCGCGTTATTGCTTCAGGGAATATCATTAACCCAGCGAATACCAAAATTCCGAGACCCACGGCATATTTAATGGCCGTAAATATGGTTTCCTTTACGCGATCGTATTTATGTGCCCCATAATTAAATCCTGCAATTGGTAAGAATCCTTGTGTAATTCCATAAACTGGAAATAAGGCGAACATCAACATTCTCCCAACAATCGCATAAGCTGTCACCGATGATTCTCCCCCAAGATCGTATAAAATATTATTCATGAACAAATAGGTGACGCTTACCACTGCTTGCCTTGCTAATGTTACAAAACCAAGTGATCCAATTTCTGAAACAATAGCTTTGTCAAAACTAAAATGAGGCATTCTGATCTTCAATTCAGAATTTTTAGAAAGAAAATACCATAATATAAAGCTAAGACATAGTGCATATGAAATTGTGGTGGCCCATGCCGCGCCATGCATCCCCATATCCATGAGGTTTATGAAAATATAGTCAAGAACCAAATTGCCAACAGAGGGTATCATCATGGCATACATTGCGAATTTGGGTTTTCCTTCGGCACGAATGACCGTATTACCCATCATAACCATAGCTAAAATTGGCACTCCGTAAAGAACAATGGTGTAATATATTTTTGCCGGTTCAAATATGGCCCCTTTACCTCCAAATGCAAGTATAATGTCATCTACATAGAGCAAACCAAAAAACACCATGACAATCGTAAATGAAATGGTTAGCATAATTTGATTCCCAAAGGTCTTTAAGGCCTTTTCCTTGTTATTAGCACCAAGTGCCCGAGATATAATTGATGATCCACCAACACCAATTGACATACCCAATGCTGCGATAAAAAACGACACTGGAAGCACAACATTTATTGCGGCAATTGCTATGGACCCAATCCAGTTACCAACAAAAATGGTATCTACCAAAATGTTGAGAGACATAACTAGAATCCCAATGGATGCAGGGACTGCCTGCTTAACCAATAGTTTTCCTATAGACTGAGTTCCTAAATCGGTGGAGGAAACGTTCGCCATTAAGCTATTACGGTTTTCATTTCAGCCCAATCATTTATCCATTTAGTCATCAGCGCTGTCCATTCAGGATCATCATTTAAACAAGGAATGGTTGTAAACTCTTTTCCTCCTACTTCATGGAAAATTTCTTCCCCTTCCATGGCTATTTCTTCCAAGGTCTCCAGACAATCACTCACAAATGCCGGTGTTGCAATAGCCATGGTCTTGATGCCCTTTTTACCTAGTCGTTCTATGGTTCTGTCTGTATAAGGTTGCAACCATGGATCAAATCCTAATCTTGATTGAAACGATGTAGAATAGCTTCCCTCTTTAAGCTTCAATTTTGCACCTACTAATCGTGTGACTTCATAGCATTGGTGCCTGTAACAAAACTCATGTGCTGGCGATTTTGTCTTGCAACAACTTCCATCAATCTTACAATGAGACTTAGTGATGTCACTTTTGCGTATATGCCTCTCAGGGACTCCATGATAAGAAAATAATAGATGTTCGTAGTCCTGGTCTTCTAAACTTTTTGAAATGCTATTGGAGAGAACCTCGATATAGTCTTCCCTATTGTAAAAGGCTGATAAACTATCTATAGTCATGCTTGGGAAATGTTCTTTGCGTATTTCTTCGGCCAGAACCAAAATGGTTTCAGTCGTTGCCATAGCAAATTGAGGATATAAAGGAATTAGGTAAACCTCATCAACCCCTTTATCAGTCAATTCTTGAAGCCCTTTCTTAATGGTCATACTGCCATAGCGCATGGCCAGAGAAACAGGTAGACTTGTCTGTTTTTGTATTTTATCCTGTAAGCGTTCTGACAAAACAATGAGTGGAGACCCTTCTTCCCACCATATTTTTTGATAGGCTTTAGCAGATGCTTTTGGCCGCGTATTCAAGATAATCCCTTTAACTAACAATGTTCTTGCCCATAGCGGCACATCAATGACGCGTTCATCCATCAGGAATTCGCCAAGATATTTTTTTACATCCTTCGGATTTGGGCTGTCTGGCGAACCAAGGTTAACTAATAAAACTCCTTTCATTGATACGATTTCTTTTTACAAAAATAAGGCTTTCATAACCTGAAATAAAGGCGAATCAAATTCACTTTCTATGCCGCTATAAATGCAATTGATTACTACTCTAGACAGTACAATATTCCATCTAATAAGTGCTGCCTGAAATCGGCTTCAGAAAACGATTCTTCGGTGTGACCGCCTTCTGTATAAAAGGCTTTTTTTTGTTAATCAGTTGAAAATGATAATTACTTAAACATAGAACCCAAACAGACTATTATTCTTGAATAAATTATAAGTATTTGACTAAAAAAAAAATCAAATAGTGTGTTTCATCGATATATTTAGCGTTTAATCGATATATTTCATATATTGGCGCGTCATTTAGCCTCAAGCTATTAAATGTTAACCTAATTATGAAACATAGGATGTTTTTATATTTAAGGCAAATTTATGTCTTATTTATACTATTAATAAGTAGTGTGACGTATTCTCAATATTGTCCTTCATCTGGCAGTACAGCGTTTGCAACTGGAATTAGACAGGTCACTTTTAATACTATTAATAATGCTACTATAATAGAGCTTAATGACTATTCAGACTTTACTGGCATCTCTACTACTGTGGTCCAGAATTCTTCATATAACCTTGCGGTTAATTTAAATACTGGTGGAAATTATACTATTACTGCCATGGCTTGGATTGACTGGAATCAAGATAATGATTTCCTTGATACTGGTGAGGAATACGTTTTAGGTACCGCAATTAACACTACAAACGGCTCTACAACATTATCACCATTTTCAATTACTATTCCCCCGGGAGCAACGTTAGGCACTACAAGAATGCGAGTCTCTGCCAAATGGGGTGTTAATCCAACAACTTGTGAAACTGGTTTTGATGGAGAAGTTGAGGATTATTCAATTATAGTAATTGCGCCTATCATTGAACCAGAAATTAATATCCTTGGAAATACTATAATCACAATTATAGATGGAAGCACAACACCATCATTAACAGACAAAACTGATTTTGGCTCTGTTGACCACAATTCTGGGGCTACAGTGAAAACATATATAATTGAAAATTTAGGTACAGTCACTTTAAATATAGGCGCTGTTTCAATCACTGGATTGAATGCGGCTGACTTTAGCATATTAACTAACCCAAACGCTACGGTTGCGGTCGCGGGTAAT
>CBESOB010000014.1:0-25539 GCA_965530995.1 uncultured Flavobacteriaceae bacterium
CTTTTAACCTGATGAAAAATATTCCTATTGACCTTGAGGAGATCGAGGAGGTGATGAATTAATGAATCTTGACACCTCGATTTGATTGCTAATCACTTCCGGTATCACCTGATATAAATCATTGAAACGACATATATCATAACAAAAGCATATATTTTATACATATGACTAAATTGAATCGTTTAAAATGAAAGCTCTATCTAAATATATTAATATAATTGCAATATTACTTGTAATTACTTTAATTGTAGGGACTTTGAGTTCATATATTAATCTTGGGTTTTTAAGCGTATTTTTTAGCGTATTTTTACCTCTTCTTTTTATTATAAATATTTTTTTTATAGCCTATGGAATACGTAAAAAAAAATATTTTTATTTAACTGGTGTCTTTTTCTTTATAATTTGTTTTAATTTTTTTTTTCAATTTTCAGTAAAAAAAACAATTCAATCTTCAACAGAAGCTATAAGTTTATTATCATATAATGTTAGAGAGTTTAATACAGATAATGATATAAATGAAGAAGGAATTGCTAATAAAATTTTAAATTTTATTGAGAGTTCAAACCCCGATATTTTAGTCTTACAAGAATCTCAAATTACACAAAGTTATAGTATAAAAAACTATCCCCATAAGTTTATAGGCTTTAGGAAAGGCAAAAGAAAAACGCTTCTTGCTATGTATTCCAAATATCCAATTATAAACAGAGGTTATATAGATTTTCCTAACACATTAAATAACGCCATGTACGCTGATATTAAAATACGCCAAGATACTATTAGAGTCTTTAATATGCACTTGCAATCTTTTGGAGTTGAATTAAATTCTGCAAAAGAAAATAATAACAGATACTTAAGTTTTTTTAGTAAAATTAATGGTAGTATTTCTAAACAAATCCAACAAGCTAAGTTGGTTAAAGCAGAAATAAACCAATGCTCAAAAAAAGTTATTGTTTGTGGAGATTTTAATTCTACACAATTTTCATTACCATATAGAGTTTTAAAAAAGGGATTAACTGACTCTTTTGTGAGTAAAGGCTATGGCTTAGGAGCTACTTTTTCTTTAGCACACTATCCTCTTAGACTAGATTTTTTCTTATTAGACAAAAGATTAAAGATTGTTAATCACAATAATTTTAATTTAAATTTGTCAGATCATGAACCCATATTACTCAATTTCACCCTGTAAAACCCCAAACAGTAAATAATTAAAAAAAATAAAAGGTTTAGAATATATGGTACCGGCGGCCACTCTAAAGTTATAAAGGACGTTTTAGAATTAAACAAAAATACTGTAACAGAAGTCTTTGATGATAAACCTGAAGGCGCACATCGCGCAACCGTCCCGGTGGTAATCATTGCTGTTGGTATTATTGCTGAAAGAGCTGAAATTTCCTAATTGTTCTTATATATCAGTCTGCAATTATTTCTGATAAGTCAACAATTGGAGATGGAACGGTTATTTTTGCATGAGTTCTTATGAAATTGCTCTAAGAAATTTGCTTATACACCAATTATTGCTGCAGTTAACAATGTCAATGTGTTGCATTATATTGAGAACAACCAACAATGCAAAGCAGGTGACTTGATCTTAATGGATGTCGGGGCAGAATATGCTAATTATAGTAGTGATATGATGCGTACAATACCAGTATCAGGTAAATTCACCAAACGACAACAATAGGTTTACAATGCCGTGAATAGAGTAAAAGACGAAGCCACAAAACTATTGGTGCCTGGAGCCCTTTGGGGACCCTACCATGTTGAGGTTGGTAAACTCATGACCTCTGAGTTGTTAGGCTTAAAACTCATTGATAAGGCTGATGTAAAGAATGAAGATCCAGAATGGCCGGCTTACAAAAAATACTTCATGCATGGCACGTCACACCATATGGGATTGGATACTCATGACTACGGTATTTTAACGGAGCCCATGAAAGCCAATATGGTCTTTACCGTTGAGCCTGGAATCTATATACCAGAAGAGGGATTTGGCATTCGACTGGAAGACGATGTGGTGATCCAGAAAAAAGGAGAACCTTTTAACCTGATGAAAAATATTCCTATTGACCTTGAGGAGATAGAGGAGTTGATTAATTCTTAATAGAAATTATATTCTTTTATTCCCCTTCTGCCACCATTTAGGTGTTAACACACGTTCGCCAAATTTCCAGATATCATCTATTTTAAGAACTGCTTTTCTAAAAGGACTATTAGCAAACTTAATGCCTACTCTATGCCACCATTTAGAAAAATCTTTATTGTAAGGACATACACGAATACAAATAGCACAATCTGTATTCATACCAACCCAAAATTTAAAGCATTTTTCGGCATTAACAGTCCATTTTTTAATTCCTGTTTGACTCGAGAAATTTGGAGGTGATGCTTGTGGTTTGCCAAATGGGATGGCTTTTACAGGGCAGCCTTTAGAGCAACGTTCACAAACATTACAAAACTTTTTTACACCAAACTCAACAGGTTTATCAGGGAGCAAAGGCAAATCTGTAAACACTTTTGCTATTCTAATATTGGGTCCGAATTTCTGATTAATAAGTAATCCATTTTTTCCATATTCCCCCAATCCTGCTTCAATTGCCATAGGAATATTTAAAGCAGTATCGTTAAGAGAGGCAACAGCTTTGTAACCTAAGTTGGAAATAAATTGTGCTATGGTGTTTGCACAATTTAATCCTGTTGAATAACCAATTCCTGTAGCTGCTCCACTTAAAGCAGCAGGATATGTTTTGCTTAATTCATAATCCATAGGAATAATGATCATTATGGCATGTTTCATTCCTTTAGGTAAATCGAATGGTTTAGCTTCTTGCGTCTTTCTATCAAAATTATGAGAGTATACCCAACGTTCGTCAATATTGCAAACGCCAACCATCCCAGCTCCAAACATTTTTGCAGCAAGTTTCACTCTATTTGTGGTGTCTTCAATTGAGGTAAGTTCTACTTTAGAAGGTGAGCTTTCGATTTGTATAGTATAATAATCTGTAAAACCTTCGACGGTTCCTTTAGTTTCAAAATCGCGTTCTCCAACCACATCTGTTAAATGCCAACTCGCATTTCTAAATGCATAATCCCAATGGTCAAAACCTTTAGCTTTTTTAGGCGCATAATTAGCAATATCGTAACTTAAAAAAAACTTTTTCGGATTCACTTTTTCATCCCAAATAGCTCTGCTAAAAATGTCATTTTTCTGATTGAAGCGCTTTAATTGTGGTGAAATTTCAAACGCTTCATTTATAAATTCTGTGGATGAGTTTTTAACCTTGCGTACATTCATATTAAGGTTTTTAAAAATTGAACTACTCCTTTTTGGCACCAATTAAATTACTTACAACAAATACTATAATCGCTGGTAACACCCAACCTAAGTTTTGATTTGCTAAAGGAATGATTTCTTTAATTCCTTTTAAACTATCTTCTGGTAATAAAAACCCTAAAAAATCGGGAATACTAAATAAGAAAGTTACTAAAACAACTGCTTTAAAAACAGTACTTGATGCATATTTCTCAGGAATAACGTTTAATAAAATAAGAACGATCGTTATTGGGTAAATAAACATTAAGGCTGGCAATGCTACAACTATTATATAGTGTACATCAAACTGCCCAACAAGTACTCCTAACAGACAAGCAATAATTGCTGTTATTGTATAAACCACTTGCGAATCTTTAAATAACCCTTTAAAAAAATCTGCGGTACCCACAATTACGGAAACCGCTGTTGTAAAGCATGCTAGCGATATCAATACACTTAAAAATACGTTACCAATATTTCCTAAGGTTTTTATACTTAAACCTGTTAGTAGTTCTGGTCTTGTTATTGAAGTTTCAAATTCGGTATTATGCATAGCACCTAAGGCTATCATTCCTGTGTATATTATAAATAATCCAAATGCAGCCACTAATCCGGATTTGGTAATTATTGCCTTTTTATCTTCAAAAGAAACACCTCCTTCTAAATTAAGAGAGATAATAACAACGCCTCCAATTAAAACACCTCCAAGAGCATCATATGTTTGATACCCTTCAAGTAATCCAGCGATTAGTGCTGGTGATTCTAAAACTGATTCATTCATGCTTTCTGGCGAATAGAAAAGTCCGATAATTATTATTGCTAAAAGAATTAAAACAATTAGAGGCGTAAGAAATTTGCCAAGTATACTCAGTATACTATCCCTTTTCATGATAAAAATAAATGCTAGTCCAAAATAGATACTACTTGTTAATAAAGAGCTTGTATTAAAAAAGGGCTGAATTGCCATTTCATGTGTTACTGCTGCAGTTCGTGGTATTGGCAGCGTAACTGCAATAAGATAAACACACAAGCAATACACTAAACTAAATAAAGGGGACACTTTATTACCAAAGTCTAACATAGTTCCTTGTAACCTTGCATGACCAAACAAAGCTAATAGCGGAATTACTGCTGCAGAGGTTACAAAACCAAGAGCAACAAGCCACCACTCTGGACCTGAGTTAAAACCTAATTGAGGTGGAAGTATTAAGTTTCCAGCACCAAAAAAACTCGCAAATATTGCAAAACCTATTATTAATATTGTTTTTCTATTATTCATTTCATAGAATTATCTTTGTGAAAGATACTTTAAAAATGATATTAGCATACAGAGGCATCGACATTTTTTACTCCGATGAAGGCCAAGGAGAGCCAGTAATCCTTCTTCATGGATTTCTAGAAAATAGTGCGATGTGGAATTTTATCAAACCCGATTTGTTGAAAAAACATAGAGTGATATGCATGGATCTTCTCGGGCACGGTCGCACCGGATCGCTTGGCAATGTCCATAGTATGGAGGATATGGCATCCACTTTAGAAACACTGATGGACCATCTGGGTTTGGATAAAGCCATTATTTTTGGTCATAGCATGGGCGGTTATGTAGCTCTTGCTTTCGCTGAATTATTTCCATACTACATTAGAGGACTTGCGCTCATCAATACGTCACCGCTACCTGATACCAAAGAAAAGCGTGTGATGAGAGATAGGGCCATTAAAGCGGTAAGCCAGAACAAACGACTCTTTGTCAGCATGGCTGTTCAAAACTTATTTGCAGAAAAGAATCATGTATCCCTGAAAAAGGATATACAATTGGCGAAGAATGTGGCTATGCAAACATCTCTTCAAGGCATTGTTGCAGCGTTGGCCGGAATGAAAATAAGAAAGAACCGAGTTGACGTCTTGAAGAAGATCAACTGCCAGAAAATGATAGTCATCGGCCGCAATGATATGGTCATGGATGTAGAGGCATTAGATAAAGTTGTAAGAAATATCAATATCGATATCATCGAATTCTCCGATGGTCATATGAGCCATATTGAGAATAAAACCGAATTAACGTACGCTTGTATGCATTTCATCGAAAAAATATAGCTTTTTAGCGGATAAATGATTTTATTTTTCTATTTTTAAAATCCCAAATCATTAGTAATGAATAATTAACCGCAAAAACTTAATGTAATGTCTAAATTTTATTGCTCACTTTTCGGCCATGATTACGAGGTATCAAAAAAGGTCACTTACCATGTTAAGGAATATACTTGTAGGCATTGTGATAAACAATTGACTACTAACGGTCATGGACGATTGATCGATCTTACCCCAACATATAGAGAAATTAATTCTACCCTCGAAAGAATATATACCAATAAACAGAGAAGAACTGCATCATAGCGAAAACGATTTAGTTTTTTCGTCATTGTTAATAACTTGTTAATAATATTTTATATATTTAGGAACATTAAATCCCTAACTAGAGTATTAATAGCTAACAAAACGAAATTGTGAGACAACTTTATTGTTCACTTTTTGGACATGATTTTAATGTATCCAAGCAGGTTACATATCATGTAAAAGAGTACACTTGCAAGCATTGCAAAACGGAAGTAACGAATAATGGAAAAGGCGGATACACGCCATTGACACCTAAATTCAAGGAAATTAATTCGGTGCTAGAGCGCATTCACTCAAGACGATTGGAGAGAAGAATCAATAAACCTAGGTTTATTGAGCATCAAGAGAATTCCAGCCTTGAGCCTTTAATGGAATTTGAGTTCCCGCTCGTGTGATTAAATGCATTCCTGCATTTTTTTCTTTCATATAACCGATGACGGTGAAGTTTGGGTTGCCCTTGATTTTTGGGTAATCGTCTTGGCTTATGGTCATTAAAAGCTCATAATCTTCACCCCCATTCAGTGCTATTGTCGTACTATCAATATCAAATTCCTCACAAGTGGAAATAACTTGTGGGTCCAAGGGGATCTTATCTTCATGCAAATCACACCCAACATCACTTTGCTTACAGAGATGAATGATTTCGGAGGAAAGGCCATCGCTTATATCGATCATGGATGTTGGTTTTACATTAAGATCGTTTAATAAATTCACGATGTCTTTCCTGGCTTCAGGTTTTAATTGACGTTCAATGATATATGTATAAGCATCAAGGTCTGGTTGGTTATTGGGGTTTACTTTAAATACTTCCTTTTCACGCTCTAGAATTTGCAATCCCATATAAGCTGCGCCTAGATCGCCTGTAACCACTAAAAGGTCATTTGCTTGGGCGCCATTTCTATAGACAACTCTTTTTTTATCTGCGGTTCCAATGGCAGTCACAGAAATCAACAATCCTGTGGTTGATGAGGTTGTATCTCCTCCTACAACATCAATTCCGTATAATTTGGCAGCTGCTTCAATACCAGAATAAAGATCTTCTAGTGCTTCAAGTGGAAACCTATTTGATACGGCAATAGACACCGTGACCTGTGTCGCCATGGCATTCATGGCATAAATGTCAGATAAATTAACAATGATCGATTTATACCCTAAATGTTTCAGTGGCATATAACTTAGGTCAAAATGAACACCCTCTAAAAGAAGATCGGTCGTTACTAAAACTTGTTCTTTAGCGAATTGCAAAACAGCGGCATCATCACCAATGCCTTTAATCGTAGATTTTTGATGGATCGTGAAATTCTTGGTCAGATGTTCAATTAATCCAAATTCACCGAGTGAAGACAGGTCTGTCTTACTTTGATTCTTATCTTCTATCATGGTGCAAAAATAATAACCTTCGTCGTAATAGTAGGATAAATGGATCTTTAATTGTTTAATATTAAAGGAGTCTCATTTCAATTAAAATGTCACTCGTCGATTTACGTCTGAATTAACAAAAAAAGCAATTATTTTGGGGTAAATTGCGTTATCATTTAAATTATTGATCAATGAATAATAGATCTACTTATATTAGAATGTTACTATTGTCATTATGTCTCATGGCATTTGTGAATTGTAATAACGAAGAATTAGCGAAAGGCTTCGTAACAGACACAGATGGTGATTCTTTTAACGATAATTCAGATAATTGCCCGGAATTCTCTAATCCGGATCAATTGGATACAGATTCCGACGGTATAGGAGATGTTTGTGATGAAGACGATGATAATGATGGTGTCTTAGATACTGAAGATAATTGTCCATTGGTTGCGAATGCTACTCAACTTGATAGTGATAACAATGGTATAGGAGATGTTTGTGACGACGACGATATCGATGATGATGGCATAGCCAACGAAAGCGATAATTGTCCAATGGAGGCTAATACTGATCAATTGGATACAGATCTAGACGGTATAGGAGATGTTTGTGATGAAGACGATGATAACGATGGTGTTTTGGATATTGATGATAATTGCCCGTTGATTGAGAATGCGGACCAAGCAGATGCTGATAATAATGGGATTGGAGATGCCTGCGAGACAACACCTCCAGGACCACTACACCCTTGTGAAAATGGTTTTGCAGGACCTTATCCTTGTGATGGTTATGATCTAATGTCGTTCGTGCCAATTTCTACTTTGGCTACAACTGCTGGGAATCCTGAAGGAAGTGATATTTGGGGTTGGACGGACCCTACAACAGGAAATGAATATGCCTTGGTAGCCACAACAAATAGCACCGCTTTTGTTGACATTACAGACCCTTTGGATCCAATTTTCTTGGGAAGGATGGAAACCTCTGGCGGAACTAATTTTTGGAGAGATGTAAAGGTTTACAACAATCATGCATTTATTGTGGCAGATAATGTTGGGCAACACGGCATGCAAGTATTTGATCTTACTAGATTGCGAAATGTACCGAATCCTCCAGAAACGTTTGCTCCTGATACAGTTTATAATGGAGTAGGAAGCTGTCATAATATTGTTATTAACGAAAGTGAGGCTGTTGCCTATTTGGTTGGATGTAATACTGCAAGTGGCGGACCCGTGTTTATTGATATATCCAACCCAACGAATCCTGTTAGTCTTGGGGCCTATCCGGATAGAGGGTATACGCACGATGCGCAGGTTGTCACTTACAATGGTGCTGACACTGATTATATTGGAAAAGAAATATTCATTGGTAGCAACGCAAACAACGTGGTTATTTTGGATGTAACAGATAAATCGAATGTTGTTTTTATTAGCGAATTCGACTATCCTCAATTAAGTTATGCACATCAAGGTTGGTTTACAGAAGACCAACGCTATTTTATTCTAGGAGATGAAGTCGATGAGCTAGATTTTGGAATTAACACCAAAACTGTTGTCTTTGATTTTAATGACCTGGACAATCCAATACTATCATCTACATATTCTGGACCTTCAACTGCAATAGACCATAATGGCTATGTTCTAGGGGATGAATTTTATTTATCCAATTATACCGCTGGACTTAGAGTATTGGATATAACGAATATTGCTGCCTCATCCAATTCAATGAGTGAGATTGGTTACTTCGATACTTATCCATCCAATAATAACACCAGTTTTAATGGCGTTTGGAGCGCCTATCCATATTTCGCTAGTGGCAATATTGTTATATGCGATATAAATAGCGGTTTGTTTGTGGTGAGAAAAAGTGAATGATTTTAATTTCCTCTTATGCTAAAATCCTACAGAAATATTCTTCTTCTAATACTATTAGTAGCCAACGGAGTTCATATCGGATGTTCTTCTAAAGACGATGAAAGCCCGATTGATCAAAGCCCGATGATTTTCCTTAATGAAATAGATTCTGTGATTACCTTGGGAGGTACTAAAAATGAATCGGCACGATCCATTAAGAATACGAGTGATGGCGGTTATGTTATACTAGGATATACCCAAAGTATGGATGGAGATATCAGTGATAAGCAAAATGAGAGTTTTGATTATTGGATACTGAAATATGACGTACAGAATTCCTTGCAGTGGTCCAAGACTTATGGGGGAACTGGTACTGATGTAGGCAGCGATATTGTCCAGACCAATGATGGCGGCTATGCCATTATTGGATATAGCACTAGTTCGGATGAGGATGTCACAGAAAATGCTGGGGCTCATGATTATTGGATTGCAAAACTTGATACCACTGGAAATATTTCCTGGCAAAAGTCTTTTGGATATTCAGGAACTGATGATGGATTATCAATCATTCAAGCCTCTGATAATGGCTATTTGATTACAGGAGTCTTAGACGTAAGCGCATCAGGAGGGGCTGGTAATACGAGAAATGCAAATTCAAGACATGCCGGAGGAGATTACTGGGCGATCAAACTGGATACAAGTGGAACTTTGCAATGGAGTAAGTACTTTGGAGGCTCCTTTACCGATACACCTTTCGATGTCATTCAAACCAATACTGGATATATATTAGTGGGGGCTTCTGATAGTAATGATGTAGACATTACCAATAGTAATGGTCAATACGATTTTTGGGTCATCAACATATCAAATACCGGAGCATTGATTTGGGAAAAGTCATTCGGAGGATCCGAAATCGATGAGGCACGAGCCATAGTACATTCAGGCGATGGAAATTTCCTGATTGTCGGTGATACTAGGAGTAATGATGTGGATATATCTGAAAATCTAGGTGGCGCTGATTTGTGGGTCATTAAAATTGATTCTTTAGGTGAATTGTTATGGGAAAAGACTCTGGGAGGAAGCAGTTTTGATGTTGGAAGATCAATTAAAAAAATGCAGGATGGTGGGTTTTTGGTGAGTGGTAGCTCAAGAAGTTCAGACGGAGATGTCAATATCAATCAAGGTCAGAATGATGCTTGGGTCCTGAAAATAAATAATATGGGTAATTTGGAATGGGAGAAATCCATTGGAGGAACCTCCATTGATTTTGCAAATGATGCCATTGAATTAATTGACGGTAGTGTTATTGCCGTTGGGGAAACCATTAGTAATGATGGAGATATTATACTGAATCAAGGCTTCACGGATTTATTGATTATTAAACTTAAATGAAAATGAAAATGAAAAAAGTTGTTTTAATAATAGGCTCAATCATGATTTTATGGTCATGCGGTAACGACGATAATGTCGATAACCAAAAACAAGAAGTCCAAGTAGCATTTAGTTTTACTCACAATTGGGATGGTGCCGATGTCACTTCGGCAGATTTCAATACAATACAGTACACTAATGAGAATGGCGAGCAATTAAGTATTGAACGCTTAAGATACCTGATTTCCGATGTCACGTTCATTAAAGATAGTGGAGAAGAATTTTCTGTAGATGATTATAACTTAATTGATGTCACCAATAATACGGGTTTAACATATGCGCCTTCCATCCAGCTTCCAGAAGGGACATATACCAGTATTAGGTTTACTTTTGGGTTTGATAATGAAGATAACGTTGACGGGGCTTATCTAGATCTTAATTCAGCATCTTTCAATGTTCCTTTTATGTTAGGAGGTGGTTATCATTTTATGCAATTCGACGGTAAATATATAGACGATACGAGTATGGAGACTGGATTTAATTATCATGCGATTAGAGCAGTGGATAATCCAGGGACTAGCCCTACATTTCCACAAGACACATTTTTTGAGGTCGATTTAGGTACTGTATCCATTACAGATGATGCAACCCTTGAGGTGCGAATGAATATCGCTGAGTGGTTCAAGAACCCACATATTTGGAATCTAAATGATCTCGACACAGTGTTGATGCCTAACTCTACTGCCCAGATCATGATGTATGATAATGGAAGAACTGTTTTTAGTCTTGGTAATGTTATCCAATAAATGAAGAATAAATTTAGCATATTTTTGATTTCAATCGGAATGGGTTTCTTTAGTTCCTGTTCCAATGAAAGTATTCAACAATATGAACCAACACCATTGAATTTAGATATCCCTCCTTTATTCGAACAGACTATTATTCCTCCAGTAATACCTTTTAATAACCCTATGACAGTTGAAGGTATCGCGCTTGGTAAGACGTTGTTTTTTGACCCGATACTTTCAGGGGATAATACACAGGCCTGTGCAAGTTGCCATGCGCCTCAAAATGCATTTACAGATGATACTGCATTTAGTGTTGGCATAGATGGATTGTTTGGCAATCGAAATTCAATGCCCTTATTCAACCTTGCATGGAATTATAATGAACGATTTACTTGGGATGGCCGAGAATTGAGTCTAGAAAGGCAAGCACTCGAACCAGTAGCTAATCCCATCGAAATGCACAGCAATTGGAGTGAGGTTGTTGCTGAATTACAAAGCCATGAAGAATATCCAGGACTATTTGAATTGGCCTTTGGCACTTCTGAAATAGATTCGACCTTTGTTACTAGAGCCATTGCTCAGTTTGAACGCACCTTAATTTCAGGAGATTCAAGATTTGACAGGCATTTGTTAGGCGAAGAAACATTGACTCCGGAAGAACTTAACGGTTTCGATGTGTTCATGGACGAAGCAAGAGGTGACTGTTTTCATTGTCACGGTAACGCAAATAATCCGCTATGGACAGACAATATCTTCCATAATAATGGTTTAGATGCCAATTTCACGGATCTAGGTTTAGGTGCCGTTACAGGAGACCCATCGGATAACGGGAAATTCAGGTCCCCTTCAATCAGGAATTTGGCATTCACCGCACCATATATGCACGACGGTCGCTTTGCAACTCTTGATGAGGTCATTGACCATTATAGTGAGGGGCTTCAAGATTCACCGACGATAGATCCACTTATGAAAATGGTCGATCAAGGGGGAGTTCATCTTTCAGGTCAAGATAAGGCAGACCTGAAACAGTTTCTACTATCCTTGACGGATGAAGCTTTTGTCAATAATCCAGACTTCCAGAATCGATAAGATTTCCCTATCAAGGCATTTGCTAATATAATGTTAGGTTGTATGGTAAAAAGGGACTTAAATTGTATATTTGCTCACTATTTAGAATAAATCTGAATAATTATGATAAAAGTATCTGATACCGCTAAGAAAAAGGTCGTAGAACTTATGACAGACGATGGGTTTGATGCCAATTCGGATTACGTTCGTGTTGGTGTTAAAAGTGGCGGTTGTTCAGGACTTTCTTATGACCTAAATTTCGACAAGTCGCAAGATGAAGGAGATAAGATATTTGAGGATAATGGTGTTAAGATCATTGTAGACAAGAAAAGTTTCTTATATCTTATCGGTACTACTTTGGAGTATTCAGGGGGGTTGAATGGAACGGGGTTTGTTTTTAATAATCCGAATGCGAATAGAACATGTGGTTGTGGTGAAAGTTTTTCACTTTAATTTTTTTGAAGAAAATCGAAGATGAGTAAATATACAGAAGACGATTTAAGAGAAGAACTGAAAACCAAGGAATATGAGTATGGTTTTTATACGGATATTGATTCTGAAACATTTCCTAATGGATTGGATGAAGATATAGTTCGTGCCATTTCCAAGAAAAAAGAGGAACCTCAATGGATGACCGATTGGCGTTTAGAGGCCTTCCGTGCCTGGCAAAAAATGGAGGAACCTGAATGGGCCAATGTTCATTATAAAAAACCTGATTTTCAAGGCATTTCTTACTATTCCGCTCCAAACGGCAAGGCAAAGTACGATAGCATTGATGAGGTGGATCCTGAACTGTTGGCAACGTTTGAGAAGCTTGGGATTTCCCTTGACGAGCAAAAGATGCTCGCTGGTGTAGCCATGGATGTTGTTATAGATTCAGTGTCTGTAGCCACGACTTTCAAGAAAACATTGGGCGAAAAAGGCATCATTTTCATGAGTATTTCGGAAGCCATTAAAGAACACCCGGAGCTGGTCAAGAAATATATGGGAACAATCGTTCCTCAAAAAGACAATTTCTATGCGGCTCTTAATAGTGCGGTCTTTAGTGATGGGTCATTTTGTTACATCCCCAAAGGTGTGCGTTGCCCTATGGAACTCTCTACCTATTTTAGGATCAACCAGGCAGGAACAGGTCAGTTTGAGAGAACCTTGGTGATTGCCGATGAAGGTAGTTATGTTTCGTATCTAGAAGGTTGTACGGCGCCAAGTCGTGATGAAAACCAATTGCATGCAGCGGTGGTTGAGTTGATTGCACTAGATGATGCAGAAATAAAATACAGCACCGTTCAGAATTGGTATCCAGGGAATGCAGAAGGCAAAGGCGGTGTATACAACTTTGTAACCAAGCGCGGTTTATGTGAGAAAAATGCTAAAATATCTTGGACTCAAGTAGAGACCGGCTCGGCGGTAACCTGGAAATATCCTTCTTGCATACTTAAAGGAGACAATTCGGTTGGTGAATTCTATTCGATTGCTGTTACAAATAACTATCAGCAAGCAGATACTGGAACTAAAATGATTCACTTAGGAAAGAATACTAAGAGTACCATAATTTCAAAAGGCGTATCAGCCGGAAAATCGCAAAATAGCTACCGTGGATTAGTGAAGATAGCTCCTAATGCTGACAATGCAAGGAATTTTTCACAATGCGATAGTTTGCTAATGGGAAATGAGTGCGGTGCGCATACCTTCCCTTATATCGAAGTAAAGAATAAGACGGCACAGATTGAACACGAGGCTACAACCAGTAAAATTGGGGAAGACCAGATTTTTTACTGTAATCAAAGAGGTATTAATACAGAAAAAGCCATCGCTTTGATAGTAAATGGATTCAGTAAAGAGGTGTTGAATAAACTGCCAATGGAATTTGCGGTGGAAGCTCAAAAATTATTAGAAATCTCCTTAGAGGGTTCTGTAGGATAAATAAAGAAGAAATGAATAAAACACTTCTATCAATAGCAATTGTGTTCAGCATTTTTGCTTGTAAAAATGATTCAAAGAAAGAAGTTGGTGTTGAGGAAACGCCTCAAGTAGATATCACCAAGGACAACACTGGCATAAAAGAACTTAGAGGCGAATTCATATATTTTGCAGATGCAGCAGTATTGCAAACGCCAACCGAGGTTTATGGCGTGGTCATAGATTCCATGATGCATGTTCTAGAGAGTCAAGTAAAAGAGTTTAAAAAAGAAGCCACAGACATGGTGCCTGTGACCGTTAGAGGGAAAATTTCGGCAAAACCTGAGGGCGAAGAAGGTTGGCCATATAGGGTTGAAATCCTTGAGGTCTTGAAAGTATTTCCACCGAAAGCGGAAGACAATAATGTTATCAAAATAGAAAAGCAAACCAAATAAGATGTTAGAGATAAAGAACTTGCAAGCAAGTGTGGAGGACAAGAATATATTGAGAGGAATAAACCTTAAGGTCAATCCTGGTGAAGTACATGCCATTATGGGACCTAACGGATCAGGTAAAAGCACCCTAGCTTCTGTGGTCGCTGGTAAGGAAGAGTATGAAGTAACTGATGGTAGTATTCTTTTTGAAGGTGAAGATATCGAAGAATTATCTGCTGAAGAAAGAGCACATAAAGGGGTTTTTATGTCGTTTCAGTATCCAGTTGAAATTCCTGGGGTTACCGTTACGAATTTCATGAAAACCGCTATTAATGAAACGCGGAAAGCGAAAGGACTGGAAGACATGCCGGCCAAAGACATGCTGAAAATGATTCGTGAGAAATCAGAGATGTTGGAAATTGACCGTAAATTCTTGTCAAGGTCCCTAAATCAAGGGTTTTCAGGTGGAGAGAAAAAGCGAAATGAGATTTTTCAGATGGCTATGTTAGAGCCTAAATTGGCTATTCTCGATGAAACGGATTCAGGTCTCGATATTGATGCCTTACGTATTGTTGCGAATGGTGTCAATAAGCTGCGAAGTAAAGACAATGCTGTCGTGGTAATCACGCATTATCAGAGATTACTTGATTATATAATTCCAGACTTTGTACATGTGTTGTATGAAGGTCGTATCGTTAAATCCGGTGGAAAAGAGTTAGCACACGAGCTTGAAGAAAAAGGCTATGATTGGATCAAAGAAGAAGTGAACGCTTAATTAAAGGCAAATGGAGTTAAAAGAAAAACTAGTATCATCATTTTTAGCATTCGAAAATAATGTCGATGTAGATTCTCCTGTGCATGATATTAGGAGTGAAGCCATTAAAGGTTTCGAGGAAAAGGGATTTCCTTCCAAAAAAGAGGAAGCATGGAAATACACCTCCTTGAACAGTATTTTGAAACATGATTACAGTGTGTTCCCAAAGCAGGAAAATGCTATAGAGTATCGCGATGTAAAGAAATATTTTCTACATGATATCGATACCTATAAAATCATTTTCATCGACGGAAAATATTCATCGCATTTATCGCAGACTACGCATGACGGTATCGATGTTTGCCTGATGTCGGCGGCGCTTTCAAAACCAAAATATCGATTGATCATCGAGAACTACTTTAATAAAGTGGCAACAGATGATAGTCTTTCTAACTTGAATACCGCATTTTCAAGCGAAGGTGCATATATTCATATACCGAAGAATAAATTGGTAGAGAAGCCAATACAGATCATACATTTTTCAACTGGGAACGAATCAGCCTTAATGTTACAACCGCGAAATTTAATTGTGGTTGATGAGAATTCACATGTACAGATCATCGAGCGCCATCAAAGCTTGACTGAGAATCCAGTACTGACTAATTCTGTAACAGAGATCTTTGCCAATAAAAGAGCCATTATCGATTACTATAAAGTTCAAAATGATAATGGACATGCTTCGTTAGTGGATAATACCTTCATTAATCAGAAACAAGAAAGTCACTGTTCCGTGCATACATTTTCATTTGGCGGAAAACTTACAAGAAACAATCTCAATTTCTTCCAGAATGGAGAGCGCATAGATTCTACATTAAAGGGAATCACGATCATCGAAGACAAACAGCATGTGGATCATAATACGCTGGTGCACCATATTGAGCCAAATTGTGAAAGTCATCAAGATTACAAAGGTATTTTCGATGATAGGTCAACTGGCGTATTCAATGGAAAGGTGGTTGTTGAAAAAGAAGCCCAAAAAACCAACGCATTCCAAGCAAATAATAACATCTTGGTAAGCGATAAATCAACGATCAATACAAAACCACAACTTGAGATCTTTGCTGACGATGTAAAATGTTCTCATGGGTGTACCATCGGACAATTAGACGAAAGCGCCCTGTTTTATTTACGCACAAGAGGGATTCCTGAGAAAGAAGCTAAAGCCTTATTGATGTATGCTTTTGCGAATAATGTTTTGGAAAGTGTAAAGATTCCAGAACTAAAAGGACGTATAAAAAAGTTGATTGCCAACAAAATTGGCGTTAATATAGGATTCGAACTTTAATCAATCCTGAACAATTCTCCTTATGAGTGTAGCATTTAATGTTCACGAAATCAGAAAGGATTTCCCCATACTATCACGCGAAGTAAATGGTCATCCTTTAGTGTATTTTGACAATGCAGCCACCTCGCAAACACCTAAAGTGGTTATTGATTCTATTGTCGATTACTACAGCAATTACAATGCGAATATTCATCGTGGTGTGCATACCTTGAGTCAAGAAGCTACGGATGCCTATGAACAAGCTCGGAATAAGATCCAGACCCATTTCAATGCTGCGAGAACTCATGAGGTCATATTTACTTCGGGTACGACGCATAGTATCAACTTAGTAGCCAATGGATTCACGAGTATTTTGAAAGAAGGCGATGAGCTCCTGGTTTCGGCCATGGAACATCACAG
Organism: uncultured Flavobacteriaceae bacterium; assembly: GCA_965530995.1. Taxonomy (GTDB): domain Bacteria; phylum Bacteroidota; class Bacteroidia; order Flavobacteriales; family Flavobacteriaceae; genus JABABD01. The sequence continues at coordinate 16,975 of CBESOB010000014.1, forward strand.
TAATATTGTGCCATGGCAAATGCTATGTGAAAGAACAGGTTCAGTTTTAAAAGTCATTCCCATGAATCAAGAAGGGGAGTTGCTGATGAATGCCTATGAAGAGTTGCTATCGGATAAGACAAAACTTGTTTTCTGTAATCATGTGTCAAATGCTTTAGGCACCATAAACCCCATCGAAGAAATAATCCAAAAAGCACATGATGTCGGTGCCGCCGTATTGATTGATGGCGCACAAGCATGTCCGCATATAAAGCCGGATGTTCAGGCATTGGATGTTGATTTTTATGTGGCCTCTGCTCATAAACTTTGTGGACCAACTGGTGTCGGAATGCTTTATGGTAAAGAAGAATGGCTTAATAAACTGCCACCCTATCAAGGTGGTGGAGAAATGATTTCTGAGGTGACTTTCGAGAAAACCACCTATGCAGACTTGCCTCATAAATTTGAAGCAGGAACACCAAATATTTCTGGAGGGATAGCCTTTGGAGTAGCTCTGGATTATATGAATGGCATCGGATTCGATACGATAGCTTCTTATGAAGATGAGTTGCTTCAATATGCTACGGAGCAATTATTGGAGCTTGAAGGATTGAAGATCTATGGAACATCTCCAAACAAAACTGCAGTCATTTCTTTTAATGTAGGAGATATCCACCCATATGATATTGGTACCATCCTTGATAAATTAGGCATAGCTGTTCGTACTGGGCATCATTGTGCACAACCAATCATGGATTTCTATAAGATCCCAGGAACCATAAGGGCTTCATTTTCTTTCTACAATACAAAAGAAGAAATCGATAATTTTATTGGTGCACTGAAGAGAGCTGTGTCCATGTTATCATGATGTAACATTTTAAGGTTGAGTATCTACTTTGGCGTCTTTTTTGTTACATTCAATCGTATAATGCAAACAAGAATACTCATGAAACTGATTACCATACTAATATCCACGATTATCATGAACGCATGCGGCGGAGTGAAAAAGGCTGCAGCAGAGCAGAACAAGGACTCTACTGCAAAAGCAGAAACCACTATGGAATCATCTAAAATAAGGCAGGAGTCAGAAATTGTGTTTGAATATTCTGCCATAACCAGAGGTAGCTTCAAACAAGTTAAAATAGGTGATAGCAAGATTTTAGTTCAAAAAAGCCAGACCGAAAATGCAGAGGCGGTTGATTGCAAAAAAGAAGAATGGGACAAATTGATTGACTTGTTGAATACTGTGCATCTCGAAAACCTATCGAAGCTCGAAGCGCCGAGTAAAGCACACCAGTATGATGGTGCTCTTGCAGCCTCTTTAACAATCACAAAAGATGGTAAATCATACCAAACACCAACGTTCGATCATGGAAAGCCTCCAAAGGAAATTGAACCCCTTGTAGTATACATCTTAGCCTTATCCCAGGTTGAATAGCAATATTACTTATCGTACCTTTGTGCGAAACAATATCAAGTGAGTATTAAGGACATACAAAACGATATCACTGATGAATTCTCCATGTTCGAGGATTGGATGCAGCGCTATGAATATATGATAGATTTGGGCAAGTCCCTACCATTAATTGATGCACAATATAAAACAGATGCAAATCTTATTAAAGGGTGTCAAAGTAAAGTATGGGTTCATGCTGAAATGAAAGAGGATCAAGTGGTTTTCACGGCTGATAGCGATGCTATCATAACAAAAGGAATTGTCGCTATATTGATCCGTGTATTTTCAAATCAGCATCCAAAGGATATCATTGAAGCAGATACTAATTTCATTGATGAGATTGGATTAAAGGAACATTTATCCCCAACTAGGGCCAATGGTCTGGTGAGCATGATAAAACAGTTAAAAATGTATGCTATTGCATACCAAACTCAATTGAATTAAGATGAGCGATACAACGATCGATGTCAACGTACTTGGCGAAAAAATAGTGAGCGTAATAAAAACCATTTACGATCCAGAAATCCCAGTGGATATTTACGAACTTGGTCTTATTTATGACGTCTTCGTTAACGAAGACTACGATGTCAAGATACTTATGACCCTGACGACGCCAAATTGTCCGGTTGCAGAAACTTTACCTCAAGAGGTAGAGGAAAAAGTGAAGTCCTTAAAGGATGTCAAGGATGCAGAGGTAGAAATTACATTTGACCCGCCATGGAGTCAAGATCTCATGAGTGAGGAAGCGAAGTTAGAACTGGGGATGCTTTAATATGGCTGATGAAATAGTAAATAGAGTAGCCAAAAGTGAGCTAATTACTTTTGACCTTGAGGATTATTATCCTAATGGGAACCGTTTTTTATTCGATATAAAAGATTGGCTTTTTGAAGGTTTCGTGCTACGCGAAAAAGAGTTTAGGTCTTATGTGAAGCAGCACGATTGGTCGCAATATCAAGACCAATATATGGCACTTACCTGTTCAACAGATGCTATTTTACCTGCCTGGGCATACATGTTGATCACGGCATCACTAGAACCTTATAGTCATAAAACGATCATCGGAAATTTAGTGGATCTTGAAACTTCGTTATATCAGGATATTATAAATGACCTGGATCTTTCTGAGTTAAAGGACAAAAGGGTGATTATTAAAGGCTGTTCTAGTAAACCTGTACCTTTAAACGCTTATATCCAAATAACACATAAACTTAAATCAGTAGCGAAAGCGGTAATGTATGGAGAAGCCTGCTCTTCTGTACCTATCTATAAGCGTTAATAACACTGTTAATTACTTAACACACTCGCATTCAAAGTAATATAAATATTCAATTAGTTTTGCAGGTATACCGACAAAAACTATATTTGCCGTCGATAAAAACACACACTCATTTTCAACTGCCTTTAATTATTAACATAAATCATTAAAAAATGACAAAAAAATTACTTTTATTAATTGCTTTGGTTATTGGCACATTCTCTATGAATGCTCAAACCAAAGAAGAATTAAAGACGCAAAAATCAGAAAAACAGGCGGTTGTTGATGCAGCGCAAGCTGAAGTAGATGATCTTCAAGCTCAAATCGATGCCTTGCCAGGCTGGAGAAAAGGGGCCTTTGGTACCATAGGAGGAAGTCTTTCTAATTTTAGTAATTGGTATTCTCAAGGCTCTCCAAACAATTCATCGGGAAGTATTGGATTTACAGTCAATGCATTTGCGAACAACGTACAAGAAAAATTCTTCTGGAACAATGCCTTAACTCTTAATTTGGCTTGGCTTAAATTTGATGACGAAGATGTTACTACCGATGATACCAGTTTTGTTCCTACTACAGATGTATTTAACATATCGTCTTTATATGGTGTAAGGCTTAGCGAGAAATGGGCGATTTCTGGTCTTGCAGAATACAGAACAACACTCTTGAATAATTTTAATGATCCTGGATATCTTGATCTTGGTGTAGGTGCCACGTGGACGCCAATCGAGAATCTCTTTGTAGTGATTCATCCATTGAATTACAATTTTGTATTTGCTGATAACGACAACGTTTTTGAATCATCCTTAGGGGCGAAAATTATGGCGGATTATACACGAGAAATCGGTGCTTTTAACTTTAAATCTAATTTATCGATGTTCCAAAGCTATCAAAGCTCAGATCTCTCTAACTGGACCTGGACGAATAGTTTTAGTTATACTATATGGAAAATGATCGGAGTTGGATTTGACTTCGGACTTAGAAGTAACAAGCAAGAAGCCGTGAATTATGCTTTAGGGCAGTTTGATCCTATGAGTATGGGAGTTGAACCAACATTCGATAATGTTGATAACGACCTTCAGACCTATTGGACTTTAGGAGTGAGTTACAGCTTTTAGTAAGATTGGACTTTATAAAACATCTAACCCAGACTATAATTGTCTGGGTTTTTTATGCCATGTTCTCATCGTAATCTGGATACAAAAAATTATTATAGGGAAAGCGTTGTATATGTATTCTCCTTACTTCCTTATAGACGCGTTTCTTGAAATCTTCCAGATTTTCTTTACTCAATGCAGAGATAAACAAGGCGTTCTCTCCAACCTTGGCCATCCAGGTCTGTTTCCATTCTTCAAGCGTATAATGTGCTGATGTTTTCTCCGTAGCTAAGTCATCTTCATCAATCGATTCGGCTTTATATGCATCGATCTTATTGAATACCATGATCGTTGGCTTATCAGAACTCTTGATGTCTTGAAGGATATTATTGACCGATTCTATGTGTTCTTCAAAATTCGGATGCGATATATCAACCACATGCAGTAATAAGTCAGCCTCTCTAACTTCGTCCAGAGTACTTTTAAAGGATTCAACTAATTGGGTTGGCAGTTTCCTAATGAAGCCCACTGTATCACTCATTAAGAAAGGCAGGTTCTTGATAACCACTTTCCTCACTGTTGTATCCAAGGTTGCAAACAATTTATTCTCGGCAAAGACTTTGCTCTTGCTTATTACATTCATTAAAGTGGACTTCCCTACATTGGTATAACCCACCAAGGCCACACGAACCAACTGACCTCGATTGCCGCGCTGTACTGACATTTGTTTGTCAATGGTCTTGATCTTATCTTTTAACAATGAAATTCTATCCCTAACGATACGTCTATCAGTTTCAATTTCCGTTTCTCCAGGACCGCGCATACCGATGCCCCCTTTTTGCCGTTCAAGATGCGTCCACATGCCTTTAAGGCGAGGTAAAAGGTATTCGCATTGTGCTAATTCAACTTGGGTTCGAGCATAACTCGTTTGAGCGCGTTGGGCAAAAATATCAAGAATCAAATTCGTTCTATCCAGAACCTTACAGTCTAGTATTTTACTGATGTTGCGCTCTTGAGCAGGCGATAGTTCATCATCGAAGATAGCGGTACCGATATCGTGAGTCTCTATAAATGCTTGAACTTCCTTTATCTTACCGGTCCCAATGAATGTCTTTGGATTGGGGGCTGTCATTTTCTGTGTAAAGCGTTTCACGACTTCTCCACCGGCAGTATATGTCAAGAATTCCAATTCATCAAGATACTCATTGGACTTGTCTTCGTTCTGGTCTTGAGTTATGACACCAATTAAAACGGCCTTTTCATGTTCTATATCTTTCTTTTCGAGCATATCAGTTTTAAAATCCAAAGTTACGTAATTGAATAGGTATGTTTTTAGTATTTTAGGCTTTAAATGACCGTATTAATGAAGATCCCCTTTTTTAATAGAGCAGAATCCGATCCTAATATTATTACCATTGCATTTTATAATGTTGAAAACCTATTCGATACTATTGATGACACTGAAAAATTTGATGATGATTTCTTACCCGCAGCAGAAAAAAAATGGACCAAGAAACGCTTCAAGAAAAAGATCTATAAATTAGGCACGGCGATATCTCAAATCGGTACAGAGCGCTCTGGAAAGGCTCCTATACTTGTTGGGCTGGCAGAGGTCGAGAATAAAAATGTATTGAACGAGCTTATTAAAGCCAAGCATTTAAGGGATCACAATTATGACTATGTGCATTTTGATTCTCCAGATGAAAGAGGAATTGATGTTGCCTTGATGTATCAAAAAAACAATTTCAAGGTCATTGATTCTAAGCCTTATTCGATAGACATTAGTACGGATGAAACCGACCCCGATTATACAAGAGACATTCTTTTAGTGGTTGGCGAATTGCATCGCGAACGAGTGCATATTTTAGTTAACCATTGGTCGTCGAGGAGCGGAGGAACTAAAGAGACGGAATTTAAGCGTGTAATAGCTGCTGAGAAGGTCGTAGAGATCGTCAATGAAATCCGGATCAACGATTCAGAGGCAAAGATCATTGTCATGGGTGATTTCAATGATAACCCGAGTAGCAAGAGCGTACAGCAGTTAAGTAATTCGCTAGATCTGCATAACCCTATGGAAACACTTTTGTCCTATTCTCGAGGGAGCCTTAATTACAAATTTCATTGGAATGTTTTCGACCAAATAATGATCAGTACTAATTTCTTTGAATTTGAAAAGGGGTCATTAAGCTTTTCTAAAGGCGATATTTTTGATGAGACGTTCTTACAGCAATATAAAGGGAAGTACAAGGGGCAACCATTTAGAACCTATGTAGGCACCAAATACAAAGGAGGCTATAGCGATCACTTTCCTGTGTTCATTCAGTTGATAAAACACTAAAATCAATTAAAGAGATGATTTAAAAGGCCTTCGAGAGAATTATGGCCATAGCGATACAAAGGAGAGGTAAAGCCCAAAGTAACCAATTTGAATAGTTCTTAGATTTCCTATTGCTGATCTTGGCATTCATGACATTCCGTTTCTTTCCTGAGTACTGAATCCAGTTCTTGAAACAAATAATAAGTGCAGCTATTATGTAAAGCGTCCAAGCTTTCTCAGAATTCACCACCACCACATTCATTTGACTGAAGAATACCGCAAAGAAGACACCTAACAACAACAATACAGAAAGTTGCAAAAGGTCTATATACACCATGGCAATTTTGTTCGCTAGCTGTTTATAGCGTTTTTTGTAATGATTGTATATACTAAAAAAGAACTGATCCGATATAGACATGCTATTGTTTTTGGAGGCATAGCGCCAATGTAGGTTAATTTATTTTTAATTAAAAAAGACAAACGATATAATATACTAGTAGATAGTTACGCAAAGACCTTAAAATTAGGTTTAATAAGCCAAAACCAAGTTAGATTAAAAACTTTATCATAATACACAAAAAGCCATTATCTTAGATTTATAAAACCAACTTAAAAGTTTGTTTATCCGAGAGTATTGATCCTGATAAACCAACCTCTGGTTGAGTTAAAAGGAGTTAGCCTTCATTAAGACAAACCAATAAACAAATGATTAAATTCTTCAGGAAAATTAGACAAAGATTACTCACTGAAAACAAATTCAGTAAATATCTTCTTTACGCGATTGGTGAGATCATACTTGTAGTTATTGGGATTTTAATTGCACTTCAGATAAATAATTGGAATGAGAACCAAAAGTTAGTAAAACTAGAAAAGGAATTATTGAGGGAAGTAAAAATTGGATTAGAGTCCGACTATAATTTAATCAGCACATCCATTAATGAACATAAACGTTTCATAAATAGTCAGGATATTATTGTGAGATGGATTGATGAAAAGTTTAAATATAATGATTCCCTCATTCCTCATTCCTCATTTCAAACATACTATTTGGACGTATTTGTTTTTTCCGAAAAATGCTCCCTTTGAATCATTGAATCAATTTGGCATGAGAAATATTACTAATAAAAATTTAAGAGGTCAAATCTCCAATTTATATGACGTTACATATGAAGACATAGATTATTGGCAAAATGAATATAAAAAGACTAGTATTGATTTTAGAAGTACATTCGATGAACTATTCGTATTTATTAAGGTAGAAGGGAAACGATCACTTGATATTCGACCATTAAGCCCTTCATCCTTACAATCAAATGAAGTATATCTATATAACTTAAAAGTTACACGAGCAACATTAGATTTATACACGAACGGTAAATTGAAAAATGCTCAAAAAGAGATAGAAAAAACTACTAAAATGATTGAAAAGGAATTAACGAAAGGCTAACAACGCGTATAATTCATTTAGCGGAATCGAAATTCCAATCCATAATTTACTCATAGGAACTTTATAGTAATCCTATCCTAAAAGAATACTTCACAATCCTTTTCCTGATTGAAATATTTAAGTCAAAAACTTCGTGATTAATCTTTAAGAATAAAATATTTATCTATAAATATGATATATTTATCGTTTAACAATAAATATTTATCTATATTTGTGGCATAATTATAACTATTCTAACTATGTCAAAAACAAACAACTTCGTATTTAAAGGTCTAAAGATTGTTGCGTGGATCATCTTCGTTGGCTTATGCATTGAAGCAGGAGGCTTGATTGTAAACTTAATTTTCAGTCTGTACAATCCTGAATTTGTCCAAAACCTATATCAAAAATTGGACTTAAGCGAAATGTATGATCGCAGTAAATGGGCTTTTTTCAGTATGTACAGTTTTATATTGTTCATCTCGATTCTGAAAGCGTACTTATTTTATATAGTCATCAAACTAGTAACCAAAATTAATCTATCAAAACCATTCAACAGTTTTGTTTCAAGACAGATTTCACAAATTAGCTACTATACGCTGTCAATTGGATTAATAAGTCATATGGCAAGACAGAGCGCTAAAAATTTGCAACATCATGGATATAATATTGACACACTAAACCAGTTTTGGACGGACAGTCAAGCATTCATTTTAATGGCAGCAGTAATCTATGTTATTGCGACTATTTTTTCAAAAGGAGTTGAGTATCAAGAAGAACTAGAAGAAACTGTATAAACTATGGCAATTATTGTAAACCTCGATGTTATGATGGCTAAACGTAAAATGTCACTTAACCAATTATCGGAAACTGTAAGTATCTCGCTAGCAAATTTATCAAAACTAAAAACTGGAAAAGTAAAAGCGATTAGGTTTAGTACTCTTAACGCTGTTTGTGAAGCATTAGATTGCCAACCTGGAGATTTATTAGAACACTCAAAGGAAGAAGAATATTAAAAATTTAAATATTAAAAAAGT
>CBESOB010000015.1:0-24857 GCA_965530995.1 uncultured Flavobacteriaceae bacterium
TTAGGCCCGTTAATCCTGCGCCAATAATAAGAACATCTACGTTTGTTGTTTTCATAAATCACCCAATATAATTCCAAATATTCTTGTATTTGGTTAATTGTTTGTACGTCCATAGAAGTACCTTATTCTCAGGACTAGTAAGGCTAGGGTCGCTCCTTAATATCTTTTGGGCATAGTATCGTGCATCTTTAAGAATATCCTTGTCCTTTATGATATCTGCAATTTTTAGATTAAGAATACCACTCTGTTGGGTGCCCATGATATCACCTGGACCGCGTAACCTCAGGTCCACTTCAGCAATCTCAAAGCCATCATTGGTTCTGGTCATGGTCTCCAATCGCACCTTGCTATCGTTCGTGAGTTTATGACTCGTCATCAAAATGCAATAACTCTGGTCGGCACCTCGACCAACCCGTCCACGTAATTGATGTAATTGCGATAACCCGAAACGCTCTGCGCTTTCTATGATCATCACAGACGCATTGGGTACATTGACTCCAACCTCGATAACAGTCGTTGCAACCATAATTTGGGTTTTCCCGGCAACAAATCGTTGCATTTCGTATTCTTTGGCCTCAGGTTTCATTTTCCCGTGCACTATGGACACTTGGTATTCAGGTTGAGGAAAATCGCGTACAACGCTCTCGTAACCATCCATTAAATCCTTATAATCCAACTTTTCGCTCTCTTGGATCAAAGGATAGACGATATATACCTGTCGCCCTTTTTTGATTTCATCCCTCATGAATCGAAAAACCTTAAGGCGATTACTGTCAAATCGGTGCACTGTTTTTATCCGTTTTCTACCAGGTGGTAATTCATCAATAATTGACATATCGAGGTCTCCATAAACAGACATCGCCAAGGTTCTTGGAATGGGTGTTGCGGTCATGATCAAGATGTGTGGGGGTGATGTATTTTTTTTCCATAACTTGCTTCTTTGGGCCACTCCAAATTTGTGTTGCTCGTCGATAATAGCGAGTCCTAAATTCTTGAACTTCACCTTGTCTTCGAGTAGGGCATGAGTACCTATTAGGATGTCTAAAGTGCCATTTTCAAGAGATTCGTGAATTTTTTTTCTTTCTGAAGTCTTGGTTGAGCCTACTAATAGTTTAATACTGATATTCAATGATTTACAGTACTCTTGTAATCCAGTATAGTGTTGGACTGACAAAATAGCAGTCGGAGCCATTAAGCAAGCTTGAAAACCGTTGTCAAGCGCTATGAATATTGACATTAATGCAACTATGGTCTTCCCGGAGCCCACATCGCCTTGCAATAATCGATTCATCTGTGCATTGCTACCCATATCTTGACGAATTTCCTTGATGACACGCTTCTGTGCATTGGTCAATTCGAAGGGTAAATGTTCCTTAAAGAAAGTGTTAAAATGGTCTCCTACTTTCGGGAATGGAAAGCCTTTTATTTTCGATTTATGAATCAAATTCTTGATGATCAATTGCAATTGAATATAGAATAATTCTTCAAATTTCAGACGGTATTGCGCCTTGGCTAAAAGCTCCTGATTTTTTGGAAAATGAACATTGAAAAGTGCCTCTGATTTTGATATCAATTTTAGTTCAGAAAGTAATTGTGGAGATAGGGTTTCTGAGAAACTGTTTTTTGATTCAATGAATAATTGTTGCATGATCTTATTGGTCACGCGATTGGTAATGCCTTTATTGTTTAATTTTTCAGTAGAAGGATATACGGGTTGCATGGCAGAACGCAAGCTTTTTTCATGATCTTCTAGTAATTCCATCTCTGGATGTGGCAAGCTGAACGTCCCATTAAACCAATTGGTTTTGCCGAAGATCACATAGGTCTTGTTAAGTTTGATGCTCTCGCGGACCCATTTTTGTCCCCGAAACCATACCAATTCCATACGTCCTGTATCATCTTGGAAGGTGGCTACTAGTCGCTTGCCTCGCTTTTGCCCAACCTCTTTAATATCAGTTATTTGTCCAATTATTTGAACTTCAGTAGTGTTGCGCTGTAATTGTCCGATCTTGTAATATTGAGTTCGGTCTATATAGCGATTCGGAAACAGATTGATGAGGTCTTGAAATGTGTGAATACCAAGTTCTTTACGCAACAGGTCAGCGCGATTCGGCCCTACACCTTTTAGGTAATCGATAGGAGTTTGAAGAAAATTGGCATTCATATGGACGAAGATAAATCTTAAAGCTGAAAAGTGAAACTTAGATTTTATGTATTTTGGTGCGACCTTAGCTATTATAGCGCTATGAAGCAACTTCTTTTTATTTATTTATGTCTTTTTTCCATTGCTGTGACAGCACAGCAGACGGATTTTGTTGATTTTAAGAAAGCTCAAATCACATTGAATTTCAATACTTCAGAAAAAACAGTTTTGGGATTTGTGCAATATTCTTTCGATATATTGAGAGAAACGGATTCGATATATCTTGACGCTAAGGGGTTTGATTATGTTAAATACACGCTGGAAGGTGGTGAAGAGAGCAGTGATTACGACGGTCGTTATTTAAAGGTAAAGCAAGAGTTTAAGCCAGGAAGAACCTATTCAATGCAGATTGAATGGAAAGTAAAACCTAAAAAAGCACTTTATTTTCTGGGCTGGGATAGTGAAGCGCCTAATCAAATATGGACTCAAGGACAAGGCAAGTATACTAGCAATTGGCTGCCGAGTATTGATGATATGAACGATAAGATCGAGTTCGATCTAAAAGTGGAATTTGATTCGGATTATGAAGTTTTAGCGAATGGGAAGCGCATTGAAAAAGTAGAAAGCGATTCGACCACGCTATGGGTATACGATATGCAGGAACCGATGAGTAGCTATCTAGTGGCTTTGGCTATTGGGAAATACGATAAGAAAACGGAAGTAAGTGAAACTGGTATTCCCTTGGAAATGTATTATTATCCCCAGGATTCCGTAAAATATGAGCCTACATACCGCTTTAGTAAGCAGATGTTCGATTTTCTTGAGGAAGAAATTGGAGTTCCGTATCCATGGTATAATTACAAGCAGGTGCCGGTTTACGATTTCCTGTATGCGGGAATGGAAAATACGAGTCTTACAATATTTGCTGACACCTTTGTTACGGATTCCATCGGGTTTGCTGATAGAAATTATGTCAATGTGAACGCTCATGAATTGGCACATCAATGGTTTGGAAACTTAGTGACTGAAACTTCAGGAACTCATCATTGGCTTCATGAAGGTTTTGCGACCTATTATGCGTTACTCGCCGAAAAAGAGATTTTTGGCGATGATCATTTTTATTGGCAACTTTATAAAACGGCACAACAATTAGAGGCACAAGACCTAGCCGGAAAGAGCACGGCGCTTTTAGATCCGAATTCCAATAGCTTGACCTTCTATCAAAAGGGAGCATGGGCCCTAGTGATGCTTAGAGACAAAGTAGGAGATAGGGTGTTTAAGAATGCAATACAAGCATACCTTGAAAAATATAAGTTCAAGAATGTGTCCACGCCAGACTTCTTAGAATTTATTGAAGAATTAGGGAGCATGGATTTAACCGTATTTGCATACGATTGGTTGCGGAATGAAGATTTCTTAATAGATGAGGCAATGAATTTTTTGAAATCCAAATCAACTTTCATTCATGAATATTTAATGGTGGATTGTGAGCTTAAAAGTTCTAAATGCCATGAGTATTTGTCATCTGGCATTTCAGATGAGGCCAAAGCGAAGGTCATATCTCAAGCGCCTTCTCTCGTTGCAAGGCAAACTTTCAATAGTAGTATAAAGGTAAGGCAGTCGATTGCCCAGAACCTTTCGAAGATACCTTTGGAGTTAAAAGCAGATTATGAGAACCTGTTGAATGATGATTCTTACGCCACTATTGAAGCAGCCTTATATCATTTATGGATGAATTTTCCTGAAGATAGAGTCAAATATTTGTCTAATACTCGAAATATTATTGGATTCAGTGATAAAAATGTGCGGTTACTCTGGTTAGCCTTACATTTGGTAACGCCGGAATTCGAGCCCAATGAAAAGGAATCGGTCTATAAGGAATTGTTAGCTTATTCGTCTAAGGGCTATAGCTACGACATAAGAGAAAAGGCATTTACATTCCTTGATAGCATCAATGTGTGTAACGATATTTGTAAGCAGAATTTAAAAGAGGCAACAAAGCATCACAATTGGCGATTGCAAAAATTCGCCAAACAATTATTAGAAAAGAGTTAGATGAAAGCATTGGTTATATCAGGAGGAGGTAGTAAAGGGGCATTTGCAGGCGGCGTAGCACAGTATTTAATCGAGAATGAAGGCAAGGATTACGATATGTTCCTCGGGACTTCTACGGGGAGTTTATTGATACCTCATTTAGCGGTCAACGACATAGGTAAGCTGTATAATATCTTCACTAATGTGAATCAGCACACTATTTTTAGTGTAAACCCTTTTAACGTTCGTAAAAAAGGAAATAGGGAGTTTGTTTCAATTAACTTCTTGAGTACTTTAATGCAATTCATTAAAAGGAAACGAACTTTTGGCGAAAGCAATGCGCTACGTCGTAACATTAAAAGAAATTTTACGGTTGAGGAATATGAGAAGGTCAAAGCCACTAAAGATGATGTCGTGGTGACGGTGACCAATCTTTCCAAGAATCGCGTTGAGTATAAATCAATTAAAGAATGTACCTATGATGAGTTCTGTGATTGGATTTGGATCTCCTGTAATTACATCCCGTTCATGTCTTTGGCGACCCGAAATGGATTTGAATATGCCGATGGCGGTCTGGGTTCTGTGGTGCCAATACGAGAGGCTATTTTAAGAGGAGCGACAGAGGTTGATGCCATAATCTTGGAAAGTGAGCATATGGAGTATAATAAAGTGTTAGGAAAGAACCCGTTTTCCTTGATGATCAGTTTGTTCGGACATTTGTTGGACCAGGTAGAGCGTGGGGATATAATCATGGGTAAGCAAGCCGCTGCTAACAAGGATGTTAAGTTAAATCTTTATTATACCCCAACAAGATTGACCGAGAACTCGCTGATCTTCAATAAGAAACTCATGATGAATTGGTGGGAACAAGGTTATAGATATGCAAAATTGCGTTTCCGTGAATTCAAGGCTAATGAATTAAGGGATATCGATTAATGGCGATTACCACATTTCTCCAACCTCATTTTTGATGTAAGAAAGAGCGGCGCTGCTGGGTGCTTGTCGTTCCATCATTTCAGTGAGGACCACTTCTCTAATTTTGTTAGCGGTATCTGTTTTTTCTAAGAGGCTAGCTTTTCTGATTAATTGAATTGTGGCATTTTTCGCAGCAGTAATTACGTTCCAACATTCATCTGAAACATAGATCTGTTGTGAAAGATTATGTTCAAATTCTTGTTCAATATTAGATAGAAGTAAAGCTTCGTAATCCTCTTTATTAGAGGATGTTGGCTTAACTCTTATTAATAATTTTGAAGGTGTAATTCGTTCTAGGAAAAGTGCCATACGTTCATAAGCCTGAAGTCGCAGAGGCATCGCTGTAACTTGCATGTCTTTATGCAACAGAAAGCGTCTTCGACCGTCTTCATTTTTAGTATGTTCCTTAAAAAAATAGTAAGCTACCACACCAGTTATAACTGCTGGTAATGTATAGAGTACGAGTTCGAGTATTTTGGTTCCGTCCATAATATTGCTGATTTGAGGTTATTCTATTAATTTTTTGATCCTCCCAAATATATGCAATCTTTAAGATCTTGCATACTCTTGAATGGTACAGGTGTTTTTGTATATAAATAGGTGCGGTCCAATTCCTTGGATAGATGATGATCAGCAACATTAACGTCAATGTCTTTCATGATAAATTGACAAGGATGTTCATATCCTGCAGCATGCGTGATTTCAACAAATTCCTTCCTAAAAGTCTTGAAATATTGTGCTAGTCTGGCGGACTTCAATGTTGGGTCAATGCCATTCTGGAGCCATTTTTTTTGTGTGGCTACCCCACTTGGGCAGCGATTCGTATGACAAATTTGCGCCTGAATACAACCAATACTCATCATGGCTTCGCGAGCTACATTAATACAATCTGCGCCCATGGCAAAAGCCATTGCAGCCTTGGCAGGAAAGCCCAATTTACCACTACCGATCCAGACAATACGCTCTGTTAGCCCTTTATCCTTAAATAGCCTGTATAGATCAGTAAAACCATATACCCAAGGTAAGGATACATGATCTGCAAAACTAGGTGGAGCAGCACCAGTGCCTCCTTCACCACCATCAACTGTTATGAAATCAGGCCCTTTTCCTGTGGCTTTCATAATATCTGCAAGTTCTTCCCACTGTCCTAGTTTACCAATGGCAGCCTTGATGCCAACTGGTAACCCAGTTTTTTCAGCAATATCTTCAACAAAATCGACCAGCTCAGGTACATTGGAAAAAGCTTTATGATCTGGTGGTGAAAGCACATCTTTTCCAATTTCTACACCTCGTATTCCCGCTATCTCTTTAGTGATTTTTTTCCCAGGAAGCACACCGCCCTTTCCAGGCTTGGCGCCTTGTGATAATTTTACTTCAATGGCACGAATAAATGGATTGTCTTTAACCAATTTCACCAATTTCTCCATCGAGAAACCTCCATCATCTGAGCGAACCCCAAAATATCCTGTCCCGAAATGAAACACCACATCACCACCATGACTGTGATAGGTTGAGAGTCCTCCTTCTCCAGTGTTGTGATACGCATCAGAAAGTTTAACACCTTTGTTCAAGGACTCCACGGCTTTTGCTGACAATGAACCAAAACTCATTGCTGAGACATTAATGATGGACGCTGGGCGATAAGGTTTTTTACGTTTATTGAATTCACCCATGACTTTAGCACAAGGAAGAAAGCAATGGTCTGCGGTATTTGGATGATTTTTGCCAATCTTATATGGCATCATTGCATTATTGATGAAAATATGCTGATGCGCATAAATATCACGATCCGTCCCAAAGCCTTCGTAGTTATTCTCCTTTTTAGCTGAAGCATAGATCCAACTCCGTTCAATCCTATTGAATGGTAGCTCTTCACGATTATTTGCTACGAAATATTGACGAATCTCAGGCCCTATACTTTCGAACAGATAACGTATATGACCGACAATCGGAAAATTATGACTAATGGTATGACCTCGCTGCAATACATCCCTTATGGCAACAATAACTAAAATTATAATGATCCACAACCACCATGAAATGCTTGATAAAAATTCCAAGACTTGTTCCATTTTAATTGCCCAAATAATCAAATGTCATTTGAACGAAAGTTTCAACGCCGAGTATCAAACCGCTTTCATCTATGTAAAAATCAGGTGTATGGTGAGGATACGCCTCCGTTGTTCCAGTAGCTTTACCACCCAAAAAGAAGTATACACCTGGCACTTCCTTTTGAAAAAAGGAAAAATCTTCAGCACCAGTAATTGCCTTTATCTCAACGACCTTGTCTTTACCAGCTGCTTTTTCGAATGATGGCAGCATCTGAGCGGTAAGGGCAGGATCATTATAGGTGATAGGATAGCCTGGATCTATGGTTATCGTCGCCTCAGCTCTATAGGCTTTGGCAATGGCAGGCACCATCTCTTTCATACGCTTATGAATATTGGCTTGCATTTCTGAATCCAACGTTCTCAAGGTCCCAATTATTTGAGCCGTCTCAGGTATGATATTCGAACGTACACCACTGGATATTTTGCCAATGGATAGAACTACCGCCTCTTTCGTTAATGGCATCTCTCGACTTACCAGGGTTTGTAATCCATCAATGATCTTGACACTCGCCATTATTGGGTCAATACCTCCCCACGGCATAGAGCCATGTGTTTGTTTTCCAGTAACATTTATTTCAAAACTATTCACAGCAGCCATTATGCCGCCTGATTTGTATGCTAAAGTATTTACTGGTTGACCGGAGCCAATATGTAGACCAAAAATCGCATCTACATCAGGGTTTTTTAACACACCTTCTTTAACCATTAATTTTGCACCACCTTCTTCTCCTGGAGGCGCGCCTTCTTCAGCTGGTTGGAAGATGAATTTAACAGTACCGTTAATCTTATCTTTGTTATTCGATAGTATTTCTGCAACGCCCATTAAAATAGCTATGTGAGTATCATGGCCACAAGCATGCATTACAGGAACTTCCTGGTCCCTAAATGTGCTTGTTGCTATCGATTTAAACGGTAAGTCGGCACGTTCTTTAACAGGTAATCCGTCAATATCTGCACGTAATGCCAACACTTTGCCTGGATTATCACCTTTGAGTATACCTACAACTCCAGTATGGGCAATTCCGGTTTGGACCTCCATTCCTAGGGATTTCAAGTGTTCTGCAATTTTTTCGGCGGTCTTGAATTCGCGATTTGATAATTCTGGATTTTGATGGAAATGTCGCCTCCACTCAATTACTTTTGATTCAATCTGTTTAATATCCTTGTCTATGTTGCCATTCTGTGAATAGCCTACAGTAGCTGTTAGGATTGCGAGAGTCAATACTAGTTTTTTCATTTGTGTATTTTGTGGATTAGTTGTTTAAATAATCTAAACTCATTTCAGTCAATGTTCGTACTCCTAGTAATAAACCACTATCATCAATTTTAAAGTCTGGTGTGTGGTGAGGAAATGATTCTGTGGTTCCAAGAGTCATACCACCTAAGAAGAAAAAGAAACCTGGAACTTCTTTTTGATAATATGAAAAATCCTCTGCACCGGTAATGGCTTTTTGTGTCTGTATGTTACTATCGCCTGCAATTCGTTTCATGGTAGGTAACATTTGTTCAACGAGTGCCGGGTCATTATAGGTAATATCTGTCATGTCCTTTATCTCAATCGATGCTTCGCCCCCATAGGCTTTGGCAATGGTTTGTACCATTTCTGTCATTCTTTGGTTGATCTTGTCTTTCATATCATAATCCAGGGTTCTAATAGTACCGATCATTTCGGCACTTTCAGGAATGATATTGAAACGAACGCCACTCGTTATTTTACCAACGGTAATAACGGCAGCCTCATTTGTTAAATTAGTTTCTCGACTTATAATGGATTGCAATCCATCAATGATCTTAGCACTGATATAAATCGGATCCACACCAGACCACGGCTGGGACCCATGACTTTGCTTGCCTTTTACGTTAATCGTAAAAATTTGTGCCGCCGCCATAGTGCCTCCAGACTTATAACGAATGACTCCAACAGGAGTCTGTGAATTAATATGTAAGCCGAAAATGGCATCAACATCGGGACTTTTTAATACACCTTCTTTCACCATCATAAGTGCGCCACCTTCTTCTCCTGGAGGTGAGCCTTCTTCAGCTGGTTGGAAAATGAATTTTACCGTGCCATTGATCTTATCTTTGTTCTTTGAAAGTACTTCAGCAACGCCCATTAATATTGCGGTATGGGTGTCATGACCACAAGCGTGCATAACACCTACGTCTTGTCCTCCAAAAGTTGATGTTACATTCGATTTATAAGGCAGGTCATTTCTTTCAGTCACGGGAAGTGCATCAATATCTGCACGTAATGCCACGACTTTTCCTGGCTTGTCTCCTTTAAGCACGCCAACGACACCTGTATGGGCTACACCAGTCTGTACCTCTATGCCAAGTGATCTTAAATGCTCTGCGATTTTTTCAGCAGTCTTGAATTCCCGGTTGGATAACTCAGGATTCTGATGAAAATGACGTCGCCACTCTATGACCTTGGATTCAATTTTTTGAAGGTCCTTATCAAGATTCTTTTGAGAGAAACCTGTATAAGTAGTTAACAATGCTAGGGCAAGTAATAGTTTATTCATTTCAGGATTTTTAGAATTTAATAAATCGATAACCCATATCTTGATATTGCAATAAAGCGGTCATTGCAGATAAGGCCATCTTAACGTTTGGATTAATGGTTTCTTTGTTCATCCCCCTAAATGCTGCTGTCTGTCCGCATATAATAACATCAACACCTGCGTTGCTCAGCGCATCAATTAATGGCAAGTTTGGATTTTCAACGCCATATTTCTCTTTATAGGCTTCATTTGTAAGAACATCTTGCCATGCGCCACCATGAATGGTCATGGCGACCTTGAGCTGTTCAGGCTTCATGCCTTCATCTGCATGCATATTCAGGAATCTAGCCGCTGTTTCTATATACTTATTTCTAATGTTTTTGTCTTCCGAAGAACTCGACACATCAAAAATAACTTTTAATTCTGCAGATGTATTCGTTTTAATATCGGGATCAACAATAGCGAAAGTTTCACCAAAATCCTTGATGATCTTGCCTTCGACGCGCTCTTCTTGTGCTGAAATAGTTATGGATATAAGAGAAAAGAATAGGAGGAATAATGAATTTCTTAGCATGTATGGCGATTTATTGGCTTAAAGATATTCAAATTTTGTTTAAGAATTGCAAGCGTTGATAATTGTTCATAATTAATGCAAATTAGGTTAAGATAAAAGTCATACAATAGTTAAATTCACACCGAAATGGTTTGAAAAATAATTCCCTTTTGGACAAGTACTTAAAACAACTCAACGAAGCACAATTGGCACCGACTCTGCAGAAGGATGGTCCTATGATCGTGATTGCTGGTGCAGGCTCAGGCAAGACTCGCGTACTCACTTTCAGGATTGCGTATTTGATGAGTCAGGGTGTCGATGCTTTTAATATTTTGGCTCTAACATTTACGAATAAAGCGGCAAAGGAAATGAAAGGGCGTATTGCTCAAATAGTAGGCGATGGCGAGGCTAAAAACCTTTGGATGGGTACATTTCACTCTGTATTTGCTAAGATTTTGAGGTTTGAAGGCCATCACTTAGGATTCCCGAGTAACTTCACAATATACGATACACAAGATTCTCAAAAACTTCTTGGTTCCATTATTAAAGAAATGAGCTTGGAAAAAGACATTTATAAAACCAAACAGGTATATAGTAGGATTTCTTCATATAAAAATAGCCTAATTACTGTAAAGGCATACTTTAAGAACCCAGAACTCAAAGAAGCGGATGCCATGGCAAGGCGTCCAAAAATGGGTGATATCTATGCAGAATATGTAGATCGCTGTTTTAAGGCTGGAGCAATGGATTTTGATGATCTTTTACTAAGGACCAATGAATTGCTTACACGCTTTCCAACAGTATTAGCCAAATACCAAGACAAATTTCGATACATACTAGTGGATGAGTATCAGGATACAAACCATTCGCAATATTTAATTGTTCGTGCTTTGGCGGATCGTTTTCAAAACATTTGTGTGGTGGGCGATGATGCGCAAAGTATTTATGCATTTAGAGGTGCCAATATCAATAATATACTGAATTTTCAGAAAGACTACGATGATGTCAAACTGTATCGATTAGAGCAGAATTATCGTTCTACTAAAAATATTGTAGGTGCGGCAAATTCTGTAATTGAGCAGAATAAAACAAAGATTGATAAAATTGTTTGGACGGCAAATGATGAAGGGACTAAAGTAAAAGTGCATCGTTCGTTAACCGATGGAGATGAAGGGCGTTTTGTGGCTAGCACGATTTGGGAAGAGAAAATGAACCAACAACTTCTCAATAGCGATTTTGCAGTTTTATATCGTACTAATGCGCAATCGCGTGCGATTGAAGACGCACTTCGTAAGCGAGATATCCCGTACCGCATTTATGGAGGCTTATCATTTTACCAGCGAAAGGAAATTAAAGATGTCACAGCGTATTTGCGTTTGGTGCTTAATTCAGCAGATGAGGAAGCGCTTAAACGTGTTATTAATTATCCTGCTAGGGGTATTGGACAAACGACGATTGATAGGCTAGTGGTAGCTGCAAATGCTACAGGGAAGACCATTTTTGAAGTGTTAAAAGAGATTGACACAGTTAACGTCAATATTAATAATGGTACAAAGAATAAGCTAAAAGATTTTGTAACGCTTATTGAAAGTTATCGAGTCATGAACCAAACGGCAAATGCTTTTGATTTGGCAGAACATATTACCAAAACCAGCGGATTAATTAGAGAATTTGGTAAAGATGGAACTCCTGAAGGTGTTACACGTTTAGAAAATGTTGAAGAGCTTTTAAATGGTATAAAGGATTTTGTAGAAGGACAGATAGAAATCGCAGATTCAACGGGTAACCTAGCAGAATTTTTAGAAGATGTTGCTCTAGCAACTGACTTAGATGGTGATAAAGGTGACCCAAACCATGTGGCGTTAATGAGTATTCATATGGCAAAAGGCTTGGAGTTTAATCATGTCTTTATTGTAGGTCTGGAAGAAGATTTGTTTCCGAGCGCGATGAGTATGAATACGCGAAGTGAGTTGGAAGAAGAGCGCAGATTGTTTTATGTCGCCATAACAAGAGCCGAAAAACAAGCTTACTTGACGTATGCATTGTCTCGTTACCGCTGGGGGAAACTTATAGATTCTGAACCTAGCCGCTTTATTGAAGAAATTGATGATGAATTCTTAGATATTATCACTCCTATTGAAGAGCGTCGTATCAACCCCATGTTATCTGCAGATATTTTCGGTGATGTAGAGCCTAATAAAATAAGATTTAAGCCGGCTAAACAAGCCGTGTTTAAGACGAGAAGCGCTAAGAAAGCAACGCCAGAAAAATTTCAGATCTCTACACCTAAGAACTTAAAAAAAGTGACTAATACTAATGGGAACACCAACCTGTTTGATAGTAAATTGGCTGTGGGTAATGTCGTAAAACATTTGCGATTTGGTAGAGGAGAAGTGCTAAAGATAGAAGGTAAGGGCGCGGATGTAAAAGCAGAAATAAAGTTTGAAGTAGGTGGTGTCAAGAAATTATTATTACGGTTTGCGAAAATAGAAATCATAGGATAATGGCAGAATTGATAAAGATATATCCAGAGAATCCGAACCCAAAAGCTATCAAGAAGGTGGTTGATGTCTTGCGCTCAGGAGGATTGATAATTTACCCAACCGATACGGTTTATGGATTAGGCTGTGATATCACGAATACAAGAGCCTTAGAGAAAATTGCTCGAATTAAAGGAGTGAAATTAGAAAAGGCTAATTTCTCTTTTATCTGTGAAGATTTAAGCAACTTAAGTGATTACGTTAAACAAATTGACACCGCTACTTTCAAGATATTGAAACGTGCTTTGCCTGGACCCTACACATTTATTTTACCTGGAAGTAAGCGATTACCAAGTGTCTTCAAAAAGAAGAAAACTGTTGGTATTCGTGTTCCTGATAATTCTATTGCACGAGAAATTGTAAGAGAGCTAGGAAATCCTATTGTTTCAACTTCTATTCATGATGAGGATGAAATCATTGAATATACTACCGACCCCGAACTTATTTACGAAAAGTGGAATAACTTAGTTGATCTGGTCATTAATGGTGGTTATGGAGGAAATGAACCCTCGACCATTGTCGACTTTTCAGAAGGAGAACCCATTGTTGTCAGGGAAGGGAAAGGAACTCTTGAAATTTTCTAATAAAAAAAACCAATCTCCCGATAACTATCGGGAGATTGGTTTTTTTTAATATGGTTTTTGAAATTAGTTGCCTTCTTCAGACAAATTCTTCATTTCAGTTTCGATCATTTCATAGAACTGGTCAATCCTAGGAATGATCATGATCTTAGTTCGTCTATTGGTCGCTCGATCTTGTGCCGTTAAGTTTTCTACGAGTGGAACATAGTCTGCACGACCAGCAGCAATTAATTGCGCTGGATTGACACCAAGGCCTTGTAAGGCTCTAACAATAGCCGTACTTCGTTTAACACTAAGGTCCCAATTGTCTAATAACACACCTTTTTTGTATGGTACATTATCCGTATGGCCTTCTACTACTGCTTCAAAATCCGGCTTGCCGTTGATCACAGTAGCAACCTTGCCAAGAATCTCGGTAGCACGTTTTGTAATGTTATAGCTTCCACTCTTAAATAATAATTTATCTGAAAGAGATATGAACACTACACTTTTCTCAACATTGATTTCGATGTCCGGATCGTCGAATCCCACTTCTTTCTTCAAGCTTGTTACCAATGCCAAGGTTACACTGTCTTTTTTAGTTAAGGCATCAGACAAACGAGAGATCTTCAAATCTTTTTCCTTTAAGCTCTCTAATGATTTTTCTAGATTACTGGCACCTTTTGTAGTTAACATGGTCATGCCCTTAGACGATTCTATAAGTGCTTGATTATTAGCTTTCATATCTGCTAATCGCGCTTGTAATTCTTGTAAACGAGCTGCGGAGGCTGCTTCATCAGACAAACAACGATTCAGTTTGACCGTCGCTGTATTTAGAAGGTCCTGTGTTTCTCTTTGCTGGGCTTCAAGGGCTGTGAACTCTTTCTTAGAGACACATGAGCTCAAAATAAGTAATGCTGACGCACTAAATAATAGTACTTTTTTCATAAAATTTGGATTAAGTTTTTTTTCAAAATTTAACATTTCAAAAGTATATAAAATTGTTACTTTAAAATAGGGATTAACAAAACTTTTACTAACCTATTTATAAACTATTGAATTTCTTTTTCTTATTTACGAAATGTAACCATACAATGGACTTCTTATGCCAGTATTTTTGGAATAATGAAGGTTGGTCACGTTGCTCTAATAATCTGGATAGGTGATAATAAAAACTAAAATGAGCTCTAATGATCGAAAAGGTATGTATCGGTTTAAACTGGAGTATAAACATGATTCCAGCAACACCATCAAGCAAGAGCCTAATGAGTATTTTTGGTAACAACACGCCTGCACTATTCTTGGTCAACGTGAAAAGACTGTTTCTGAAATTTAGATAGGTTTTCTTCGGGTCAGAATTCTTGAGAGTTGCGCCACCAACATGGTATATGGTTGAAGCACCAACATATTTGATGTCATACCCTGCGTTTTTGGCTCGCCAACAAAGGTCTATCTCCTCCATATGAGCAAAATAGGATTCATCAAACCCTTTAAGTTCTTGAAAAATGGATTTTCTAATGAAGAAACAAGCACCTGAAGCCCAAAAGATGGACGCTGTATCGTTAAATTGCCCAGTATCTTTTTCTAAACTATTGAATATGCGTCCTCTACAGTACGGATATCCGTATTTATCAATAAATCCACCTGCCGCACCAGCATATTCAAATAGGACCTTTTGTTTCTGGTCCAGGATCTTTGGTTGTGCGATGACGGTATTATGTTCTTTAGAAAATAATTCAGCCATGGGTATTAACCAGCCTTCAGTAACTTCTACATCGCTATTTAGTAGGCAAAAAATATCCGCATTTATATGTTTTAAGGCGTCATTATACCCTTTGGCATAACCACCATTGCTTTGGTTCTGAATTATTTTAATCGATGGAAAAGCTTGCTTTACAAATTCAACAGAATCGTCCGTAGAGGCATTGTCCGCAATATAGACATCAGCATCTTCAGAGTATTTCACTACAGAGGGCAAGAATTGCCCTAACAATTGTTTTCCATTCCAATTTAGTATGACAACGGCTATTTTCATGTATTGTATCCTGGAATGTCTTTTAAGAATTGATAGCGTTTCTCAGCATGATCCATAAGACAATAATAATGATTAATTCCGTTAGTAACCATTAAAAACGCCGCATTCAAGGTAAGATTGTATTGTGCTATCTGATCAAAAGTACTTTGGTCGATCTTTACCTTGTACGATTTGCATTCCACTATTAGCTTGATGCTTCCGTCACGTCTATAGACCACAATATCGTAACGCTTCCTCAAATTGTTGACCTTGAGTTCTTTCTCAACATTTATAAGGGATTTAGGATATTTTTTCTCCTCTATGAGAAAATGGAGACAGTGCTGTCTTACCCATTCTTCAGGTTGCAAGACCACAAATTTTTTCCGAATGACATCAAAGATCATCAGCTTATTTTCGCTATTTTTGAAACGGAATTCATATGGTGGAAAGTTGAGTTCTTGCACTATGCAAATTTATAACTATAACCGTCACTTCGAGTGATTTTCATCAGAAAATTGTATCGAGAAGTTCTCGATACTTCGCCTTGAATAATCAAGACTCAACTCGAACTGACCACGGAGAATTATTATACATAGATTTTGGACGACGTCAAACAGCTAGTATCAGACATAAAGAAAGGGAATATCAAACCGATATATTTCCTTATGGGTGAAGAACCCTACTACATTGATAAAATTTCTGATTTTATTGAAGACTATGTCCTTACAGAGGAAGAAAAAGGGTTCAATCAAATGGTGCTGTACGGACGTGATGTGACCATAGATGATATTATTGGCAATGCCAAGCGATTTCCTATGATGGCAGAGCGCCTAGTAGTTATCGTAAAAGAAGCCCAAGACTTATCCAGAACCATCGAGAAATTAGTCAATTATGCCGCCAATCCTCAGCCGTCAACCGTATTGGTCTTTAATTATAAATACAAGAAACTTGATAAGCGAAAAGCGTTATATAAAACGATTAACAAGTCTGGACTGGTATACGAAAGCAAAAAACTCTACGAAAATCAAGTAGCGGATTGGATACGACGTACACTTTCAACAAAACAGTATAGCATTGCCCCAAAAGCTGCACAGATGCTGGTAGAATTCTTAGGTACGGATCTTAGCAAAATCAATAATGAGCTTGAGAAACTGCAACTTATCATACCCAAGGGTGCTCAGATCACTCCAGATCATATAGAGGAAAATATCGGGATAAGTAAGGATTATAATAATTTTGAATTACGCAAGGCCATAGGTGAGAAGGATGTTGTAAAAGCCCAAAGGATCGTTAATTATTTTGGCGAAAACAAAAAGGATAACCCTATGGTGGTCACCGTAGCTTTACTGTTTAATTTCTTTTCCCAGTTGCTACATTATCATGGATTAAAAGACCATAGCCCTCGCACGGTGGCGTCGGCATTAAAGGTGAATCCGTATTTCGTAAATGAATACGTCAGTGCTGCGAGAAACTATCCAATGAAAAAAGTGAGTAAGGTCATTGGCATCTTGCGCGAATTTGATTTAAAAGGAAAAGGAGTCGGAGCCAATGCAGTGCCTCAAGGAGATCTTTTGAAAGAGCTACTTGTTAGAATCATGAATTGAGTGACTAGAAACTATATAAATACCACTTCCCGGTGCGTTTTACAAGAACCATAGTTTCATTACTTCTGTGCTCTCCGAGTGGGTGATTGTACCAAATTGGGACTCTAGCATATTCTGTATCACCATCTTTTTCGTAAACAACGTCTCCGTTGATTTTGCCCGACTCGTATATTGATATAAATTCTTCTAGATTTTTCTTGGCATTATCAGAGGTGTCTGTCGCTCTAATGGTATTTGCTAATTGAGTTATTGAGCAAATACGTTTAACATCGCGATCGCCAAACCCGCTGGGGTCACATAACCTGTTGAGATCATCGAAAGATCTAGATTTTGCGGCATTAAAAATCGATTTAACAACGTTGGTGCAATATTTCTGATTGAGTTTGAAAGCTCTATTTTCTTGAGCATTTAAGAGCATAGAAAAGAGAATACATGAAAGTAAAAGGACTGTCTTATGTTTCATAGGCATAGGAGGCATTAGCTTCTTAAAGATAGACAATATTAAGGTCAAGCGCAAATCAGTATCTTCTTATTATTATCCGATTTACAGATCTTATATCAACGCAATTCATCTAATTGTGATGTGTAGTCATATTGAAGGTCTTCATGAAGATTCATGACCTTTTTTTGTATGAAATCCAATTGGCGATCATACAAGTTCATAAGAGTTCTATTTCTATCGATTGAGGGTTCGAAATTCTGTAATTTTTCACAAAAATATAAGAGAAGTTCTACTTCAGTCTCCTTATTAAGAGAATATCTGTTGAATTTCTTGATCAATCTCAAGATCTTACGGACACTTTTCTTTATATAGAAGAAGCTATCACGGTTAATGGCCTCAAATTGTATATCGACCTCTTCTTTAATAGATTGAATATATCCATTTTCGTTATGAGATTCGAAAAGTAAGTAGGTGAGAAGCTCCTTATTCTCCTTCTTGAACCTAGATAGTCTTTGACATAATTCTAACAGATCCTGATGTGATCGTTCCTTCAGTTCTTTTTTTATTTCCGTAACAGAAACTGCTTTCATTTTTAAGTTTTAGGGGAAATTAAGGTTTTTTGTTGAGGTGTTTTCAAAACAAACACTATTCTCAACGCCTTCATATTGTCCATAATTTGGTGTTATAATATAGCTGTTTTTTTATAGAGAACCATGGCTTCTTGCTGCCTTTTACCAGTTTCCAATACGGTATGGTCATAATCTAATTCTGCAGCCCATTCTTCCAATTCTTTTAGAACCTTGGTAGCCAACCCTTGATCTCAATATTCTGGCAAGGCATACATGTGTTTGACTTCGATTTTATTTATCTCGAATTCTTTTATGGCCCCGCAGGCAAGGCGTAAGTCATTTCCATAGGCTACCACTGTATATCTTGACAAAGCTATTGTATTCTAGTGTAACCAGAACATTAATAACGCATTAATGACACAAAATGACATTGTTTTTAAAGTAATTTATTGGTATTTTTGGTCAAACTATTGGGGAATACTTCTTAAGACCTCTCTTTGCTTAAAGGTTGAGTTTTTGTATTATTCAAATAGAATTTTTAATCACACCGTCTGTGTTTTATACCAACGCGAAGTACAACTTATTGCATATTAATAATTAAAATTAACACCTACGAAAAATGGAATTTCTTTAATGCTTTTAATGACCATTATGGCATCGAGCTATTCACAGGACAAAAAGCTATCTATCCATTTGAATTGAAATAAATAATATATTATAATTATAAAAAAGATGTCTCCATTTGAATCGATTACAAGTTTAAAAGAACAAATGTCCAAATCCATTATTGGACAGGAACAATTGATTGACAGAATCATATTGGCTTTGTTGGCAGATGGTAATATGTTGTTAGAGGGTTTGCCGGGTTTGGCTAAAACGAGAGCAATAAAAGCTCTATCAAAAAATTTAGATTGCGGTTTAAGTAGAATACAATTCACTCCCGATCTACTGCCATCAGATATTACCGGTACGGAAATTTATGTTCCAAACGAGAAGGAGAAATTTGTATTTCAAAAAGGCCCTATTTTTAGCAATCTAATTCTCGCTGATGAAATTAATAGAGCTCCGGCAAAAGTACAATCGGCATTATTAGAAGCCATGGAAGAACGACAGGTAACTGTTTCAGGTAAAACCTATAAAATGGATAATCTGTTCATGGTAATGGCAACACAAAATCCTATTGAGCAAGAAGGTACGTATCCGCTGCCTGAAGCTCAAATGGATCGTTTTTTAATTCATACCGTCATTGGTTATCCAGATGATAATGCTGAACTGGAAATTATGCGCCTCAATAAAAGCGAAGCGTCAAGATCAAAAAATAATAAGGCATCAAAAAACATTTCACAAGAGGCCATTTTTAATGCTCGTGAAGAAATTGCAAAGATCAAAGTAACTGAAGATATCGAAAAATATATGGTCAGCTTGATCTCAGCAACCCGATATCCTGAAAAATATGATGCTGAATTAGCTGACTTGATCGACTTTGGTTCTAGTCCTCGAGGCACCATCGCACTGGATCGTTGTAGTAGAGTTAATGCCTGGATGCAAGGAAGAGATTATGTATCTCCAGAAGATATCCATACCGTGATTAAAGATGTGCTGCGCCATAGAATTGCCTTAAGTTATAAAGGGAGAGCTGAAGGGATTACGACAGATCAAATAATAGACAAATTAATTGAAGTTGTAGCAGTGGTAGCTTAATTCGCGTATGCATGAAGTCAAAAAGGCTAAATAAAAACCCCAATATATTTCTTACACTTGAAAGGCTGCTAAAATTTGAGTGGTTCAGTTCGGTTATTAATTTAGGAGCTGGTAATCAAAAATCCAATAGTGTTTTATCAGGCAGATACGCCTCTCGATTGCGTGGAAGAGGTTTAGATTTTGAGGAGGCCAGACCCTATATTATTGGAGATGATATTAGAAATATAGATTGGAACGTTACAGCAAAAACTGGTAAAACCCATACAAAAGTCTTTACAGAGGAAAAGGAGAAGCCGGCATTTATTTTTGTTGACCAATCCACGACTATGGGTTTTGGGTCACACAATAAAACAAAAGCTGTTGTAGCCGGTGAATTGGCTTCTATAATTGCCCATAAAATTAAAAAAGGAGGTGACCGAATTGGTGGGATGGTCTATACTGGTGATAATTATGAATTAATCACTCCTAAAAGAGACTCTAGAAATATTGTATATTTTTTGCAGAAAATTGTAGATGCTAATAGGTCTATTTATGAACCTAAAACCTATGATTTTGAAAAATCTTTAACCGAGGTAATTGCCAAAATAAATAATGTTGTTACACATGATTTTGTGGTCTTTATTATAAGCGATTTTTATAGGTATAGTGATTCTGTATTGCAATACTTAAGTGAGTTGTCTCTTCATAATGATATCGTCTTAATAAAGGTATTCGATACTTTAGAGGAGCAAATTCCTTCTGAGAAATTAGTGGTAACCAATAAAACGCATCAAATCAATTTGAACGGAAAGAATCAACAACTCAAAGAAAAATTAGAGACTTCATTTGAGGAAAATTACAAGAATTTTAAGTCGGAACTAGAAAAATATAAGATCAACATTTTTAAGATCAATACTACAGATCCTATAGAAGAGCAATTGATAGAGGTATTTAGTAATTATAATCAGTAAACTAATTTAAGTGTTACAGAAGGAAGACATACAATTAAATCCCATTATCGATGCAGATCCGGTACTGTTCACTATGGACACTATTGGCTGGAAAATACTATTTATCATACTGTTTTCAGCCTTTGCTGTGTTGATATATACGTATTATCTACGTTTTAAAAAGAAGGCATATCGCAGAGAGGCTGTTTCAAAAATAAAAGAATTAGCTCTAGACAATAAAAGTTCAATCAGCATTTTAATATCCCAAATTATGTTTGAATTAAAGCAAACTGCATTACAATCCTATGGCAGAAAAACTGTGGCGGCTTTAGAGGGTGAAAAATGGCTTCAGTTTTTGGATAAAAAAATAAATAAATCATATTTTATTAAGCATCATGAAATTATTGTTAGCGCGGTTTACAAAGATGAATTTAAAAATAGCGATAGCTTTAATCTAAATGATTTTGCAGATATGAGTGTAAATTGGATAAAGAATCATGCCTGAAAATTTTCAATTTGGATATCCTTATGTGGCTTTTTTGGCTGTACTACCATTTCTTGTATATTGGTTGTTACCAGCTATTAAAAACCGTAGTACTGCCTTAATATATCCTTACTTTGATACAACGGCAAAAGTTTCAGGGCAAAAACCGAAAAAAGCATCTCATATAAAAAAAAGAGGCTGGTTTGCTTCGGCCTCTATGTATATTGTTTGGTTATTACTATTACTGGCAATGGCTTCTCCTGAGCTTGTTGGTAAACCAGAAAAAAAAATAAAGACATCTCGCAACTTTTTAATTTTAGCCGATTTATCGTTTAGTATGGCAAAAAATGATTGGATTGTTGACGGTAAAAAAGTAACACGTTGGAATGGGGTTAAAAATATAATGCGCGATTTTATTGGTAGGAGAGAAAGCGATAAAATGGGATTGATTTTTTTTGCGAGTAATGCCTATATCCAAGCGCCCTTTACAACAGACCTTAAAACGGTTAGTACTATGCTTGATGAAGCTGATGTAGGAATGGCGGGGCAATCGACAAACATAGGTAAAGCCATCGTCAAAGGGATGGACATGTTTGAAAGAGATACGATCCGAAGTAAAGTCATGCTGCTCTTAACAGACGGAGGGGATAGTGGAACGGAAATTCTTCCTCTTGACGCTGCCAACATGGCGAAAAAAGACTCTACCATAATTTATACTGTGGGAATAGGAAATCCGAGAAGTAGTACCTCAGATTTAGACGAAAGGACATTAACTGAAATTGCTGATCTAACTAACGGAAAATATTTTAGAGCTCAAGATCCAAAAGAACTTGAAAATATTTATGCCGAATTGGATAAACTCGAGCCTATAGAATATGAAGAGGAAACCTATACGCCAATAACACTGCTCTACTTTTACCCCTTGGGAGCTGCATTGGGTTTAGGGGTGGTCTTGATTTTGATAAACAACCTTATATTAATTTTTAAACGGTTCAGATATTAAAAATGCTGGAAGAAATTAAAAATATCAATTGGGAAGAATTCCATTTTCTACGCACAGAATACTTGTGGGTAGTTATTCCTATTTCGGTTGTTGTTTTGATAGGCTTTTTATTTTATCGTGATCCAAATCCTTGGAAGAAACATGTTGCCAAGCACCTACAGCCTTATGTAATACAAAAAGGGACTGCATGGAAGTCACGAGTTATTCAACTTTCGGTAATAGTCATGTTTGCAATAGGATTTATCGGCTTTTTAGGACCTACCTGGGATGAGATTAAAACACCTGTGAAAAAGATTGAATCGCAGTTTGTTATTGCTTTAGACTTGTCTCAAAGTATGCTGGCTAAAGATATATCTCCTACGAGATTAGAACGTGCAAAATTCAAGATCCATGATCTATTAGACGCAAACCCTAGAGCAGAAACAAGTTTAATAGTATTTGCAGGGTCAACTCATAATGCTATTCCATTTACAACCGATTACAAAATAATTAAAGATCAATTGGATGGATTAAAGCCTACTATGATGCCTATAAAGGGAACAGAGTTTGGTGTTTTATTTAATAGAATTGATACACTATTTAGCGATAACAAGGCTGAAGGAAAGATTTTACTAATCACTGACGATTTAGCTGATTTATCCATCGAAGAAGTCAGCGTTTTTATGCAACAAAATAATACAAGGCTCTTCATTTACCCTTTTGCTACACCTAATGGAGCAAAAATACCATCCTACAATAAAAATTCAGCACTCGATCTTGAAAAGTTGAATAGTTTATCGGCCATGGAAAACGTAGCAGTTCTAGAAATGACCCTGGATGATAGCGATGTAAAGGACTTGGCAAAAGTAATTAGTGATGAATTGGTTTTTGAAGACAAACAAGACGCAGAAGAAGAAAACTGGAAAGACAATGGGTATTGGTTATTGTTTCCTTTGACGTTTCTATTTCTATTTAGTTTTAGAAAGGGATGGGCGTTAAATCTTATACTCATTGCTGTTATTTTCAGCTCTTGTTCTGATCAAGACAATAAAAGTTCTACTGATTTTACATTCAATGACTTATGGTATACCCAAGAATATCAGGCTCAAAAAGAATATGAAGCGAAAAACTACCTCGAGGCCGCCACTAAGTTCAACGACCCAATGCACAAGGGTGTTGCTTATTTTAAAGCAGGTGACTTTTTGAGTGCGCAAACTGCATTTGCACAAGATACTACCGTAAGTGGATTGTATAATTTAGGATTGACTTATGCTAAATTAGGTCAGTTAGCAGAGTCGCAGGCAATATTTGAAAAAGTATTACAAAAAGATCCTTCCAATGAAAATGCTAATTCCAATTTAAAACAAATCACCTTGGCAATTGAACAACTGGATGCTTTGACGCCAGAAGAGGCTGCTCTAAATGAGGAGAAACAGAATTCGAAGAACGAGCAAAATGATTCTCCAGAAGATTTGAGTGGCGGCGGACAAGAAGCGACAAAGAAAGACATGGAAAAGGAACGAAAGGAAGAGACCGTAGAAACCGAACAACGAAAAGGAAAAGAACTAGACGAATTACCAGACGATTTTAAAGCGGGAACAGGAGAATTGCCCAAAAACATTTTAATGCGAAAAGTAGACGATGACCCCGCTTTATTTTTAACAAAAAAATTCCGCTATCAAATAAAAAAGAAACTAGTAGAAGTTAAAAAACCTATACATAAATGGTGAAAAAACTTGGGATATTGATCTTTTTTTGGCTGATGACTTTATCGGTGTTCAGTCAAAACCTAATTAGTTATGTTTCCTTGAATAATAAAGAAGCATATATTGGGCAACCGGTTAGATTAACGGTATCTGTTTATAGTTCTACTTGGTTTACTTCAGGCATTGATGTTGGTAACATACAAATAGATGGTGCCTTAACGGTCTTTTTTCGTTCAGTGAGTAATTCAAAAGACTTTAATGGACAAAAACATGCAGGCGTAACTTTTTATTATAATGTGTTTCCTACCCAAGAAGGGGAAATAACAATCCCAAGTTTATCAATTAATGTAGAATCTCCAAAGCCCGGCGATTATAAAGGTATTAAACGCACCATTACAACAAAACCAAAGATGTTCACTGTAAAAAGTATCCCTTATGGATATGATCCTAACAATTGGCTAGTGGCGACTAGTTTAAATGTCACTGAAAAGTGGTCTACTACGTTATCCAATATTAAGGTCGGTGATGTTGTTCAGCGTACTATAAACCGTTCAGCAGGCGGAACCTTGTCCGAATTTATACCAGTTACCAATTGGGATAGTATTAGCGGTATAAGTATTTACCCAAAGCGAGCGCAGGTAAAAACCAATAAATCAAAAACAGGGGTTTCTTCTAGGAGATCGGAAACCGTGAACTATTTATTCGAAAAAGAAGGTGAAATTGTTATTCCGACAATACAGTATATGTATTGGAATTCATGGAACAAAAAGTTCTATAAAAAGCAAATTGATTCTATGGTGATTTCGGTAAAACCAAATGCCGACCTTGCTATGTTGGCTAGTATAAAAAAGTCATTGCAAAAAGAAAAAGCTGAAGAAATCCAAGCTGAAGAAAAACCTTTTTTAATACTTGGATTAACTCCTAAAACCTTTTTTCAATATTTAATTATTGGCTTAGTAGTTCTTTTTCTTTTGTTCAAAATCGTAAAAAGAGCTTTTTCGTTTAT
>CBESOB010000016.1:0-24802 GCA_965530995.1 uncultured Flavobacteriaceae bacterium
AAAATCGTACCTATGAAAAAACTACTACCATTATTTGTATTTTGTATAAGCTTTTTTGCTCTTTCTCAAGACATTAAACGCGAAAATGTTAACGGAAAAATTATTGTCGAAGGCAGTGATATTGAAGGCATAACCATTTATAACTCCTCATCAAAAATAGGCACAGTGACCAATGAAAATGGTGAGTTTACAATTGCAGTAGCCTTAAATGACCTTATTGAAATTAGAGCCTTACAATATCAAAACTTTGATATTAGCGTTAATAAAGCCATTTTAGAATCTAAAAAAATACGTATTTTTTTAATTGAAGAAATTAATAAATTAGGAGAAGTCTTAGTCAAAACCAAAGGACTTACTGGTGAAATTAATACAGACATTAATAGCGTAAAAACATTTAAGCCAAAACTTGATGCTATTTATTTTGGAATAAAAAACGAGGACTCGTATGACTTTAGTGATGCTAACAGAACCCAGGTTGAAAACATAGCCATACAAACGCAAGCTCAAACTATGGTAAATGGTTTAAATGTTGTAAACGTCGTAGATCAATTATTGATACCGCTTTTTAGATCTGAAGTGAAAGATAAAAAAGCAGCTGGAGTTCAAGAAGTACCAGCAAAATCTATTAAATACTATCTTGGATCTAACTTTTTAATCGAAAATTTTAATATTCCAGAGCATCGTGTAGAAGAATTTATTAGATATGTTGAAGACGAAGCGTTTGATTTTGACTTATTAAACTATGGTCATGAAATGGAATTTCTTGAACTGCTTAGTAAAAAGAGCAAAGCATTTTTAATTACTAAAAGTGATGCCGATTAAAAAATACATTTATTTAACTCCTCAAAGATTGACAATTGTGAAAGCGAGCTAAAGATCCGACACGGTTTTTATTCAAATTTGAGTATAAAACTCTGCGTTTTATTAGTCGAATTTCAAATATTTTAAATCCCGAATTATTTACGTTCGATTTTGTTCGGAAATACTTGGCAACTGGTTTTAAGTCAGGAATATCTTAGGAATAAAAAAATGAACTACAGGCTTCAGTGCTATTATAAAATAGTATCCTGTATTTTTAACCATGACATACGCTTATAAAAAAGGATTAAAACCCTAAAGTAGATTCCTGCCTGCGCAGGAATGACAATGGATATTACAACTTCTGGCTGTAAACGTCAGGATTGCAATGACAAAGCCGTCAGTTCGAGTGATTCCGACCTCGGAGGAATTGTATCGAGAACAAGGCAAGGTCCGCTTCTCCATACGTTTGGCTTTTTTCGCTTTGCTAATAAAATCAAACACTCGAAGCGACGGGAGACAACAAAAAAGGTTCTAATTTTTCTTTAAATGCGTTTCAATATCACTTATGTGTAATTGAAAAGCACGAGCAGATATTTGTATTTCTTTAATTAGCAATGCCAAGGATAGTATTAGTAATATTAAGGCAATACCAAAGATATACACTGCCAAAATATGCTGGTCTATATAAATTAAAAACATGGTCAATACGCAAAGCAAAAGGCTTGTTATGCCAAATATTTGCATCCATCGCGTTAGATTTAATCGTAGTTTCAAATTCTTGATCTGCTCAATTAAGGACTGATCCATATTCTGTAAATATTTATCATGCAAATTCCGTATGACAGCAGCATAGGCCAAAAATTAATTTGCTAGTGTTCTGGCAATATAATCATCAACTATTTCCTCGAGGATGGCTAAAGGTACAGCACCATTTTTAAGCACGACATTATGAAATTCCTTTAAGCTAAATTGATCTCCTAGCTTTGCTTTCGCCTTTTCACGCAGCTCTAAGATCTTAATCATACCAATCTTATAAGAACAGGCTTGTCCAGGCCATACGATATAACGCTCTATTTCTGTAGTAACTTCGGTCGTGGTCATCCCTGTATTTTTCACCATATATGCAATGGCTTCTTCTCGCGTCCACTTTTTATAATGAATTCCGGTATCGACAACCAAACGTACTGCTCTAAACATTTCTGCTTGCAATCTTCCAAGATTACCAAAAGGGTCATTATCATAAAAACCCAATTCCCATGCTAAGCGTTCGGTATATAATGCCCAACCTTCTGTATAGGCAGAGAAAAGACCTATAGTTCTAAAAATAGGAACACCTTCTAATTCCGATTGAATAGCGATCTGAAAATGATGTCCCGGAATACCTTCGTGGTAGGCCAAGGTTTTCATTCCGAATTTTACCGATTCGTGTACATTCCTCAAATTGGCATAGAATACGCCACCTCGTGAACCATCCATTGCTGGTGCATTATAATAAGCACCTGCAGAACCTTCTTCCTTAAATTGAGGAACACGCTTGACTTCAAGACCGGCTTTTGGTCGAATGTCGAAAGCATCATCCAATCCAGCACTTATTTCAGAGAGGATACGGTCGTATTCTTCGATGACCATTTGTCGTCCTTCGTCAGTGTTGGGAAACAAAAAACGATCTTCTTTATTCAATTCCTGAATGGTAACACCTATTGTTTTAGTCGAATCTGTATAGCCTTCAGACACTAGAATGTCTCGCATCTCATGTTGTATTCTAGCAACTTCTGAGAGTCCAATTTGATGTACCTCTTCAGGGCTTAAATCTGTAGTCGTGCTCCCTTTTAATTGGTGTTGATAGTAAGCATTACCATCTGGCAGCTTCCAGACACCAGCATCTGTCGTCGCTTTATCATAAAGCGACTCAAAATAATTAATAAGACTCTGATAGGCTCCAAACACCGTTGTACTTATTTCATTTTCAACTTGCTGTTTAAAGCTGTCTTTCTCGTCTTGAGTCAAGTCTTCTATCTCATCAATTTTCATTTCAAAATTGGTATAGAGGATATTCGATTTTACAAATGATACTATTGTATTTGACAATTCTTTGTTTGTCAAAACATCATTAGTACCGATAAAGCCATTCATTTCACTTAGAACTCGCGCGATGATAAATTTAGGTGGAATGATGCCTTTGGACTCACTAATTTCTAGGCTTTCTTTGAGCTGCTCAAATTTTGTGTCAAATTTGGAGAGTCGCGAAATATAAGCTTCAACGTCGCTCTTGTCTTCAAGCTTATGAGCACTTTCCATAAGGCTTGGCAATGAATTTTGTACACCTCCCATTTGGTTTACAGGATACCCATGATAGAAAAAAGGTTCGCTATCCATTTCTCCTTTTATATAAAAGGCGAGTATTTTTGTATTGAGTTTATTTTTTTCCGATTGGTTGTCAAAATCATAACTCATCAAGGTCTCATAATTCTCCTTCATCTTATTAAAATTCTCCCAGTTTTTAGCATCAGAAATATCGTCTAATTCATCTTTATAGCGATCGTACAAAACCGGAATTCCCATAGCTGTCGTTAACTCAGGACTATCGATAGCGAATTCGACAAAGACTTTATCGTAAAAGTGTTTAATATTAAAAGGTTTAAACCAGATTAGGTTACATAACCAAAAGACACCAATTAAAAGAAGTAACAGTATTGTTCTTGAGGTCCAAAATTTCCAAGTGCGTTTTTTTGCCATGATTGATTTGATTGATTTATTTCCATAAAAATAAGCATAAAAAAAGCAAGTCTTATGGGTTGCTTTTATTTATAAAGATTCTGAAAACATACGACAACTATACTCCATGTAATATTTCAGAATGACGCTTTCTTTTTTTAGATATGCAACGCACGATCTTCAGTTGCTGCTAAAGCGGCTTCTTTTATCGCTTCAGCAAAAGTTGGATGCGCATGAGACATAATGACGATATGTTTTTTATTCAAAATTTGAGTATAAAACTCAGCGTTTTATTAGTCGAATTTCAGATATTTTAAATTCCGAATTATTTACGTTCGAGTTTGTTCGGCAGTACTTGGCAACTGGTTTTAAGTCAGGAATAAAAAAACGAACTGCAGGCTTTAGTGGTATAAGATAATAGTATCCTGTATTTTTAACCATCCCATACGCTTATAAAAAAGGATTAATACTCTAAAGTGGATTCCTGCCTGCGCAGGAATGACAATGGATATTACCACTCCTGACTGCTAACGTCAGGATTGAAACGACAAAGCCGTCAGTTCGAGTGATTCCGACCTCGGAGGAATTGTATCGAGAACAAGCTATTGTCTACTTCTCGATATGTTTGGCTTTTTCACTTTGCTTATAAAATTAAACACTCGAAACGACGGGAGACAACAAAAAAGGTTCTACTTTATCTTTAAATGCTTTTCAATATCACTTATATGTAATTGTAAAGCACGAGCAGATATTTGTATTTCTCTAATTAGCAATGCCAAGGATAGTATTAGTAATATTAAGGCAATACCAAATATGTACACTGCCAAAATATGCTGGTTTATATAAATTAAAAACATGGTCAATACGCAAAGCAAAAGGCTTGTTATGCCAAATATTTGCATCCATCGCGTTAGATTTAATCGTAGTTTCAAATTCTTGATCTGCTCAATTAAGGACTGATCCATATTCTGTAAATATTTATCATGCAAATTCCGAATGACAGCAGCATAGGCCAAAAACCTATTTGTATAAGCTAGCATGATCAATGAAATCGCAGAAAATAATAAGGCTGGTGTGGTAAGGGTTAGTTCTTCCATAGCGTTGTAAAAATAAGTAATAAATATCACTAAACCACTTGATGTCGTGGTTGTTGTGGATGTAAAAAGCCTTACAATATTATCTTGTAAGGCTTTTGTTTTTTAAGAATGAGATTCCCACTTTCGTAGGAATTTGTTAGATATGCAACGCTCTATCTTCAGTTGCTGCCAATGCTGCTTCCTTAATGGCTTCTGCAAAGGTTGGATGCGCATGAGACATGACTGCAATATCTTCGGCAGACGCCCTGAATTCCATCGCTGTTACGGCTTCTGCAATAAGGTCGGCCGCACGTGCACCGATCATATGTACGCCTAATATTTCATCGGTAGTCTTGTCAGCTAGTATCTTCACGAATCCATCCAAGTCCATACTGGCACGACTGCGTCCCAATGCACGCATCGGGAATTGCCCAACCTTGTACTCCACTCCAGCTTCCTTCAATTCTTCTTCGGTCTTGCCTACTGCAGCGACTTCTGGCCATGTATATACCACACCTGGAATCAGATTATAATCAATATGTGGTTTTTGTCCCGCAATGGTTTCTGCCACCAAAACGCCTTCTTCGGAGGCTTTATGCGCTAGCATAGCACCTTTGACCACATCGCCTACCGCATAAATATTCGACACAGTAGATTGTAAATGTTCATTGACTTCTATGCGTCCTCTATCATCCAAGGTCACGCCTGCGGCTTCTGCATTCAATCCATCCGTATATGGTCGTCGACCTACAGACACTAAACAATAATCGCCTTTGAATTCGACTTCTTCACCTTTCTTGTTATCTGCTTTTACAATGACTTCATTGCCCATACGTTCAACAGACTTCACTTTATGAGACACATTCACCTTGAATTTCGCCTTCTTAAAAACCTTGGTCAATTCCTTGGACAGTCCGGCGTCCATTGTAGGAATGAGTCGATCCATATATTCTAGGATGGTCACTTCAGACCCCAGGCGTCTATATACCTGACCAAGTTCCAAGCCTATGACACCACCACCGATCACGATCATGTGCTTTGGTATTTCCTTAAGCTTCAAGGCTTCGGTAGACGTGATAATACGTTCCTTATCCAAATTGATGAATGGTAAATTGGATGGTTTAGAACCCGTTGCAATAATGGTGTTCTTTGCTTCTATCTCAGTCTGTTTCTCGCCAGCAATACTGATATGCGTTGCATCTTTGAAACTCCCAAGACCTACGTACACATCGATTTTGTTTTTCTTCATGAGGAATTCAATACCTCCTGTGGTTTGGTCTACAACCGCTTGCTTACGACCGATCATCTTCTCTAAATTGACTTTGATTTCACCTGGGATTTCGATTCCGTGCTCCTCAAAATGTTTCACGGCATCCTCGTAGTGATGCGACGAATCGAGCATGGCCTTACTTGGGATACAACCTACGTTAAGGCAAGTACCACCAAGGGTTGAATATTTTTCTATGATTGCGGTTTTCATGCCAAGTTGTGAACAGCGGATTGCTGCTACATAACCTCCAGGACCTGAACCTATAACTGCTACATCGTATGAATTCATAAGACTTTATTTCGTGTTTTTAACGAACACAAAAGTACACTATTGAATGATCATTCACGAAAGACTTTATATGAAATTTACTTGGTAGGCAACTAAAAAAAATTGGCCTATCTATCATCGATAAACGATTTTAGAATAGACCAATTTTATTAAAATCCCAATTAATATCTGAGTTTAGATACTGCTCTAAAGCAACACAAAGGTCATAATTTCATTGATTTATTACAATACTCAAATTGAGTATATTTAGATTTCTCACCTCCTATATCAGGTTCTTATTGATTTTAAGAATCCCCAGGAGTTCACCCGTTGAGGAAATATTCAACTTTTTAAGGATATTGCGACGATGGGTATCGACAGTCTTCGAACTAATAAATAGTTTTTCAGCGATCTGCTTGCTAGAGTTGTTAAGAACCAGTAACCTGATAACATCGCGTTCTCGATTGGTGATTCCATCATTCAATAGTTTGTGCGAAAAATTATTGAAATATTTCGTTTCATATTCGCCTTCTGAGTTAAGTAATTTTGCAGATGCCGTTTGTGGTAAGGTAATATTCAAATTAACTATCGTATAATGAGCCAGCCCAATAATTGGTTTCATATTGGAATCGAAACCTAACGGTGTTGTATTTTGAATGACATTGACATAGTCTCCTTTAGAGTTTTTCAATCTATAATTCCATGTGTAATTCATCTGATTCCTTGACTCTTCTGGAATTTCTTGTGTTGTGTAATCCATTAAAGAATTCAATGCTTCAAGCCAGTGATCAACGTCATCAGGATGTATGTTACTCCAGAAGAATTTCATACCACCTTCTAACAATTCGGTATTATCATATCCTAAACTAGATTTCATGTTCTTGCTAATGTACTTGAACTCTAATTTCTGCGTATCTGTAATACAGAAAAAAGTAGTGCTATAAGGAAGGTAAAAATCGAGTTCAATTAGTTTTTCAAT
Organism: uncultured Flavobacteriaceae bacterium; assembly: GCA_965530995.1. Lineage (GTDB taxonomy): Bacteria > Bacteroidota > Bacteroidia > Flavobacteriales > Flavobacteriaceae > JABABD01. The sequence continues at coordinate 7,109 of CBESOB010000016.1, forward strand.
ATGTGTCTTGAGGTTTGGCTTATCAAATGACTCGAATATTTGACTATAAACCTCGTCGATTTGGATCTGTTTCATGTTTATATGAGGGGGTATAACATTGTTTTAAATGTACAAAAAAAGCCTTGAATTAAATTTTAGGTCAATACAAAGTGATCTTCGTCTCTTTCAGATAATGCCATTGCAAGTAGTCCTTGTCAAATTTTGGGTCATCTTGCCCCTGTAACTTACTGAATGAAAGTATTATGAAAGGAATAAGTAGAGAACCAATTCCGGTATGTTTAATGAATTGACTTTGTTTCACTATGATCAGTTTCTAAAAAGTAATGAAAAAAGCAACTCGTATTCTAAATTTAACACGGCTCAAAATTAATCTGCTATGATGGAAATCCTAGCATAGACCCCATCCCAACAGTAAATAACCATGATCCATATATGGCGTGCTCTATAGTCACTAAAAGCGTGGATTGTGTGTTTCTATAAGTCAAAGCAAATAGAATTCCTCCGAGAAATGTCATGACCATGACCAATGCATTCCTAAAGAATATATGAGCCAATGAGAACAAAACTGCATTAATAAAAATAAATAACCACTCACTCTTGAAAAGGAATTTGTAGCGTTGAAAGAAAAATGTTCTGTAGATGAGTTCTTGTGGATACACGGAAAAAAAGCTATAAACAAATAGGATCATCAACCATAACAAAGGCTTATTAAGAATAACCACGTAGAGGTTTTCTTTGTCGATAAACCACATATATAACGTTGTAATAATGGCAATTGCAGCTAATTTGATAAAAGCGTCTTTAAAGAATTGTTTCCATTTTAGATTAGGAGCCATCTTGAATTTATTCTTTTCGACTCTGAACAATACGATTATTACATAACAGAAACCCAGAAAACCAATACTAAGCTTGGCCCAGATGAGATAATCTATTGCAAAACTCACAGGAATGAGGATAAAAAGTATAAAGAATTCGGTGATTTTATAGTTAACTGTTTGCATATTTTATATAGTTAAGGCGGTGGTATGCTTAACCTCATTGATCATAAACATACTATGGGTACTACCAATATGGTTGATGGTCGTGAGTTTTTTTACCATAAAATCTCGAAACTCCTCCATATCAGTGACATGTACTTTCAATAAATAATCATAATCACCACTAATATGATAACACTCCAACACCTCAACTAAATTAGCAACTTCTTTCTCAAACTTAACTACATATTCTTGAGAATGTTGAATCAATTTAATATGGCAAAACGCTACAAAGGCCTTAGCGACTCTTTCTTTCTTTACCAAAGCCACATATTTGTCGATCACACCTCGGTTTTCCAATTTCTTTATGCGCTCGTAAACCGCCGTAACAGAAAGGTTCAGCTTGTTGGAAAGCTCTTTCGTTGTTTGTTTAGAGTCTTCTTGTAATAATTGAAGTAGTTTTTTATCCGTTTCGTCAAAAACCATAATTGAAAATTTTTCTGTTTTTAAGGTGAATTACCTCAAAAATACCAAACAATAATCTAAAATTATTGATTTTGATAGTTTTATTTTCCTATTAACACGAATATCATTGACTATTATTCTATAAATACTGAAATTTGTATAACTAAAAACTAATTATCATGAAATTCAATCCCGCAGATAATATTCAAGACCTACAGTATTTTGGAGAATTTGGAGGTGTTAATCCTTCTATTTCAGATTCATCGACCTATACCTTTCTTTCGGCAAAAACCATGTTCGATACGTTTGAAGGCAATGCTGATGGTTGCTATTTATATTCGAGACATAGCACGCCGAGTAATCTCTATTTGGGTGAAGCCTTAGCCGCCATGGAAGGCACAGAAACTGCAAATGTATACGCTTCTGGCATGGGTGCCATAAGTTCTGTGCTTTTACAATTAGCTAAAGCTGGGGATCATATTGTTTCTAGTCGCACGATCTACGGAGGCACTTATGCTTTCCTGAAAAATTTCACACCTCGATTGAATATAGAAACCACCTTTGTAGATATCACTAAACTCGATATTGTAGAAGCTGCGATAACCCCAAACACTAAAATTCTATACTGCGAATCTGTTAGTAATCCGTTATTGGAAGTCGCCGATATTGCAGGATTGGCAAAGCTCGCCAAAAAACATAATCTTAAGTTGGTTGTTGACAACACCTTCTCGCCTCTCTCGATTGCACCTTTTAAATTGGGTGCCGATGTCGTGATCCATAGTCTAACGAAGTTCATCAATGGATCTTCAGACACCGTTGGCGGTGTAGTTTGTGGAACACAAGAATTTATAGATGACTTACGAAATGTCCATGATGGTGCCGCGATGCTTTTGGGTTCGACTATGGATAGTTTGCGAGCTGCCTCTGTATTGAAAAATTTGAGAACGCTACATATACGCATGAAACAGCATAGTGCCAATGCCATTTATATTGCCGAGCAATTTCAAAAAGACGGTATCAAGACTGTGTATCCTGGATTAGCATCTCACTCTAGTCATGATCTTTTCAAAACTATGATGAATGAAGAGTACGGCTTTGGAGGTATGCTAACAGTGGATGTAGGCTCTCTTGACAAAGCTAATGCCCTAATGGAATTAATGCAAAACAAGAATCTCGGGTATCTAGCGGTTAGTCTAGGGTTTTACAAAACACTCTTCAGCGCACCTGGCACTTCTACGTCTTCTGAAATTCCTGAAGAAGAACAAGCTGATATGGGATTGAGTGATGGTCTGATTCGTTTCTCAATAGGGTTGGATAACGACATAAAGAGATCTTATGAAACCATGCGCGAGTGTATGATTGAATTGAAGATACTTAGTAACAAAGAGATGGCCTCTATTTAATACCTTTCACACGCTCAAGAAATACTTGAAAATCTTCTTTTGAAGGTGGCTCGCCGCTAAATGGTTTTATGTTCCAACGGTCGTCATCCCTGAAAATCGTGAAGCTAAAAACAGATGAATTTGGGTCTTCAGAATTCAACATCGGGTAACGAAGATCGTTATACCTGTACTGCCCCTCTACCTCGGAAGGAAGCACATTGAAATAATTATCACTGAACCAGGTCAAGGTCTGTATATCTTCATGATTCGTCGGGATCAAGTCATGATTTTTAGGCAGTGTCAACCAATTCGAGAATTTAGCTTCCTTATCAAGTAGTGAGTAGTAACTCACATGATAATTGTCTTGATCTTCCGCGATACCATACCACAAGATACTATTGAAAATGGATGGTTGTAACCTGAATCTATCATAAGAAATATGATCTTCCTTCAAGGATTTTTCAAAAAGGGAATCAATATGAAATTTCATGCCAATAGTATAAATCATATATGCCGAACTAATAAGAAGGCCAGCATTCAGCCACCCTCTTCGTCGTTTGGTATTCCTTTTGAAAAACATAAGAACGATCAAACAAATAAGGAACGGCACGGTATATAAAGGGTCAACCACAGAAATATTGTTAAAAGCCACCCGGTAATTCGAAAAAGGCAAAAACCATTGTGTTCCATAAGGTGTGAAACTATCTAGCACAATATGAGTGAACAATGCCAAGAAAAACAGCCATATCCAATCTTTCAAGGTTGTGGTATTGTACCGTTTACCACGATTATAAAACCAATGAATTATGTAGCCAAAAAGAAAAGCCCCCAGAATCGAGAATAGAATTGAATGGCTGAAGCCTCGATGAGAAGCCATAATATCAATCTCGTTACTATACATCAAAGGTCCGGTGAAAACATCAAGATCTGGTATGGTCCCTCCAATCGCCCCAAGCAGCAAAGCCTTATTACCTATCTTCTTTCCCAAGGCTGCTTCCCCACATGCAGCTCCCAAAACAATTTGTGTCAATGAATCCATAGTCGGTGCAAATGTAAGCAAGATAGCCGATTTGCAAAGCTTCTTGTAAAATCGTAACATTACCAAGCTAAACAAAATCACCATGCAAGAAGAAGATAATATAACAGAAATTGAGATAGAAGATCAAACCATTATTGAAAATAGAGAGTTGAATATTTGGGAAGCATTGATTCCCGTAGTTGCTTTGGTAGGAATGTTAGCTTATAACATTTACGTATTTGGAGATGATGCATTAAGTGGTAGCAATCAATTTATCTTATTACTTGGAGGGGCAGTAGCTGCCATTGTCGGATTCTTTAACAAAGTGTCTTACAAGCGTATGATCGAAGAAGTTGCTGAAAATGTTAGATCTACTACTGGCGCAATTCTTATCTTGTTAATGGTTGGTGCCTTGGCAGGTACATGGATGATCAGCGGTGTGATACCGACGATGATCTATTATGGCCTCCAGATATTGAATCCTACCATATTCTTGGCTGCATGTGTTATTATTTGTGCCATTATATCGATTGCAACAGGAAGTTCCTGGACCACCTCTGCAACAGTCGGTATTGCTCTTGTGGGTATTGGTGAAACGTTGGGCATCTCATTAGGGATGACAGCTGGTGCTGTTTTATCTGGTGCTTATTTCGGAGACAAGATGTCTCCGTTAAGTGATACAACTAACCTAGCACCTGCGATGGCTGGTGGTGAATTATTCGCTCACATTAAATACATGTCCTTGACAACCATTCCTACAATTGTCATCACTTTGATAATATTCATCATTATAGGATTGAATCTAGATATCACTGGAACCCCACAAATTCAAGATAAGCTTGATGCTATTGATGGTGCTTTTAATATTAGTCCCTGGCTGTTTCTAGTTCCTGTAGTGGTCATCATCATGATCGTTAAAAAAACACCACCACTTATTGCCTTATTATTGGGCGCTCTATTTGGAGGTCTCGCGGCGTTGATCGCACAACCCGATATCGTCACCAAAATTGCTGGGGCTGAAAGTCTGACCTTTCAATCCGGTTACCAAGGTATCATGAATGCATTGACCGTTGACACAGCAGTTGAAACATCTAGTGCTGAATTAAACGATCTTTTTACCGCAGGCGGTATGAAAGGAATGCTAGGGACCATATGGCTTATTATCTGCGCTATGGTTTTTGGAGGCGTCATGGATGCAATTGGTGCTTTATCAAGAATTACGAACGCATTATTGAGCATGGCGACCACAACCTTCGGATTGTTTGCGAGCACCGTAGCTAGTTGTTTGGCATTGAATGTGACGGCTTCTGATCAATATTTAGCCCTGGTAGTTCCTGGGAAAATGTTTAAACAAGCTTATGAAGATAGAGGGCTTGCGCCAGAAAATTTAAGTAGGACCTTAGAGGATTCCGGCACAGTAACCTCTGTTCTCGTTCCTTGGAACACTTGTGGGGCTTACCATTCTAAAGTACTATTCGGCTATGCTGGGGCAACGGATTACATACCCTATGCTTTCTTCAGCATACTGAGTCCTTTCATGACTTTGCTTTTTGCTGGATTTAAGATCAAAATCAAGCAATTGACAACAAGTGATTGGAAGGCTGCATAAAACAAGTTACTTATATGACATAAAAAAGCCCAGTCAAGTATTGTCTGGGCTTTTCATTTATTATCATCTGTATCAATCTAGATCAAACCGATCAAGATTCATCACCTTTGTCCAAGCCGCCACAAAATCATGAGTAAATTTTTCCTGACCATCATTCGCACCATAAACTTCGGCTACTGCTCTTAATTCTGTATTCGAACCAAAAATCAAATCTGCACGTGTTCCTGAAAACTTCATAGCTCCAGTTTTACGATCACGACCAATAAAATCCTTGTCTTCTGATGTCGCCGCTTTCCATGTTATTGAAAAATCAAGAATATGTGTAAAGAAATCATTAGTAAGACTTCCTACATTATCAGTAAATACGCCATGTTTAGAACCATCATAGTTTGCACCTAATACTCGTAATCCACCAATCAAAACAGTCATTTCCGGAATTGATAGTGTTAATAAATCTGCACGATCAACCAATAGACCTTCAGCAGCCACATCAAGATCAGATTTTATGTAGTTTCTAAATCCATCCGCTAGAGGTTCCAAATAACCAAAGGACTCTAAATCTGTTTGCTCTTGTGACGCATCGCCTCGTCCTCCTATAAAAGGCACCGCAATTGAATGTCCGGCATTTTTTGCGGCTTCTTCAACACCTACAGCACCAGCTAATACGATCAAGTCTGCCATAGATACAGTACCACTAAATTCGTTTTGAATGCCTTCTAAAATATTCAGAACCTTATTCAATTCCGTTGGATTGTTTACTTCCCAACTTCTTTGAGGTTCTAATCGAAGGCGACCTCCATTGGCCCCACCACGCATGTCAGACCCTCTAAAAGTAGAAGCAGAAGCCCAAGCCGTTGTTACCATTTGAGATATAGTAAGACCCGAAGCCAGAATCATATTCTTCAATGATGAGATATCTGCATCGCTTAATTTATAATCAATAGCTGGAATTGGATCTTGCCATAACAACTCTTCTTTTGGCACTTCAGGACCTAAATAACGAGCAATGGGGCCCATGTCACGATGCGTTAATTTGTACCAAGCACGAGCAAAGGCATCTTCAAATGCTTTATGATCTTTATGGAAACGTTTAGAGATCTCTAAATATGTTGGATCCATCTTCAAGGCCATATCCGCTGTTGTCATCATTAAGGCTTGTGTTCCATTGGGATCACCTGCCTTTGGTGCCATTCTTGCATTAGAATCCGTTGTTGGCGTCCATTGATGAGCACCAGCAGGACTTTTTGTGAGTTCCCAATCATAGTTTAACAACACCTCAAAATAATCATGATCCCATTGTATTGGATTAGGCGTCCAGGCACCTTCTAAACCACTTGTAATCGTATCATCCAAAACACCAGTACCAAATGAATTTTTCCAACCAGTGCTCATTTCTTCAATAGGTGCTCCATGAGGTTCTGCTCCTACATATTTGTCCGGATCTGCGGCACCATGTGCTTTCCCGAAGGTATGCCCACCAGCTACCAAAGCAACTGTTTCTTCATCGTTCATTGCCATTCGACCGAACGTTATCTTTATATCATGTGCAGATTTTAAAGGATCTGGATTTCCATTAGGACCTTCTGGGTTTACATAAATAAGACCCATATGAACGGCTCCTAAATGGCCTTCAAGATCACCATCACTAGTATCGTAACGCTCGTCATTACCCAACCATTGGTTTTCAGAACCCCAATAAATATCTTGTTCTGGCTCCCATACATCTTCACGTCCTCCTGCAAATCCAGAAGTTTTAAAACCCATGGATTCTAAAGCACAATTACCAGCAAGAATCATTAAATCAGCCCAGGATATTTTATTTCCATATTTCTGCTTGATGGGCCATAATAACAAACGTGCCTTATCCAGATTTCCATTGTCAGGCCAACTATTCAAAGGTGCAAAACGTTGCGAACCAGAATTAGCGCCTCCACGACCATCGCCAACACGATACGTTCCTGCACTATGCCATGCCATCCTTATGAAGAGTCCTCCATAATGTCCATAATCGGCTGGCCACCAATCTTGCGAATCCGTCATTAAATCGATGACATCTTGTTTCAATTTAGGAAAGTCAACACTACTAAATGCTTTGGCGTAATCAAAATCCTCACCCATAGGATTAGATCTCATGCCATGTTGACGTAAAATATTCAATTTTAATTCGTTAGGCCACCAATCACGATTGCTTGTGCCTCCACCCGCAGGCTTTTTTTGTGCTCCACTCATGAATGGGCACTGGTTTATATCTCCATTATGATCACTTTTTGCATCCATATTTTCTAGTTTGAATTTTCTGTTTTTTTGCAGCTTAAAATTACGCAATTCTTTACTTTTTTTATCAATAAAAAATTGATTATTCCTATCCCAAAATAAAGGATACCTATGTCATGATCATTAAATGCGTCAGTCTTGATCTCATTTTAGCATTACTGCTAATTTGTTGAGGCAGTTCTTTATATTTACGTATTGAAAACGAGCACTTCCGAGTAAAAAAATGTACAATCAATTAAAGTCCACTTTTAAAAAAGCTATTCCAAGTAAATTGCTTTTTAAATTAGAACGCCCATTACGAAGTGGTCTCTATTTATTTTACAAAGGAAATAACGTGCAATGCAACGTTTGTAATAAAAATTCAAGAACGTTTATCGTATCCAACCATCAGCATAAAGTTTGTCCTAATTGTGGGAGCATTGACCGAAATAGAAGACTTTGGGATCTATTGAATCAAGGTTATTTAAAGCCCAATTCAAGAATATTGCACTTCTCTCCTTCTAGAAGTCTCTACAGGAAATTCAAGAAGCTTTATGCATCCAACTATCTTAGTTCTGATATGTCTTCAGATTTCATGGCAGATACTAATATGGATATTACATCTCTGAAATCAAAGGATTCTGAGTTCGATATCATAATATGTTACCACATCCTGGAGCATGTTATAGATGATCAAAAAGCAATGGCTGAATTATATCGTGTGCTGGATGAGCAAGGCACTTGTTTTGTCCAGACGCCTTTTAAGAAAGGAAAAATTTATGAAGATGCGTCAATAATCACTGAAGCTGAAAGACTTGATCATTTTGGTCAAGAGGACCACGTTCGCATTTATTCCATTTCTGGACTACAGAAACGGTTGGAAAATAGTGGATTTAAGGTGCATGTGGCTTCCTTCAAGGAAAATGACGACCACCAATATGGATTCAGTTCAAATGAAAGCATTATGATCTGCACTAAAAAAAGTCAAAAAGCAGAAATAGTATAGAATAATATATTTAATTTAGACAAAAATAAACAAAATGGCAACAGTTACTCTTAAAGGAAACGCAATAAACACATCAGGACAGCTACCAACTATTGGTAGTGAAGCTCCAAATTTCTTATTAGTCAAGAATGATCTTTCAACTTGTACTTTAGACGATTTTAAAGGGCAAAAGCTCGTCTTGAATATATTTCCGAGTATCGATACAGGTACTTGTGCCCAATCAGTAAGACAATTTAACGAAGAAGCCGTAGAGTTAAACAATACTAAAGTGTTATGCATATCTCGTGACCTACCTTTCGCAAATGCACGCTTTTGTGGTGCTGAGGGTATAGACAATGTTATAAGCCTCTCTGATTTTAGAGATAATAATTTTGGAAAAGCCTATGGTCTCAATTTCATTGACGGACCTCTAGAAGCATTGAATTCTAGAGCTATAGTCATTCTTGATGAACAAGGTATCGTAACGTATACGGAACAAGTTCCAGAAATAGTTGACGAACCTAATTACAAAGCGGCATTAGAAGCATTATTATAGAATGAATAATAAGAACGAACCCTTTATATCACATCGCTTAAAGAGTTTTGGTTATGCCTTTAAGGGTGCTTTGTTACTATTAAAAACTGAATCTAGTATTCAAGTGCAATTTGTATTGGCATTATTGGTGACGGCTGCTGGTTTTTATTTTGAAATTAATAGCACCGAATGGATTCTGCAGGTCATCGCCATAGCATTAGTAATGAGTGTTGAAGGTCTTAATACAGGGTTAGAGAAACTCTGTGATTTTGTACACGAGGATTTTGAACCGCGTATAGGGTTTATTAAAGACATATCAGCTGGAGCTGTTTTCTTCACGGCATTGGCAGCGCTTATCGTAGCTTTGATTATTTATGTTCCCAAGGTTTTTTGAACACAATTAATCTAAAATAAAACGTTAGTAATTTGTACTTTTGTCACAAATCAACGTACCCTTAATGGCCAAGAAAAAGAGAACAGCTAAAACCAAAACCAAGTCACGGTTAAAGAAGCCTAGTTTTAAGCTTTCTAGTCAGCAGAAACTGGTTTTGGGGAGTTTATTGATTATTTTGGCAATCCTCTTATGCTTATCTTTCCTTTCGTATTTCTTTACTGGTAATGCAGATCAAAGTACACTAAGGGAGTTGGGTTCAAGAGACGTTATAGCAAAGAATTGGTTAAGCAAAGCTGGTGTATGGTTGAGTGATTTCTTCATAAATAAAGGATTTGGAATACCGTCGTTCATTTTCTCAGGTCTATTGTTCTTATCCGGTGTTTATATGCTCATGGATATTAACAAAGCCAAACTTTGGAAACACTGGTTTTGGGGTACATTAATAGTTATTTGGACTTCTTTACTCTTGGGGTTCTTTGGTGAGAAGATCTCCATGCTTGGAGGTATTGTTGGTTACGAAATGAACTCCTTTCTTCAGGATTTTGTCGGTAAGATAGGTGTCATATTATTATTGATTTTCGGTCTTATTGTATATCTAGCTTCACGTTTCAAGCTTACAGCACAAAGTTTCACCAAACTATTCGCATCTGCAAAGAAAGACCTAAAAGAAGATTTTAAAACGGATAAGAGTACTACCTATTCATCTATAGATAACAGTCTGAGTGATGAGGCTGAAAATTTTAAATCAGCTTTTGAAGTGCCATTAGAAAATTTAGAGCCCACCATTTCCAAACATTCAACCATTAAAAAAGAAGGTCCTGAAACGAAACTTGAAATTGATACTACACCAGTAGTTGATGAGGTTGAAATGGAGATTGAAACTGTAGCTGAGGAAAAATCCTTAGCAGACAACCTTTCAGATAAATTAGTAGAGGATTTTGGATTATTTGACCCGACTCTTGAATTGGGGAACTATAAATTCCCTCCTCTCGATCTTCTTAAAAAATACAATATTGAAGGTATTACGATCAACCAAGAGGAACTAGAAGATAATAAAAACAAGATCGTTGAGACCTTGAATAACTACAATATAGGTATTGCAAGCATCAAGGCTACCATTGGTCCAACAGTTACGCTTTACGAAATTGTGCCAAACGCTGGTGTTAGAATCTCTAAAATAAAGAATCTAGAGGACGACATTGCTTTATCCCTTGCTGCTTTGGGTATACGGATCATTGCACCAATTCCAGGTAAAGGAACCATTGGTATTGAGGTACCTAACAAGAATCCGACGATAGTGTCCATGCGCTCTGTAATTGCCTCACAGAGGTTCCAAAATTCTGAAATGCAACTCCCGATAGCACTTGGTAAAACCATTAGCAACGAAACCTTCGTTGTTGATCTGGCAAAAATGCCTCACATGCTTATGGCAGGAGCCACCGGTCAAGGTAAATCGGTAGGACTGAATGCTGTACTGACTTCTCTTCTTTATAAAAAACATCCTGCAGAAGTAAAGTTTGTGCTCGTTGATCCAAAGAAAGTGGAACTCACACTTTACAATAAAATTGAACGACATTATTTGGCCAAACTACCTGATAGTGCCGAAGCGATCATTACCGATAATACAAAGGTCATCAACACCTTGAATTCCCTATGTATAGAAATGGACAATCGTTATGAAATGCTAAAGAATGCATTTTGTCGTAATATCAAGGAATACAATGATAAATTCAAGGCACGAAAACTAAACCCAAACGATGGGCATGCCTTTTTACCATATATTGTTTTAGTGGTTGATGAATTTGCAGATTTGATCATGACCGCTGGAAAAGAAGTCGAAACACCTATTGCACGTTTAGCCCAATTGGCAAGAGCTATCGGAATTCATCTTATTATAGCGACTCAGCGCCCTTCTGTAAACGTTATCACTGGAATAATAAAGGCCAATTTCCCTGCAAGGATTGCATTCAGGGTAACTTCAAAAATTGATTCGCGAACCATACTAGATGGTTCTGGAGCGGATCAATTAATCGGACGTGGCGATATGCTGTATACACAAGGAAATGATCTTACACGCATTCAATGCGCATTTGTCGACACACCAGAAGTGGAGAGAATCACGGACTATATTGGATCTCAAAAAGCATACCCCGATGCACATTTGTTACCAGAATATGTTGGGGAAGAAAGTGGCACAAGTATTGATAACAATATATCCGATCGAGATGCTTTGTTCAGGCAAGCAGCAGAAGTTATTGTAACAGCACAACAAGGTTCTGCCTCCCTATTACAGAGAAAATTAAAACTTGGCTATAATAGAGCCGGAAGATTAATAGATCAGTTAGAAGCAGCCGGAATTGTTGGCCCTTTTGAAGGAAGTAAGGCAAGACAGGTACTAGTCCCAGATTTTGTGGCATTAGATCAACTTTTAGAAAATGAAAAGAACAATTTTTAAGAAGATGAAAAATATTATAATTATTGTTATCGCATTATTAAGTCATGTTACCTTTGCCCAGGATAAAGCCAAAGCTTTACTTAATGAAGTATCGGCAAAGGTCAAAGGTTATGACAACATTTCCATTGATTTCAAATATGTATTGGATAATGCCAAAGAGAACATTAACCAAGAAACAAGAGGTGATGTGACCATGCAAGGCGATAAATACAAATTGAATATTTTAGGAATTACCAGGATTTTTGATGGTAAAACACTTTATAGTATTAGTCCAGAAGATGAAGAAGTCACCATATCGACTGAAAACATCGAAGACGAAGGGACTATAACACCTTCCAAAATGTTATCCTTTTATGAAGATGGGTATAGCTACTCCATGGATATTGTTCAAAATGTCAAGGGTAGGAATATTCAATTCGTTAAGTTGAAACCAATCGATTCTAATTCGGAAATCAAGGAAGTATTGCTTGGGATTGATAACCAAACAAAACATATCTATAATCTCATAGAAATCGGCATGAACGGCACAAGGACCACCTTGACTGTTAATTCTTTTAAAACAAATGAGCCATTGTCCGAAACCTTGTTTACCTTTGATGAGAGTAAGTATAAAGATTACTACATCAACAAATTGGATTAAGGTTCACTTTTGAAAATTCTTGACAGGTACATATTAACATCATACCTAAAAACTTTTATCAGCGTGCTTGTTATACTCATGCTGATTTTTGTTTTACAGGCCATTTGGCTATATATAGCTGAACTTGCAGGTAAGGACTTGGACATAGCGGTAATTGGTAAATTCTTGCTCTATATCACTCCTACCCTAATTCCGTTGATCCTGCCACTTACCATTCTTTTAGCTTCAATCATGGTTTTTGGTAATTTTGCGGAAAACTACGAGTTTGCCGCTATGAAATCAACGGGAATTTCATTACAAAGGGCCATGCGAAGTTTGAGCGCCTTTATTATTCTGTTGGGCATTACAACCTTCTTCTTTAGCAATAACGTTATTCCATGGGCACAATACAACTCTTATAATTTAAGGAAGAATATTGCCAAATTAAAACCGGCAATGGCCATAGCAGAGGGTCAATTCAACCAAATTGGCACCATGAATATAAAGGTAGCCAAAAAGAGCGGTGATAGGGGTCAATACTTAGAAGATGTGATTATTCATAAACTTAATTCCAACGGACCAGGAAGTAACACCACCATTCGTTCCAACACTGGTGAATTGATCAGTAGCGTAGAATCGGATGTTTTACAACTTGTCCTTCATGATGGTAATTATTATGATGAAATTCAACCAAAGGACTATAAGGAGCGACAAAAAAAACCTTTTGTTAAAAGTGAATTCAAAGAATACATAATCAATATTGATTTAGGTGAAATCAATGGAAACGTAGATCTAGAACAAAAACAAATTACGAGCAAGTACGACATGCTTAGCGTTGCTGATTTAAATTACACCATAGACAGTCTCAAGATAAAGGGAATCCGTAACCTTAAGGAATTCTCAAAAAACACTTATGATCGTACCACTCAAATTGGATTTAAAGCTGATTCACTAACTCCTAAGATAAAGAGAGGAAATCTAGAGCAAGATTATCTTGAACTTTTTGATACTAAGGATAAAATAAAGATCGTCGATATGGCGATCAATAAAGTACTCAGTACAAAACAGATCATAGACGCCAAGGACAGAGAATTAGGGATTCAATTAAAATGGTTGAATAAACATATAATTGTATTTCACGATAAATTTGCACTCGGCTTTGCTTGTATCATATTGTTCTTTGTAGGTGCTCCTTTAGGTGCTCTCATAAAAAAAGGAGGAATAGGTTTACCAATGGTTATTGCCATCATTTTATTCTTGATTTATCATTACATAGGCATATTCGCTAAAAACAGTGCTGAAGACGGTAGCTTGAACCCAGCATTGTCGTCTTGGATATCGACCCTAATTATGCTTCCAATAAGTATCTATTTAACCAGTCGAGCAACGAAGGACAGAGGTCTTTTTGATACCGATCTCTTATTACAGCCAATTATCAATGTATTCAAACCAAAGAAGGAAATCATTATTTTCCAGGACAACCTTAGGACCATTTCTCAGGAAGACATTGAAAAGTTTGAAGCATATGATAAAGAAAAACTTATAGATATCATAAAGAATTATAGAGTTTACAATTATGACGATAGCTATAAAAAAGGAGCTCTTAAAATATTGGAAAGCAGGGGGATAACTGAACAAGAACTAAAAATAGCTGGGCATTTATCTAATGATAATTTTGAAAATGCCAAACGAAATTATCTTGAATATGGATTGTATTCTAAGATAGCTTTATTTTTCTATTTTCCGTATTTCCTCTCAATCCTAGCGTATTTAATATTAAGGAACAATGATTTCTCTTTACTTGCTGCTATTGCCATTGCTATAGCCATTCCTTCATTTATATTATTCTTTACCTTCTTAATTAAATCTTTCGCTAGCCAATCTAATTTCATTAAATTGACTGAGCGGAAATACAATTTCAATGTCATACTATTCCTTTTCTTGGGAATTCCTCTTTATTTGCTGCTATACCTCTTCTATAAGAAAAGAATGAAAGAAGAGCTTAAACTCATCCTATAAAAGAAAATATGCAATATCTTTGCATTTAAATTGCTCAAAATGATTACCAAAACCGTTAATAACATCGACTTTAAATTGCATACCATACAAGAAGCCATCGAAGACATTCGCCATGGTAAGGTGATTATTGTTGTGGATGATGCCGATAGAGAGAATGAAGGTGATTTTATTGCCGCAGCAGAAGCCGTTACACCAGAGATGATCAATTTCATGGCAACTCATGGACGTGGACTCATATGTGCGCCTTTAACAGAGGAGCGTTGTGAAGATCTGGAATTGAATATGATGGTTGAGAACAATACGGTATTGCACCATACGCAGTTCACTGTTTCAGTCGATTTGATTGGTCATGGGTGTACTACTGGTATTTCAGTACACGATAGGGCCAAAACTGTAAAAGCCCTGATCAATGAGGACACTAAACCATTTGACTTGGGTCGTCCAGGTCATATTTTTCCATTAAAGGCTAAAGAAGGTGGAGTGTTACGTAGAACAGGTCATACAGAAGCTGCTGTAGATTTTGCTAGGTTAGCAGGATTCGCTCCAGCTGGTGTATTAGTTGAAATATTGAATGAGGATGGTACGATGGCGAGATTGCCAGAACTTATAGACGTTGCTGATAAATTCGACCTAAAAATAGTATCGATTGAAGACTTAGTTGCCTATAGAATGCAACATGATTCATTGATCGATAAAAAAGAGGATTTTCAAATTGAAACCCGATTTGGGAGTTTTAGGCTAAGAGCTTACCAACAAACAAATAACGACCAGATTCATATAGCATTAACAAAAGGTGTTTGGAATAACGATGAACACGTTTTAGTCAGGATAAATGCATCACTAGTTAATAATGATGTCCTTGGTACGCTAACGAACAACGCCGATAAAAAATTGGATGACATGTTCAATGTCCTTAATGACGCTGGTAAGGGCGCCATAGTCTTTATAAATCAACAAAGTAAATCAATGAATCTACTTAATCGTCTGGCCAAATTGAAAGAAGACCAAGTCGTTGATAAAGTCGTCAAGGCACCGCGTATTGAAATGGATTCAAGGGATTTTGGTATCGGAGCACAGATATTACATGACCTAGATATCCATAAATTAAGACTCATTTCAAATGCCGAACAGACCAAACGTGTTGGTATGATCGGTTATGGGCTGGAGATTATTGACTACGTGCGGTATTGATCAAATGTTAATCCACTATTAATTTTTTAGTGATTGCCCCTCTATCTGAATAGATCTTCATTAAATACACTCCTGAAGAAAACTGATTCAAGGACATCTTGTCTTGAACCATTCTATTTGATCTCATTAACTTACCATATACGTCATAGACCTCTATTCTATTTATATTACTTGAAGATTTGATATGCACTTCCTCTCTTGCTGGATTAGGATAGATCGTAACAGCATCCTGATTGAATTCCTCAATACCAAGCCCATCAGCAGGCGAATAGAATCTATCTTGTTTAAATAATCCCACCCAGTCCGCACCATCCCACTCCTCAAATATAAGTTGGGTATTATTCCCGTCAGTATCGAAGGTATTTAGTACTCTGGCCTCATTGACCCAATCTACCCCATCCCAGACCTGTTCCAAATTTTCAGTGAGCAAATTGGTGTAAGTAAATGTAGACAGGTCCGAATAGACCCATACACCCATATCAAAACTTTCAGTGAGGACTTCCGAAACCAAACCAGATACATAGGTCGCTGTGTCTCTTTCGTATGGTGGATCCCAATCCATCATACCACTATTCCAATAGCTATATTCGGCGAATGTTGGTTCTCCACTTGTATAAATAATATCGGCTTTTTCAATATTCTCCCAATCATTATCAGTGGAATTCCATTCTTGATCGGTTTGATTGGTGGCATTCATTCCCGTATAATTAAAAAGTATTCTCGTTCTGTTTTCAAGCATCATCGTGGCAAAATTTGTTTCTTGCTGAGTCTCTTCAGATAAATTTCCTGATCCGTTATAATCATAAATTACTTTACTCCAGGTAATCCAACCGCCCATTCCATTTGAGATTTCAGTAGTCTCGCTTTCTAACAAGTCAGAGGCATTATATACATAAACGATTCGTTGTGAATCGACCCATACCATAGTGGCAAGATTCCAGGATTTTCTTACTTCTAAGGTAATATTATTATTTGCATTATATGATTTGTCTGACTGATACGAATTATCAAAGTTAGGACCATTCTTGAATAGGCCTAATATGTAGGTCTCCTTGACACCACCATTACCATAGGTGTATTTTTCGGTATTGTCATGCTGCCAATCGGGAATGCCAACAT
Organism: uncultured Flavobacteriaceae bacterium; assembly: GCA_965530995.1. Lineage (GTDB taxonomy): Bacteria > Bacteroidota > Bacteroidia > Flavobacteriales > Flavobacteriaceae > JABABD01. The sequence continues at coordinate 24,130 of CBESOB010000016.1, forward strand.
TCCATGAATATTGATATAAAGAATCAAGCCTGAATTCTGTTTGAGAAAAACTTGAAAAAGCAACTGAAAAACTCAAGATAAATAGTAGTATTGACTTCATAATTTAAACGATTTTATATTAATTATACACTTACACCGAATATACTAGCTGATATCATCAGCTTTAAATACTCTCATCAAGTAGGATAAATTAGAACCTCTGGGAGGCTTTAATAATTAAAAGAAATCCTAATAAAATCGGGGATACTAAGGCAATTAATCAATTGTTAAGATTGAAATAATTAGTTATTCCATTTTGCAATTGTTAAAAATTACCACACAAATAATAGTTAGTTCAAAAACCGGGAAGATAGATTACTGTGCTTCACTGAAATACAAAATAAATGAATTCAAAGTAATTCAATAATGAATTTTTTTAGTGTTCAAAATATCATAACATATTGATTACATAATAGATACTCTTCATTCAATAGTTTGTTTTCGATTCATCATTCCCTTTTATCTTCATTTTAAAGCAACTATCCTTTATCAAAAAAAGAGTCTTTTGGTTCTTTTTTTTCCATGTATTCTATAAACCTTAATACTTATTGGTCTTACTATTCAATAATCACCTTCTTGGTGAGTTTGCCTTGCTCGGTTTTGATACCTAACATATAAACCCCTGCTGGTAGGT
>CBESOB010000017.1:0-23592 GCA_965530995.1 uncultured Flavobacteriaceae bacterium
ATTGATATTCATATAGAAGTCACACCAGTGCCCTTTGAAAAGCTATCAGACGAAAGAAAAGGGGAGACGTCCGTCGAAATAAGGAAACGGGTTACGGAGGGAAGGGAGCGGCAAACGGCTCGATTCTCGGAATCGGATTCTGTACATTACAATGCACAGATGAATACCAAACAGATTCGAAAACATTGCAAGTTAGATGCCGCTTCCAAGCAACTGTTAAAAACTGCTATGGAGCGATTGAATTTGTCGGCTAGGGCTTATGATAGAATCTTAAAAGTATCTAGAACGATTGCGGACCTTGAAGGTGTTGGCAATATAAATGGGTCACATATTAGTGAGGCCATACAATACAGAAGCTTGGACCGAGATGGTTGGTTGGGGTAGTTTTAAAATTAGAGTTATTTTAATAATATATAAATAATAGCCATCATGATAATAAGTTCCGTTATTGAGGGATCATTTAATCAATAACGAAAATAGGTTCCATGGTTGGTGCGGGAACCTCGATGGATCTATTTCTTAGTTCGTTTTCTATTTCTATTAATAAAATTGTGGATTTATTTTCAAGATCCTCACAGTAGCGTTTAAAATAATTTTGCTTTGTAGAATAAAAACCAAGTGAAAATTGGAATGATTTGAACAATTCCGATTTAGGGTCATTGATCCATTTCCAATCATCAGATTCGTCTAGCATTTCAGGTGTCCAAGGACTAAATTCATGTCCATAAGACCAGAAGTGCTTAAGGGCTTTGCTTTGCATAAAAAAATCCGCCATAAACTCAACAGAAGAAATATTAATTTCTTCAAAATGCTTTGCAACCAAATCCACTTGTCGATAAAATTCCAATATTTCTGTTTTGATCTTATCGTTTCTGATAATATTAATTTGACCTGCATTATGCATTTCATTATATGTAATGTCTCTAATGCTAAGAGCCTCAGATGACCATTCAAGATTATTAAACGATTGATAAAAATCCTGAGGGCTTGCAATTTGAGTATGAGAGATTATGAAAGCTTTCTTATGATCCGCAAATACTTTATCGGCATATTTTATTCGACGATGATAGTAGGCGGTATCATTTACAAGATCTGACCGGAGACGTATAAGATATTCAATCTCAATGTTAGTCGTCTTACGAACCTCATTCCAATTATTAATTGATAGAGCAATCAAAATACCAATAACAACCAATACAATCTCCCCAATAGCATATCTGGCGTATTTTTTAGGTTTGTTATCATCAGCTAGTTTTTTACGGATTTTTCTAAAGAAGTTGATCATGGTTAGGAAAAGGTTGAATGTCTTTCCTCTAATTTACTAAAATTATTCCAAGAGGCTAATAATCAGTCTTAAGCTGAGACTAAATAGACCGCCACATTTTAGAGAGTCACAAACGTCGCGCTAGTTGGTGAAGGCAGTTATCCGCAGCCTTGAGAGATTTCATTGTCCCATAACGGTGTGCTATTCTTGGACGAGTTACCAGAATTTAAACGATACGTGCTGGAAGTGATGCGGCAACCATTAGAAGATCGTGAAGTCACGATCTCAAGGGCCAAATTCACAGTGACCTATCCATCCTCTTTTATGCTAGTGGCGAGTATGAATCCGAGTCCGAGTGGGTATTTTAATGACCCAGATTCTCCCGTAACGTCTTCACCAGCGGAGATGCAACGATATTTATGTAAAGTGTCTGGACCTCTGTTGGATCGAATTGATATTCATATAGAAGTCACTCCAGTGCCTTTTGAAAAACTATCAGATGAACGTAAGAGCGAAACATCAGTAGAGATTAGAAAACGTGTTACTGCTGCAAGAGAATTGCAAACCGAACGTTTTGCAGCATCTGATAAAGTCCATTACAATGCACAAATGAATACCAAACAATTGCGAAAGCATTGTAAGCTTGATGAAGCTTCTATGCAATTACTTAAAATTGCTATGGAGAAGCTCAACCTTTCTGCTAGAGCGTATGATAGAATTCTTAAAGTATCTAGAACCATTGCAGATTTAGAAGCTGCTCAAGATATTAATGGTAACCATATTAGTGAAGCCATTCAATACAGAAGCCTTGATAGAGGAGGTTGGTTGGGTTAATTTAGCATTTAGTTCCATATTATTTAATATCTTAGAGTTTTAAACCATTCCATTTATGTCAAAAAACAAAGTATACTGTTCTTATTCTATTAAGGACGAAGAAATCGTATTGAATACAGTAAAATTGCTTAAAAATAAGGGTGTCGATGTTTGGGTAGACCAATTAGATATAAAACCAGGTGACAGATGGGATGATGTAGTTGAAAAAGCTCTTGAAGAATCAACTATCTTTTTATTATTCATTTCTAAGGCTTCTACGGAGTCTTCTAACGTTATGGATGAATTATCAATAGCATTAAATAGTAATAAACAAATTATACCAGTACTCATTGAAGAATGTCCTATACCAATGAGATTACGAAGGAATCAATATGCTGATTTTGTAAATAATTATGAGAATGGAATTGAACTGTTAATACAAGCTTTAGCTTCTCCAGAGGATTTGATTAAGCATAAAAATAATAACGTAGAAAATGAAGTAATTGTAGATGATAATTTGCAAATAAACAATAAAGTAGAAGATGAAATAATTGTCGAAGACGATTTACAGAATCTCACTGTTGATTATAATGTGTTTATATCTTACAACCATGGAGATGTTAAGACTGCATTAAAAATTAGAGATTTATTAAAGAATTCAGGAATAGAAGTAACTATTGACCAGGATAATATGCATGAAGGTCAAGAAATAAAAGGATTTATTAACCAATCAATACAAAATGCAGATGCTGTACTGACATTAATATCAAATAAAAGCCTTAAGTCCGGTTGGGTAGGAGTGGAAACATTTGATACAATGTTTGCGGAAAATCAAAGCGGTAAAAGAAAATTAATTGGATGCGTTTTAGATTCAGATTTTTATAACTACGATTATACAATCAATACAATTGAGGGACTTGATAAAGAAATTGAAAAAAGAAAAGAAGTTTTAATTAGGCAAATAAATAGTAATGTTTCTGTAACAGATATTAGCAGCGAAATAGATAGGTTGAGAAATCTAAGACAAAACTTTCCCGAAACAATGAAAAGACTTCGTGATTTTAAATGTATTGATGTTTCAGATGAAGAAATTATTAGCCATAGTATGGAGAAATTTGTAAATCAGCTTAAAAACGCACCTATCATATAGTAAGATGAATTCAGGAAAAATTAATTTCAGTAACATATAAATAAAAGTCATGATTAAAAAAATACTATTTTTAGTAATCTGTAGTATGTTAGCTCTTGGAATACATGCTCAAAGTATCATTGGAGGTTGGGAAATGTATTCAACCTCTGAAAATGGAGATAAACTAAGAAGTGTGGTGATATTTGCCGATGGTTATCAAGTAATCTCTACCTATGATGCGGCCACAGGCAAATTCATTAAGTCTAATGGTGGAACGTGGAGATTAGAAGGTGATACAATGACGGAAAAAGTAGAGTTCGATACAGTAACTCCTGAACGTGTTGGTAGTGAAGTAAGCTTTAAAGTTGAAATTACTGACAATACAATTCAAATTGTTGGCAGTACCATGAAATTGAAACGAATAGATGATGGCACGCCTGGAGAATTACAAGGTGCTTGGTTAATGTCAGGAAGAGTAAGAGATGGTAAAACGCAAACTCGTGATACGAGTAGGCCAAGAAAAACAATGAAAATTTTGTCTGGAACGCGTTTTCAATGGATAGCTTACAATACTGAAACAAAACAATTTATGGGAACAGGGGGCGGAACTTATACCACAGTAGATGGAAAATATACCGAAAACATTGAGTTCTTCTCAAAAGATGATTCAAGAGTAGGCGCTAGTTTGAAATTTGATTTTAGCTTAGTTGATGGAACATGGAATCATAAAGGGTTTTCAAGTAAAGGAGATCCTATACACGAAATTTGGAGCGTAAGACAATAAGCATGTTAGATCACTCATTTTATAGACCTTTAGGTAGAACAGGGCTCAAAGTATCTCCAATCTGTTTGGGTACTGACAATTTTGGAAACCCAACCTCTGTAGAAGAATCTACACAGATTATTAACTATTCTATAGAAAGTGGCATAAATTTAATAGATACAGCTAACACATATGCTTCTGGCGAATCAGAAAAAATCATTGGTAATGCTTTAGCGCATAATGGACTGAGAGACGATATTATTTTGGCTACCAAATTTTATTATCCTACAGGGGAAAAAGGAATTAATGATAGAGGTGTATCAAGAAAGCATATTATTAAGGCTTGTGAAGATTCCTTAAGGAGGCTCAAGACTGATTATATAGACTTGTATCAAATGCACAGAGTTGATATGAATGTTCCGTTAGAAGAAACACTATATGCGTTAACTAGTTTAGTTAGCCAAGGAAAAATTAGGTATTTCGGAGCTACAACATCACCTAGTTGGAAAATTACTGAAAGTAAAATGTTGTCTGAATTTAAAAATCTATCACATGCAATATCAGAACAGTTACCATATAATTTGCTTGATAGAAGAGTTGAAAACGAAATTTTGCCTGCATGCGAAGGGGCTAACCTAGCTGTTTTTGTCTGGTCTCCCTTAGCCATGGGAATGCTAACAGGAAGATATAGTAAAATCAGTCATGGAAAGTATAATACGCCTCGTTTCAACAGAGGAGGTATTTACGCAGAGCGTATTACGTTAAAAGCCGTATCTGTTGCAGATAAATTTGTGACGTTAGCAAAAGAACATCAAATGGAACCTGCACATTTGGCGATGATTTGGGTAAAGGATCAACCTGGTATTACGGCACCATTAGCAGGACCAAGGACCTTAGATCAAATGAAAGATATTATTCCCCTTATGGAAAAAGAATTAAGCCAAGAACTTAAAGAAGCTTGTGATAAACTGGTGCCTCCAGGAAGTGCTGTAGCTGATTTTTTGAATTCTGCACCTTGGATGAAAGGCAAATTATTGTAGTCTTAGGAGGTTTAGATAGGGAAGATTGAATGAGAAATAAGCTACTCTTCTTTTAGTAAGTAATTATTTTCATCATCTAGTTTTATCCATTCCATGCGTTCATGATCAAATTGCCATGCAAAAGAAGCGATTGTCTTGTCCTCCAGAATTTCAAATTCGTAATTGAGCCAATGCCCAGATAGATCAATATACCTGTTTCTTGAAATTGGTAATAATTCTTTTCTGTAGCCAATTCCTTTTTTATAATAAAGCTTGTTGTTTTCTGTCCAAAATTTTCGATCACCATAGTTTCCAGAGATTGCTTCAAACTGTTTACTATGTATTGAAGCATCCGTGTTTTTCATATAATTAATATGTGCTAATGCACCTTTTAAGTAAAAATGTGTTGGATGCTTACTTATGGCTTCAGCATAGGCAATTTCGGCTTCATCATAATTAGCAGCATTAAGTAACGAGTCGGCTTTTCTTATGAGGTCATTTTCCTTATAATACCAAAAAGTTTCCTCGTTTTTATAGGAGTAATATTGTGTTGATTTAATTCTATAATAGTCTCCAGATGTATTTTGTTGAAATTCGCACTCAACAACAAGACTATTATTTGGATAGGCAAATATTAATTTGTTTTCACCAGTAACAATTACATAGTCAATTATTTGGTTAGAGGCTACCGCTAAGAACCTGTTATCATATTTAAAATAATCTACGACTTGCTCAGCTCTAGCACTACGAAATTTTCCAAAAAAACGCGAATGATCAGCATCATAGGCATCGCTTTTTTGGTAGGTTATACCTTCATCAAATATGTCATTTATCCATCGATCATCAGGTTGGGTCAGAACCGCTTTTTTATGGTTTTCACTCGCCCCTTCCAGATCACCTTTAAGTATCAATGGCTCTGTCTTAAAATTGGAAATTCCAAGATTGTTTGGTGCTAGTAATTGGTATTTATTAACTAGGTCGATCACTTTATCATACTTCCCATTAACTAGCAAGGCTTGTCTATATTGAAATACTGCATATGCACCAGGAATCAATTGCTCGTTGAATCTCGCTTGGGTAACTTTTAAAAAGTCGTCTAAATTCCTGGTTTCAGAATATATGGTATATAATAAGTTGCTAAAAACAACGTCGTTAGGATCTATTTCTAATTGCAACTTAACCAATTCTTCAGCTTCTTCCCAATGATTATAGGCTATGTGTCTTTGAATTAATACTTTAAGTTGCGATTGCAATGGGAGCTTTCTACGGTTTTTGTATGCCTTGTCTATTTGATATTGTTCTTCTATCTGTCCTTGACTATAGTATGTACTATTAACAGATTTAAAGTAATAGGCAAGTGCAAACGTAGGGTCAATTTCTGTGGCATTGTCATACCTTCTATCATTATATTCTTTTAAAGCATCCAATGATGTGGTTGTAAAATCCTTTACATCCATGTCGATATATTGATCTCGCATTTCTTCAATAACACCAACATTATCTCTTACATAAATACTTACATCATCTATTATATCAAAAAAATCGGTTCCTGTAAAGGTCTGCCTTTTTAGTTCCTTTCCATTTTTACTATTATGAATTATGGGAATAATACTATAAATACTGTCTTTAAAATCGAATTCACCATCAATATAGTAATCAGAAAAAGTATTTGTTTGATTAACTTTATCAGTAATATTGCTCACAGATCCCAAAGTACTTGGTGTAATGTTTTTATCTTGTTCCAAATCCAGAAGAAGTAAATTATTAACAACTCTTGCCATCCAAATTTTACTGCTGTCTTGCGTTTTGTTTTCAAAATTAAATATTGGTAGATTTACCCTAAACTCTTCTTTGGTGATCATTTGTGTTTTTAACTCACCTTCTTCGTTAGTATAATTAATTTCTTTAGTTGTAGCGCCTAGATCAGAATTTCCAAAACCAAAATAAGTCACCATCATGATCAATAAAATGTTTAGTGGAAAAATGATCTTCTCTCGCAATTTCAAGATTCTCTTATTAATGCGCTCTTGATGATACAAATAGATAATCAAGGAAGGGATAATGCCAATAAAAAACCAGAGGCATAGTTCCGCCCAATACGGTGAAATACTATATCTGAGCAGGATCCAATCTACAAATTGTACGAAGGTCCAGGCACCTACCAGATAGGCAGCAAAGAACTGTAATGTAATTAGCCATTTTTTTTTAGTTTTCTTTTCTTCCAAAGGTTTTACAGTTGATTAGATGAGAAGCTTTGATTGCCAAAATGAAAGATAGTAATTTATTATGAGACAGTTTGTTGCAGGGAATTGATTCTTTATTAATTAAGACGAGAACATTTATTGATCAAGCTTAGCTTTAATATCCTTGGTCAATATTTGAGAGAACAACACATTCTCATTAAGGTGATGGGAGTCTTTCATCCATAATTCGTAGTCTTTTTTAAAGAATTCCCCACCTTCTGAATAATCTAGATAGGGCACATTGGGTACGTTTTTATAGATGGTCTTTATTTTTTCAATATCAGTTTGAAGGGAACGATATTCAACAGCTTCAGGCGCCGTGTAGAGTACCAATTGGATGCCGTTGTCCTTGCACATGGTAACGATCTTTTCGAAATCCTCCAATAACACGGGATCTACACCAGCAATATGGTCTGGGAAGACTTCTTCGAATTCTGATAATTTAAAATCATAGGTTTTTTCTAAGGGCGACATATCCCTGAATTCTGATGCGTAATCAATGTCTTGAGGAGACTTGACTTTTGAAAATAATTGCCGCATGATGGATTTCCTCAAAGGGTCTATGATATCCGGATAGTATTTTAGGGCTTCTGGCCATAATTTGTAATCGTTAAGAATCAAGTCACCACCAATTTCGTTGAATTGGGTCCTCACTGGATTAAAGGTAAACCACGAGACCTCCATTAAAATGAGTTGAGGCTTGACCTCGCAATCATGAAGGTAGGATTCCAGAGTCAATCGCGTTATTGAATTGTTAGAGAATATACTTCCTAAATTAACCGGTTCAAGATCAAATTCTTTTTGTAAGGTCGCATTATCCAAGGATGCCAATAACTTACTATTTCCTATAGCTAATAGTCCAAGGTCTTTATTGTTGAACGCATTTTCATAGTCCTGTCCGTAGTATTTAGTATGTGGCAAGAATTTAAAAGTCGATCCTATAAATGCCAAAGCCAAAACCGTAATAACTAGGAATATCCCTAAAAACTTCAATGTCCGTATTATGAATGTTCTTATACTCATTAGAATTGAAAATAAATGAATTCTTGTTGATTACCGCCAAAAAATATGATTATCAGGATCAGACCGTAATATAGGGCATGTCTTATTGGTCGCTTCCAGTTTGCGCCTAGTCGTTCAATGGCATATTCATTTTGCCTGCCCAACCATTCGATGAATACGAATGCCATGGTTAATAGAATGGCCAACATTGCTTTCATCCCAAATCCGAAATCGGGCATTTCAAAAAGTGATGTTGAAAATATTCCTGCTATATAACTGAAGGCATGTCCAATATTCTCCGCCCTGAAGAACACCCAAGCCAAGAGTGTTAATGCAAATGTGGTCGCCATTCCGAAAAATTCCCTGAAAGATGGTATTAACCCTCCTTCTGCAATATCGCCAATATTCTGCCTATTCCGTTTCATTAGTAAAAGGGGTAGAAAATAAATCGCATTCAAGGCACCCCAGACTATAAACGTCCAGTTAGCACCATGCCAAAAGCCGCTGACAATAAAGATGACAAACGTATTTCGGACTTTCATCCAGGTACCGCCGCGACTTCCGCCCAATGGGATATATAAATAATCCCTAAACCAAGTGGACAAGGATATATGCCAGCGCCTCCAGAATTCTGCAATGTCTCTCGAGAAATATGGAAATGCAAAGTTCTTCATCAAATTAAAACCAAACAGACGAGACGTACCAATGGCTATGTCAGAATATCCTGAAAAGTCACCATATATTTGAAATGCAAAGAAAAACGCGCCTAGCACCAAAGAGCTCCCATTGAGGTCTGCAGAATTATCAAAGATCGTATTAGCGAGCTCAGCACAGTTGTCTGCAATCACTATTTTCTTGAAAAGCCCCCAAAGTATCTGTCGCAATCCGTCGACGGCCATACCATAGTGAAAGTTTCTTTTCTTATAAAACTGAGGCAATAAATTAGTGGCCCGTTCAATAGGCCCTGCAACCAATTGCGGGAAGAAACTAACAAACGCAAAAAAGGCCATCATATCTTTAGTGGGTTCTAACTTCCGCTTGTAAACATCAATAGAATAACTCAGTGTTTGAAACGTATAGAAGCTGATACCTACGGGTAAAATAATATTCAATCTAGAGGCCTCTATCGGACTACCGAGTAATGTGAAGGCATCGGCAAAACTCTCAGCGAAAAAATTATAATACTTGAAGAATCCTAAAAATCCTAGATTCACTAAGATACTTGTGAGTAATAGGAGTTTTCTCTTTTTCTTGTCGTTATATTTTGACAATCCAATACCTACATAATAATCGACGAAGGAGCTAAAGATGATCAATGAGAGGAATTTCCAGTCCCACCAACCATAAAAGACATAACTTGCCACTAGAAGCAAAAGATTCTGAATTTTCAAATTCTTCTGCGTGACGAACCAATAGAGTAGAAATACTATGGGTAGGAAAATCGCAAAATCTATGGAATTAAATAACAATTATTTGAGGTTTAAAGTTCTTTGAGTTTTCAAATATATATTTTTTTGAATAAGAGCCTTATTATTACCACTCTACGGTCAATTTTAACGATTATGTGATACTCTTGGCTAAATTAATTCATTTTTAACACTTTTTAAGATATTCTTCATTTTTGCATCTGCTTCGCAATGATTACTTTTAACATCTAATCAAAATAAAACATTTATGAATACTATGAAATTTAAGGCATTTGCTCTTTTCGCTATGCTTATTATTGGATTTACATCCTGTAAAAAAGAAGGCGCTGGTGGCGATAAACTGACCTTAGAATTTGAAAAATATGAATTGGAAAATGGTCTGCAAGTTGTTCTGCATCAAGATAAATCCGATCCAATCGTATCTCTAGCGATTCAGTATGGTGTAGGTTCTAATCGCGAGAAAACGGGTAGAACGGGATTTGCACATTTATTTGAACATATGCTTTTCCAAGAATCTGAGAATGTACCACAGGATCAATTCTTCAAAAAGATCCAAGATGCTGGAGGGACCCTTAATGGAGGTACCTGGAAAGACGGAACCATATATTATGAAGTCGTACCAAACAATGCCATGGAAATGATCATGTGGTTGGAGAGTGACAGAATGGGGTATTTAATTAACACCGTTACAGAATCTGCATTCTATAACCAACAAGAAGTGGTTCAAAATGAGAAAAGACAGCGTGTTGATAACAATCCTTACGGACATACAGGCTGGGTCTTGGACAAAGCAATTTATCCTGAAGGGCACCCATATAATTGGCAAGTCATTGGTGAATTGGTGGATCTGCAAAGTGCAACCATTGATGATGTTAAGGAGTTTTATGACAAATATTACGGACCAAACAATGCCACATTGGTATTAGCTGGTGATTTCGAAACGGAAGATGCCAAAGCGCTAATTGAGAAGTATTTTGGAGAGATTAAGCGTCGCCAAGAAGTGGCGAAACTAAAGCCGCAGCCAGTGACTATTGCTGAGACCAAACGTTTAATGCATGAGGATAATTTTGCGAAAGCCCCTCAACTGAATATGGTTTGGCCGACAGTCCAGCAATATACCGAAGATGCTTATGCTTTGGATTTCTTAGGACAATTAATGGCTAATGGAAAAAAAGCGCCTTTGTATAAGGTGCTTGTAAAGGAAAAGGAATTAACATCAAGGACCAACGCTTGGAATAACTCTCAGGAAATTGCAGGAGCATTCAGGGTGAATATAACTGCTAACGATGGTAAAAGTCTTGCTGATATTGAGGATGGCGTATTCGAAGCTTTTCAGAAATTTGAGACAGAAGGAATCACGGACAGGGATATAGAGCGTATTAAAGCTAGCCTTGAGACTGATTTTTACAACGGCATAAGTAGTGTGTTAGGAAAGTCTTTCCAGTTGGCACAGTATAATGTGTTTGCAGGGGACCCTGGATTCATCACGCAGGATATAGAGAATATCAAGAAGGTAACCAAAGAGGATGTTGTTAAGGTTTATGAGAAATACATCAAGGACAAACCTTATGTGATTACAAGTTTTGTTCCTAAAGGGCAAACAAATTTAGCAGCCAAGAATTCTGAAATTGCAGCGGTTGTTGAAGAGGAAATCAAGGAGAATGTAGAGCAAGCAGTTGCGGAAGCAGCAGATGAAGTAGTTAAAACGCCATCTGTATTTGATAGATCTGTGGAGCCTTCTCAAGGAGAAACACCAAAATTGAACATTCCTGAATCTTGGGATGCGACACTGGCTAACAATATGCGAGTATATGGTATAGAGCAAAATGAATTGCCTTTAGTGAATTTTAGTATGACTATTGATGGCGGTCATTTGTTAGATTCTTTTGATAAAGTTGGTGTTGCCAATCTAATGACAGATATCATGATGGAAGGAACCGCAAACAAGACACCAGAAGAGCTGGAAGAAGAGATTGAGTTGTTAGGAGCATCTATTAATATGTTCACCAGTAACGAGGCCATAACCATTCAAGGAAATACTCTGGTAAGGAATTTTGATAAGACCATGGCCTTAGTTGAAGAGATCTTGCTCGAGCCACGCTGGGATGAAGAAGAACTTGGACGTATCAAGACAAGTACTATCAACGGAATCAAACGCTCTGCTGCCAATCCAAATACCGTAGCAAGAAATGTAGCTAATAAAATATTATACGGCGAAAACCATCCGTTTGCGTATCCAGCTAGTGGGACAGAGGAATCGGTAGCATCGATTACTATGGATGACCTAAAGGCCTTTTACAACAAAAATTACTCACCGTCTGTGACTAGATTTCATGTCGTTGGTAATATTGGGAAGGACAAAGCTTTAAGCGCCATAAAAGGGCTTGAAACTAAATGGGCAGCTAAAGATGTGACGATACCTACATTTGAAGTTAGCAATAATAGAGATAAATCATCATTGTATTTTGTGGACATTCCGAATGCTAAACAATCAGTTATTAATATTGGTTATTTGAGTATGAAACGTACCGATGCTGATTATTTTCCAGCAACAGTCATGAATTATAAGCTTGGAGGATCGTTCTCAGGGAATGTTAACTTGATCCTAAGAGAGGAAAAAGGATACACCTATGGTGCTAGAACAGGATTCAGTGGAAGCAAAATCACTGGAACGTTTTCAGCCTCTTCTAGTGTGAGAACCAATACAACGTTTGAATCGGTCAAGATTTTCAAGGATGAGATCGAGAAATACAAAAACGGCATCTCTCAAGATGATCTGGATTTCACTAAGAATGCGTTGATCAAATCGAATGCACGCCGATTCGAGACACAATTCTCATTATTGGGCATGTTGCAGAACATTAGCAATTATGGACTTTCTAAGGACTATATAGCTGGTGAGGAAAATATCGTACGTAATATGACCTTAGAGCAGCACAAAGCTCTTGCCAATAAATACCTAGATGAAACCAAGATGGGTTATTTAGTGGTCGGTGATGCAGCGACACAGTTCGATAAGTTCAAGAATGCTGGTTTTGATGAGGTTATTCTTTTAGATAAGGATGGAAAGAAAGTGGATATCGGTAATGTGAAGATGTAAAATTAAATTATACTTTTAAAAAGGCGCGATGTTTATCGCGCCTTTTTTGTTTCATTAATTGATGATTGTTTACTGATAAAAATTCTAGTACCTTGTCTTTTGATATCAACCAAGCTAAAGAATCATCAGTTCAACATGCGACTTTTTAACAACGCGCTCATTTTTATAAGTGTCCTTTTCTTTAATTGTAATTCTTCTGAAGAAAAGAAAGAGGATGTTACAAACAACGATACCCTTGAAACAGTAGCTACACCGAAACTAGATCTAGAGGAAGCCAATAAATTATCTGAATTGCCCTTGCATTGTATGGAAATAGAATACCCAAACAAGCTTAATCAAACCATTGGTGGGGATAGTGATTTAAAATCGCCCAAGAGTCTTCATCCAGCTTTTTATGGTTGCTTTGATTGGCATTCTGCGGTTCACGGACATTGGAGTCTGGTGTCTTTGTTAAAACAATACCCCAATCTAGAAAAAGCGGATATAATTAGGGAAAAACTTGTTGTCAATATCTCTAAAAAAAACATATCAACTGAAGTGGCCTATTTTAAAAGCGAGCACAATACATCTTACGAAAGAACATATGGTTGGGCTTGGGTCTTGAAGTTAGCCGAAGAGCTTCATACTTGGGATGATCCATTGGCAAGGGAGCTTGAAGACAACCTGGAGCCCTTAACCAATTTATTGGTAGACAAGTATATCGAATTCCTTCCAAAACTAAACTATCCAATTCGTGTTGGCGAGCATCCTAATACGGCCTTCGGACTCAGTTTTGCTCATGATTTTGCCAAAGCTGTTGGACATGAAGAATTGAAACAAAGTATTGAGAAACGTGCTAGGGATTTTTATATGAATGATGAAGGATGTCCAATTTCATGGGAACCAAGTGGATTCGATTTTCTTTCTCCTTGTTTAGAAGAAGCTGCGCTGATGAAACGTGTGCTCTCAAAAGAAGAATTTGCTAATTGGATCACTAGATTTTTGCCGCAATTAAAAGACAAGGCATTTACTATTGAAACAGGTCGTGTGTCAGACAGGACAGATGGCAAGCTTGTGCATCTCGATGGCGTTAATTTTTCACGAGCATGGAGTTTGAATGCTATTGCCAAGGATATGCCTGAATTAAGCCATCTAAAGAATTTGGCAAACAAACATATTAATTACTCGCTTCCGAGCATAGTTGATGATAACTATGAGGGAGGTCACTGGTTAGGTAGTTTTGCCTTGTATGCCTTAAACTCTGTAAACCATGATTAAAAATTGGCTTCAAAACATTGGGCCTGGACCACTGATTGCCGCGGCTTTCATTGGGCCTGGAACAGTAACCGTATGTACGTTAGCTGGGGTTAACTTTGGGTTTGGGCTTCTATGGGCTATGCTACTTTCGATCTTTGCGACAGTCGTCCTACAAGAAATGGCCGCAAGACTTGGGATCATCACTCAAAAAGGGTTGGCCGAGATCATCCGAACAGAGATAAACAACCCGGTTTTAAAAGTGTGTGTCGTCATTTTAATATTGTCTGCCATAGTTATTGGCAGTGCGGCTTATGAGGCAGGTAACATTAGTGGAGCGATTTTAGGTATGGAAACATTTGTGAAGAAACCTGATTTTAGTTTAGGAGGGTTAACTGTGAATTACCTGAGTTTAATTATTGGATTCATAGCGTTCATTCTTCTTTATATAGGAAATTATAAAGTGCTTGAAAAAGTATTGATTAGCCTCGTGATTCTAATGAGTCTGGCCTTTCTGATCACAGCGATTATTACAAACCCTGATATTATCGAACTATTAAAAGGGATTTTCGTTCCAAGATTTCCGGAAGAAAGTATCTTGACGATAATTGCACTTATTGGCACAACAGTCGTGCCCTATAATTTGTTTCTTCATGCCTCTTTGGTAAAGGAAAAATGGACTCCAGATGATTTACATATTGCTCGAAAAGATACTTATATTGCTATTATTCTTGGTGGTTTGGTATCAATGGCCATTATTATTTCGGCGGCGTCTATTCAATCGCAGGAAATCACGAATGCTGCTGGTTTGGCACAAGGATTGGAGCCGCTTTTCGGAAGTTATGCCAAATATTTTATTGGAATTGGCTTGTTCGCCGCAGGCATTACAAGTGCCATTACCGCACCATTGGCAGCTTCATATGTCGTTAAAGGATGTTTAGGCTGGAACACTACGTTAAAGTCTCCACGATTTAGAATGGTTTGGATGATCATTCTTTTTGTTGGTGTCTTGTTTTCGTCACTTGGGTTTAAACCAATTGATATTATTCAGTTTGCACAAGTAGCTAATGGATTGCTATTGCCTATTATCGCTGGGTTGTTGTTGTGGATCATGAATAAAGGCAGTATCCTTGGGAAACATAAGAATGGTAAACTAAATAACATATTAGGGCTTTTGATTTGCGGGATTACCTTAGTGCTATCCATAGCAACTCTGAACAAGGTCTTTGGGCTAAATATATTCTAATGCAGGCATACAAAGTCGATATTAATTGCGATGTAGGTGAGGGAATTGGCAATGAGGTAGGACTCATGCCGTATATTACTTCTTGTAATATTGCTTGTGGAGGTCACGCTGGTGATGCGAACTCCATGCGAGAAGTGATAGAGCTAGCCAAGGAGCATAATGTTAAGATCGGGGCCCACCCATCGTTTCCAGACAAGAAGAATTTTGGAAGACAGAGAATGGCTATATCTTGCGTGGCTTTGTTTCAGTCCCTGGAAGATCAGATAAGCAGTTTAATATCTGTATTGCGAAAAGAACATGGACAATTGCATCATGTGAAGCCTCATGGCGCACTTTATAATCTAATCGCTATTGATGAGGAGACGGCAACGGTTGTAGTTGAGGTTATGAAACGCTTTCATTTACCGCTTAAATTGTATGTACCATTTGGGTCGGTAATTGCCGAAATCGCCATGAAAGAAAATATACCTATAACCTACGAAGCTTTTGCCGATAGAAATTATAATTCAGACTTGACATTGGTGTCTCGACAAAAGGACAATGCGTTAATAACGGATCCCAATAAAATATTTGAGCATGTTTACAGGATGATAACTCAAGGAAAAGTGCGTTCACTAAACGGGGTAGAAGTGGAGATCAAGGCGGAGACATTTTGTGTTCACGGAGACAATCCGAAAGCCATAGAATTAGTAAGAAAATTATCAAAGGAATTAACAGATAATAACATCAAAATATTATAGGATCATTGGAACGATTTGAGTTGAAATATCGACCTTTTGGAGAGCGTTCAATATTAGTGGAATGGCCTCAAAAGATAGATGAAAATATCTTAAAGGATATTATATTATTCAAGAATCGACTTGTAAATGATTCTATTGAATCTATGGTTGATGTAAGTCATACATATAACTCGTTATTAATATGTTATAGTGTCACTATAGAGAATTTCTATGATGCTTTTAAAGTGCTTAAAACGATATATTCGTCTAAATATAGTAAAAAAATAGAAGCAAAAAAACTATGGAGAATACCAGTTTGTTATGACCCTGTTTTCGCTTCGGATCTTGATAATTACACCGCTCAAAAAAGATTGGAAATTGAAGAGGTTATTAGGTTGCACACGAGTTCAATTTACACCGTATATTTCATCGGTTTCTTACCTGGATTTTTATACTTAGGAGGTCTCGATAAAAGACTTCATTTTCCAAGAAAAGATGCTCCTAGTTTGACTGTAAAAAAAGGGGCAGTTGCCATAGGCGGAAAGCAGACTGGAGTCTACCCGCAAAACTCTCCAGGAGGATGGCATGTCATTGGAAATACGCCCTTAAATTTTTTTGAGGCGAATAAAGAAGCACCTTGTTTTGCTACCTCAGGTGATAAACTACAATTCTATCAAGTAAATTCAAGCACTTATAATGATATACGAACACTGGTTGATGCTGGTGTATATCAAATGGAAAGCGAGGTTTTGGATGATTGAGGTATTAAAACCTGGATTTTATAGCACCATTCAAGATTTAGGGAGGATAGGATTCAGAGAATTCGGCGTGCCTATTTCTGGTGCGATGGATAGGTTCTCTGCCAAATTAGCAAACGGGTTACTTGGAAATGATGTAAATGCTGCGATTTTAGAGCTTACCCTTACTGGACCAACCCTTCAGTTTGCTTGTAACACGTCTATAAGCATCACTGGCGCCAATATCACCCCTCAAATAAATAAAGACCCCGTACTTCTAAATCATAGGATATCGGTTAAAAAAGGAGATATACTCGCCTTTGGCAGGCTTGAGTATGGATACAGGGCCTATATTGCAGTTAGGGGAGGCTTTCAAACACCCATAGTGATGAATAGCAGGAGTATGTACCCAAATGTCACTCCTAGTTCGAAACTTGAGACTGGCGAAATACTGTATATTAAAGAAGACATGGAATCGTCAATGCCTTCTTATGCTGGAATCAAGCTTAAAAGTGGTCATTTCGAGAATACCAATTTAGACGTCTTAAAAGGCCCAGAATTTGAGGCGCTTCCAGTCATTTTTAAAGAAGAATTGAAAACTAGGGTATTTACGTTATCCAAAAACAACAATAGAATGGGGTATCAATTTGAAGAGACTCTCGAGAATAATTTACCAAGTATATTGACTGCACCTGTCTTGCCTGGAACAGTTCAATTGACCCCATCTGGAAACTTGATCGTACTAATGCGAGATGGACAATCATCGGGCGGCTACCCAAGAATATTGCAACTTACAGAAGACGCCATAAATGTCTTGGCACAGAAAAAAGTAAGAGACAGAATTAGATTTCAATTTTAATTTGCTCGGAAATAAGCTTTAAAGCACCCTCTTCGCCAACCATTATTTTTACTTTGTACGCTTTTTCTTGAGTGTTTTCTTGTCTCAATAAGGTTCTCCATACTGCCAAAATGAAATCACGATAATTTAGTCCTTTATTCCAAGAAAATTTATTCATCTCAAGTTGCTCTTCCAGAACTTCTTTAATGATGGTCTTTGCCTGAATTATTTCAAGCTCAACTGGAGAGTTGACATTCATCAGAGTACTCTCCGCAGGTTTAATTAATTCTATAACAGCATTTAGGTTCTCTTTTGTTTTTTTGGTTGATCTATTATTCTCAATTTTGTTTGCAAACAATGGTCCGTTAACACTTGCAAATTCAACCCTTTCACTAAAGCTGAAGACGCGCAACTTTTGTTCAGGAGAGAACAGCCATTCCCTTAAATGATCAGGGTAACGAATAGTACTAAATTTTATCAAGAGATACGTCTTGGTGATCTTGGAGAAATGAGACTTGACTGCCTTGTAAATAGTATAATGTGACATGACCAATAGCTTTATTGTGCTAAACTAGATTAAATTGAGTGCAAAAATCAAGAGGAAAATGCTTCGAATAGTAAAGGGAAAAGCCCCTTTTTTAAGGGGAATTCTACGGTATTTATGTTAGCTAAAAGCATTTAAAACATTGACAAGCAGGTATTTGACACTTTTTATTAACAATTGTCTTGTTGTAAGTTGTTCATCGAATAGGTATTATTGCCTTGATTTTCGATAATTTAGTTATAGAATAATTAACTAAAAACAATTAACTATTATGAAAAAACTAGCTTTAGTTTTATTAGGAATCTTATTGGGTTTTCTTTTATGTTACTTTTTCTACGGAAAACAAGACATGGCAGAAGCTGTCGCAGGACTTCCTCCAACTCCTAAAGGTCTTATCAATCCAGTGGAAATTACCCAACTAGATAGGGATTATAATCCTAGACATCAGTTGATCAGTGAATCACTTTTTGAGTCTGGAAAAAAGGACAATCGCTCAAGTTGGTATTCTTTGAGTGACCTTAATGACTATCTTGATTATGCAGAAGCACAGGCTAAAGAGTTGCACTATACCATGGATGGTGTGCGTATTTATTTAGGAGCGCATAAACCTAAAAATGGAGAAAAAATCGGTATGACAACAATGTTCTTTGTTCCTACAGGAACTAAGGATGTTCAAAAAGGAAATGTTATTAATATTAGTATTCAAGGAGGTGGCGGAGATATTCCTGGTGGTGATGGATTAAATAGAGGAAGCCATGGAGACCCTCCAAATGCAAACTATCCTCAAAACTAAATTCTAGAATTTGGAGGAGTTTTTAAAAGAAAATTATCTTATTTTGTCGATTATATTTGTGGTAATGCCTGCAATTACGGGGGTATTTTTGTTTAATCGATATAAGAACACAAAGGCCAAAAATTTTATATATTTTTTGGTCTTTGTGTCTTTAATAGAGATAATTGGGGCTTACCCATCTTTTTTTAAAAGAATAGAAATTTATGATTTAATAGAAGATACGTTCATTGGAAATAATTATTGGTGGTATAATATTTTTTGGGTAATTGGAGTGCCATTGTTCTTGCAATATTATTATAGGACGATTCTTCAAAATCAATTGTATAAAAAGCTATTATTCTACTTCTCAATTTTGATGATTATAGTGTCGTTGCTGACGATTGTTTTTGATCTTAATGCCTTTCTAACGTCCTTTGTGCTTATTATAGAAGCCTTGAGCTTTATCCTAGTTATATTATGTGTTACATTCTATTTTTTGGAGATATTGCAATCTGAAAAAATACTTAGTTTTTATAAATCTATCCATTTCTATATATCAGTCAGTCTTTTTATTTGGTGGATTATTACGACACCACTTGTTTTTTATGAGAGTTATTCATCAAATGAAGATTGGAATTATGTTATCTTGAAATGGCAAATAAAATTATTTGCCAATTTTTTAATGTATTCAATATTTACATTTGCTTTAATATGGTGCAGACCGCGGAAAGATTAGTTAGTACTGATGCTGAAAGGTATCTTTTGATTTATATGGTGCTCGTGTTATTACTGGTTACTTTTCTAATCATTACCTTTTTTATAGTTTTTCAAAAAAGAAAAAACAAATTACTTATTCAGCGAATGCATAAACAGCGCCAGTTTGAAGAAGAAATAACTAAAACTGCGTTAGAAATCAAAGAACAAACACTGAAAAACATTGGCTGGGAATTGCATGATAATGTAGGACAGTTGCTGTCAGTGGCCACTATGCAACTCAATGTCATATCCAATGAAGTGCCGGAAGACACTAAACAAAAATTTGAGGATACAAGGGATGTTATCAAAAAAAGCTTGCAAGAAGTGCGTGCGCTTTCAAAATCGCTAAATAGTGAAGTTATTCAAAATGTTGGATTGGAGAAATCCATACAAAATGAGCTGAATAGATTCAATAAATTGAAGTTTGTTATCGCCGAGCTTAAAATAAATGGTGAAACGGGATTAATTAATGCAAAGGACGAAATTATCATTTTCAGGATTATGCAAGAGTTTTTCTCTAATTCAATTAAGTATTCAAAGGCTGAGAAACTGCTAGTTACGATAGACTATTTTGAAGATAGAGTTGAAATCAGAGCTACTGACGATGGCGTTGGTTTTGATATGGAGACTGTTGAAAAAGGTTCCGGATTGATCAATATGCAAAGTAGGGCTCGATTGATTGGCGCAGAATTTTCCTTAAATTCGAGTATAAATGAAGGAGTTTTCTTAAATTTAAGTTATCCAATAAAAAATATGAATAATGAGTAGTCATAAGGTAGCTATCGTAGATGATCATAATTTATTTGCTGATTCGTTAAAGGGACTTATTAATAACTTCAAGAATTTTGAAGTTCAATATTGTTTAACAAACGGACAAGAATTAATAGACAATTTAACACCAAAGAGTGATTTTCCGGATATTATATTGTTGGACATCAATATGCCTGTGATGAATGGTATCCAGACTATGACATGGCTCTATAAAAATCAACCTAGCTTAAAAGTACTGGCACTCTCAATGGAGGATAATGAAGAGACCATAATTAAAATGTTACGGAATGGTGCTAAAGGTTACTTGTTAAAGGACATCCATCCAGAAGAGTTAGAAAACGCCTTGAATCAAGTCATTGAAAAAGGTTTTTACTATACCGAAAAAGTATCTGATTCATTAATAAGTTCTTTGCATCTACCTTCAGATGAAATAGATAATTCGAAGTTTGATCTGAACGACAAGGAAAAGAAATTCTTGAAATTAGCATGTACGGATAAAACGTATAGAGAAATTGCAGACGTCATGTTCTTAAGTCCAAAAACCATAGATGGGTATCGCGAAAATGTATTCAAGAAATTCAAGGTTGGTAATAGGATAGGCTTAGTGTTATATGCCATAAAGAATGGCTTCATTGAAGTTTAACCCAAATACTTCAACATCTTTTTTATAAGATTCATTTTTCCTTTATAAGGTGCATATCTAAAAGGTATGTCTAACCAAGTGGCCCGCTTTGTCATTGCTTTTTTATGGCTAAAAGTGTCGAAGCTCATTTTACCATGATATGCTCCTATACCACTATTCCCAACACCTCCGAAAGGGAGTCTATGATTTGCAAAATGAACTAGGGTATCATTTATGACCCCTCCACCAAAGGAAAAGGATGTGTTTATTTTGCGAATGAATTTCTTATTTGATGAAAATATATATAGAGATAATGGTTTGTCGTATCGATTGACGACCTTGAATATTTCGTCATTTACCGTATAAGAAATAATCGGTAAAATAGGCCCAAAAATCTCATCTTTCATGACCTCGCTTTCCAAATTAGGGTTGTCAATTATAGTAGGTGATATATATAGATTCTCCTTAATTAAATTGCCTCCCAAGACTATGTTTTCATCTTGAAGCATTTTAGCCAATCTATCAAAACTCTTGTCACTTACGATTCTTGGATAATCCGGTGATTCTTCAGGATATTTCGTATACGCTTTTTCAATTTCAATTTTTAGATTATCTATGAACCTTTCTTTGCATTCTTCTTTTATGAGTATATAGTCCGGAGCGATACATGTCTGTCCGGCGTTGAGGAATTTCCCCCATACAATACGTTTCGCAGCAAGTTTTAAATTGGCAGTTTCATCAATGATACATGGATTCTTACCGCCAAGTTCGAGAGTTATAGGAGTTAAATTCTCAGCTGCGGCTTTTGCAACAATTTTACCGACATTTACACTTCCAGTAAAGAAGATATAGTCCCAGCGCATACTGAGTAGGTCTTGTGAAGTCTTTACACCACCCTCAACCACTTTTACATAGTCCTCAGAAAAAACGTTGTCGACGATTTCACATATCAATGCCGATGTATGTGGCGTCAACTCACTAGGTTTTATTATAACGGTGTTTCCTGCAGCCACAGCTGCTATTAAAGGCGCTATGGCTAAATGGAATGGGTAATTCCAAGGAGCGATAATCAATACATTACCATAAGGTTCACTATAAATATGATCGGATGAAGGAAAGTTTAGTAAAGAAGCTCTTACCCTTTCAGGTTTAGACCAAGTCTGTAACTTAGAAATGGTGAGGTCCAATTCTGCAAGAACGATACCTGTTTCAGAAATGTAGGTCTCAAAAGCAGATTTTTTAAAATCCTTGTGGAGCGCAGTATTGATATCATGTTCACGGGCAGTAATTTCTTTTCGTAATGCCCTTAGAACTTGTTTTCTTTGTGAAATTGGTTTTGTACTCTGAGAATTGAAAAACTTATTCTGTTCCTCAATGATTCGTTCAATTTCAGTGATTTCCATTAAGGTTTATTCGGTTTTCTTCTTCTTGTTTTTCTCTTTCTCTTGCTTTTTGAAGATTTCTTTGAGGTTCGCATCATCTTCCACAAAATTTTCAGGATTCATGGCATTCATGATCAATAGATGATCATCTACACTGATAAAATCCCTTACAGCACCTGGATCCAGATCGCCAGCAATATAGAAAATTTTGTTTCTCTTATCTTTATTAAAATAAACAATGAGTTCTTGAGCGATATTATTAGTGACCTTCATTGAAACGATTTTAATACTATCATTTAAAGTAACACGCTGTATATCTCGAAATTGCTTTCTAAATAATGCTTTTATTTCGATTTTTAATAATTCATTTTCATTGAAATCCTCTTCGTTAAGTTCAATATAGCGAAGATCCACAACATCTAGAAGCATATTTCTTGTATATGGAGATAAGCTGTCCATAATGTTCTCCTTGAAATTTGGCATAGAGTAGGCTATGTTGTCTCCAACATTATGTCTTTCATAGAATTTTGGGACTGTATGGTAGCCTGAACACGAGGATAAAAGTACGATAGAAAGTAAAAATAATATTCGTTTCATAAGTCAGGTTTTCAGGGCAAACATACAAAAAATTCGATAAAATTAATTTTCTGCTATTCTCCAAAGATTGTCATCTGGCACTGGTGCAGTGATATTGACCATTTCATCCTTGACTGGATGTAGGAATTCTATGCGACGTGCATGTAGATGGATTCCTCCATTACTATTACTTCTATCAAATCCATACTTTAAATCTCCTTTTATGGCACTACCAATAGCTGATAATTGGGCTCTTATTTGATGATGTCGCCCCGTTTTTAAATTAATGTTCAATAGATAGTAATTGTCCATTGTCTTTTGGGTCTCGTACTCTAAAATCGCTTTTTTACTAGTGGGTACTTCCTTGGAATATGCCCTTGATTTATTGTTTTTCGGATTTTTAACAAGATAATGGGTGAGGGTGTCTTTTTTCTTAGGAGGTTTTACCTTCACGATTGCCCAATAGGTTTTTTTAATATCGTTAGTAGAGAATAATTTATTGAGACGTGTCAATGCTTTCGAGGTTCTCGCGAACATAACTATTCCGGAAGTCGGCCGATCTAATCGATGCACAACACCTAAGAATACCTCACCTGGCTTATTATACTTATCCTTGATGTATTCTTTAACCACATC
>CBESOB010000018.1:0-23248 GCA_965530995.1 uncultured Flavobacteriaceae bacterium
CCTTTTTGAAGATACATTTGCATGATCTTAGCTACATCATTGGCATTCGTAAAAGCCCCAGCATGGCCTCCAATACCATTTTGCATCGCAGCTCCCATATCATGTACATAACCTTGTACTTTTTTATGTCTGTAATACGTATCTTCTTCAGTCGGCACAATGTGCGTGTCGCTGAATTTTCCTGAGGGATTGTATGTCGTGTAATTAGCTCCTAGAGGTTTGTAGAAATGTTGTTGAACTAATTCGTCCATTGGCTTTCCATAATGTGCCTCAATATATTGTTTCATTAAGTAATATGGCAAATCGCTATAGCGATATTTCAAATTGTCCAACAATTCGGTTTCCTTGATAATCTTATTGATAGAATCCGCGTAATCCGATCTCATATACAATTCATTTGTCACCTCTATGTTGAATTCCTTACTTCGTTGTCTCCTATAATATTTAGGCAAAGGCATTTTGGTAGCTGAATCTACAGTGCTCAGGTAAAAAGGAATCCATGGGCGCAATCTGGCATAATGTGATAGTATTTGTTTTACGGTCATCTTGCTTTTATTACTTCTCCTTAGTGATGGGATTAGCTGGCCCAATTGGCTATCGAGAGACATAATTCCTTGCTCTTCCAATTCCATGACTAATGGTATTGTTGCCAATATCTTGGTTAATGAAGCTACATCATAAATATCATCAGAATGCACTTCTTGGCTACCTTTATATGTGTGTTTACCAAAATTCTTGTTGTAAACAACCATACCCTTTCTTGCAATAAGTAATTGAATACCGGGTGTCATTAAAGAATCAACTGCATTTTTAGCTAGTGAATCAACTTTTTTTAGCAGATCAGAGCTCATTCCTACTCGCTCCGGTTGTCCATATCTTAATGTCTTGATGGAATTTATGTTAAACCCTATACCAACCTTTAAATTTGGCCCAGTAGTGACAGGAAAAGTACCTTTAAAAGGAATTGCTCCAAAAATGAGTTGAGCCGACTTCTCTTGTGATATTTTGCTATTCTGATAACTCACAACGATGCTTTCAAAATTCTTGAAGGTCTTTAGGTCCAACAAAGCATATGGTCTTACAAAAATATCAAGAACCACCGTATTAGACCGAGCAATTTCATACAACCAAACCAACTCTTTTTGCGTAAATTCGAACGATTTCCAAGGGTTGTCATTGGATCTATGCAATCCGATTATAACAGTATTGTAAGACTTTAATTTCTTAAGCATTTGGTCCAATCGTTTTGCCTTTATAAGGTGAACCTTACCATACTTCTTTAGCTCGTTGTAAAACACAGAACCATCATCATCACCCATAGGCACATAAGCTATAGTCTTTGTATCAAGGTTACGGAGTGGCAGCAACTCATTCTTGTTTTCAACAACTGTTATAGCATTCTCCATGAGTTCTTCGTACAGCAGATCATCTTTCTTTCTATTGAGATCATTATGTAAATTCGCTATTTCAACTGGTCTGTAATTGTCGAGTCCTACTTTATATTTGGCCATCAATATTTTCTTGACCGAATGTGCTAATCGTTGTTCTGATATCAATTCTTTTTCGTAGGCTTCCACAATCTTGGAAATGCCTTTTTCTGGATCCTCTGAGATAAGTAAAACATCATTTCCCGCCATAAAAGCGTCAAGGTCTACATCTGCGGAATTATCGTGATTGGAAACACCTTTCATTTCAAGGGCATCGGTAAAAATCAATCCCTTGAACTGAAGACTATCCTTCAGGATATTGGTCACTATATTCTCTGATAAGGACGATGGAATTCCAGCCTCACTTTCCAAATTCGGAACGTTTAAATGCGCTACCATCACACTTGAAAGCCCGTGGTTTATTAATTTCTTGTAAGGATATAATTCAATACTATCCATTCGTTTTCTGGAAAAATTTATAGTAGGAAGTGTCTTATGAGAGTCACTATCCGTATCACCATGACCTGGAAAATGTTTGGCACTTGCCAAAACGCCAGCTTTTTGCATGCCTTTCATGAACGCTAAGGACTTTTCCGTAACATTATCGCGATCCTCGCCAAAAGAGCGATTACCAATAATGGGATTTTTAGGATTCGTATTAATATCTGCTACGGGAGCAAAATTAAAATGAACGCCTAATCGCTTACAATGCTCACCGATGTGTTTTCCTGTTCTTTCGATTAATGAATTGTCCTTGATTGCTCCTAAAGTCATATTCCAAGGAAACGCATAGGTAGAATCCAAACGCATACTCAAGCCCCATTCTGCATCCATTCCAATTAACAGCGGCCTCTTTGATAATGCTTGAAACTCATTGTTTAATTTTGCTTGTCGAACCGGACCTCCTTTAGAGAATATTAAACCTCCAATATGATTTTCCTTGATCAATTTTTTTATGGATTCCACATGTTCACTGCCTTGATTGGAAAATGCTCTAACCATAAAAAGCTGTCCTACCTTCTCTTGTAATGTCATGCCATCGTATTGGGTATCAACCCATCGTTGTTGACTAACGGAATCCGTTGTTTTGAGTGGGTTTGAATTGTTTTGGGAGAAACCAATTAAAGGAAGCAAAACAATAGATAATAGGGGGATGTAAAATCTCATTACGCAATTTTTTAAATATACCTAAAAACCATGCCGATTTACAGTTTTCGGTCTAACTGCAAAAAAAAAGGCAAGATAGTTTTTATACTAATCATTAACGATTATTTCAGGAAACGATTGTGCCAGCTTTCACTTGCAGGCACTTCCCAATTCTCTTTATATTCAGCGAGGTTCGTCACAAGGTTGTTGAAAACAATGGTATTCTTGGACACTGCTTTCTGTTTAGCCATTTTCCTGAAGTCGATCAAAGTCTTATAAGCCACGAATTCTCCTTGTTTGTAGGACACGTTCATTTTATCAAGAAGGTCAACTTGATATTCTTTTTCTAATTGCTGAATGAAATGTACAGAGGCATCAATTGAACAGCCAGATGCGGAGGCTTCCTCTTGATCCAATGCAATGACAATAAATCGCTTGTATTTAATTTCGAAACCAGCGTTTAAATCACTTCCATGAGCGGTCCATTGTTCTAAAAAAATATTGAGTTTCGCAGAAATCTCTGTGAGCTCATTTTCTGTTAAAGAGCGATTGGCTTGGTAGATCCAAACTCTTGAGGTTTCTGGCAATGTGTTGAAATCAGCGAGCATAGTCCTTATAAATCTTGAGCATTGGCGATTAATTCAGCAACATCCATAACTTCGATGTCGGTTTCTTTGTCCTTGGCTTTTACACCGTCGGTCATCATGGTATTGCAAAAAGGGCATCCTGCGGCGATGATATCTGGCTTAACTTCCATAGCTTGCTCTGTGCGTTCCACATTAACATCCTTATCCCCTTTTTCAGGTTCCTTGAACATCTGCGCGCCTCCGGCACCGCAACATAAGCCATTCTTCTTGCATTTGCGCATTTCTATCAATTCCGCTTCAAGCTTTCTTATCAAATCCCGTGGAGCTTCATAAATATCATTGCCACGACCTAAATAACATGGGTCATGGAATGTGATCCGTTTACCTTTGAACTTTCCTCCTTCGATGGTTAGTCTTCCATCATCCAATAGTGATTTCAAGAACTGGGTATGATGCATTACTTCGTAATTACCCCCCAATTCAGGATATTCGTTCTTGATCGTATTGAAGCAATGAGGGCAAGCAGTAACAATTTTCTTGACTTTATAAGCATTCATGACTTCTATGTTCGTCATTGCTTGCATCTGGAATAAAAACTCATTTCCGGATCTTTTAGCAGGATCACCAGTACAACTTTCTTCAGTACCCAAAACTGCAAACTCGACATTGGCTCTATTCAAAAGCTTAACGAATGCTTTCGTTATTTTCTTGGCACGATCGTCAAAACTTCCGGCACAACCAACCCAAAACAAAACTTCTGGTTGCTTGCCTTGAGCCATGAACTCTGCCATTGTAGGCACTTTAATTGTTTCACTCATTTGATTGATGTTTATATACCATCTTCCTTATTCATTCTTCAAATTTTGAAAATCTTCTTTTGCAATTCTAGTTAGCAATGTTCTTTTTCTTAATCCTTTCGCTAATCGAACATCGGCATTATATTTTTCAGAATTAGCCATATTCCAAAAATTTTGTTTCAAGTATTTGAGTTGATTTTCTGAACAATAATCACAAAATACTTTTTTAACTTTTATTTCTTTTATTCGTGCTTCAACATAAATTAAATGGACATAGGCTTTAAATTGTAAGGAATCTTTCGCATAGCCCTTCTGTCCAAAGACTTGCATTGAACCAAAAAAAATCGCTATAACGGCTATCCATTTCACGTTGTGTGTTATTTTTCATTCTTCCAATTCAAACGATCCATTTGGTTATAAGGCCAAGGCGCACCGTTATTCTCAATATTCGTCATCATATTATTCAATTCGACTGGAGCCGCAGATTGTTCCATCACTAAATAACGTCTCATGTCCATTATGATCGATAATGGATCTATGCTAATCGGACAAGCCTCGACACAGGCGCTACAAGATGTACATGCCCAAAGTTCTTCTCTGGAAATATAATCATCCAATAATTGCTTGCCATCTTCCTTGAACGCTCCTTTATTACTATCAATATTTTTACCTACCTCTTCTAGCCGATCCCGCGTATCCATCATGATCTTGCGAGGCGACAACTTCTTCCCTGTTTGATTCGCTGGGCATTCGCTTGTACATCGGCCACATTCTGTGCATGTATAGGCATTGAGTAATTGCACCCAATTAAGATCAATGACATCACTTGCACCAAATTTAGCAGGTACAACGTTTTCGGCTCCTTCTGCTGGCGCGGCAAACGGATCTATATTAGGGTCCATCATCATTTTTACTTCGTTTGTGACGGATTCCAGATTATTAAATTGCCCTTTTGGTTCCAATCGCCCAAAGAAGGTGTTTGGAAATGCCAAAAGGATATGCAAATGCTTTGAGAAATACAGATAATTAAGGAAAATCAATATCCCAATTATATGAAACCACCAAGCGCTTCTCTCAATGATATAAACCGTATTTTCTGAAAAGCCTACGAACAATGGTGTAATGTGCTGACTCACTATATTACCTGAACCAGCAACCTGAAAGGCATTGTCAGTTGCATTCATGGTCAAGAATAAGCACATTAAAACTACTTCAAAATACAAAATGATATTACCATCATTTTTTGGCCATCCTGTCATTTCTGGATTCATGAAACGTTTTAGCTTGATAATGTTCCGTCTGATCCAGAATATACCAACTGCACCTAGAACCAATAGTGCCAAGATTTCAAAAGAACCAATTAAGACACCATAAAGAGGTCCAACTGATGAGAAAATACGATGTGTCCCTAAAAGTCCATCAATAATGATCTCTAATACTTCAATATTGATGACAACAAATCCAACATACACAATAACATGCAAAAATCCAGCGATTGGTCTTCTAACCATTTTGCTTTGTCCTAGAGCGATCATTGCCATGTTTTTCCAACGCTGCGATTTATTGTCACTCACATCCTTATCTTGACCGAGTTTGATATTGCGAATGAGCTTTCTCACATTTTTTGTGAAATACCCAACTCCAATAATCAGGATAATGGCAAATAATATGTTTGTGAGATAATTCATGAAAAGGATCAGTCTTTGTCTTTTATTTCATTAACATCGGCATCACGCACCTTTTGTTTTTTTCCGAAGAGGGAAAACTGGACATAACGCTTAGGGTTCAATTTCATATCCTCGAGCAGCAGCTCCAATTGTTTGGTAGCGCCTTCGAGATTATTATAAAGTTTTTCGTCTTTTAGAAGTTTACCCATTGATCCTTCGCCATTTTCAACACTAGCGAGTATATCATTAAAATTATTGACCGTTTTCTGAAGGTCTTCAATGGTTTTCTTAACATCGATTTCAGCTAAGGCACTTGACATTTTTGAGAGATCTGTAGAGATCTTATCGACATTGGTCAAGGTATTATCCAATTTTTGTTTATTGTCATCTATCAAGGTATTCATTGATGCCGACATCGTCTTGAATGAACCAATGGTAGTATTCAATTGGGCAATGCTATTTCTTAGGTTGGCCTTTGTCTGTGCATCGAAAACATCATTAATATTTGTAAGTACAGAATCAGCGCTTACCATCATGATTTCCATTTTTTCTTGTAAAGGCGTTAATTTTTGATTCACCAATTCAGAAAAACCAGCTTTAACGGTTCCCTTTAGAAATGCTCCTGATTCTGCAATCGCGGCATTATCGAATTTAGGTACAATAGCAATTGATTTCCCTCCTATCAATCCTGCCTCGTATAATTGGGCTTCACTATTCTTCGAGAATTCAAATTCCTTCGTAATGTTCATAGTGACTAATAATTTACCCATATCATCACTAAAGTCGATACTTTGCACTGAGCCGACATTCAATCCATTGATTGTTACGGAAGTTGAAGGCGCAAGACCTTCTACATTGTTATAAACTGCATAGTATGTGCGATCGGAGCTTAGTAAGTTTTTACCCTTTAAATAGTTAAAGCCGAAAATGAATAACATAATTCCGGCTATCACCAAAAGCGCTGTTTTAACTTCTCTTGAGATTTTCAACACGTTTCAATTAGGTTAGTGACAAAATTAGGAATAATTATCAAAAGAACGAATCTAATTTGATTCGGATTTTAAGGCCTCTTGAAGCGATATTTTCTCACCATTTTTAAAGGCCACTATGAAGCATGAATTATAGCCCTTACTTTCTGCATTAGCCTTGAGTTTCTTGACTTCATCATAATTGGAGGTCGTACCATAAAGGTATTTATACATATCGCCATTCTTGACTCTGGTTATGTCATTCAAACCTTTGAAATTAAAAGATCTAGGCTCCAAATCTCTTGTACTAGCAGCTATTTGAACTTTGAAGATAATATCCTTAAAATTCAATAATGCCTCATTATTCATATTCCCTGAAGCATCCTGCTCATCAAGTAACAAGAATTCATCATCCTGATATAAGCTATTCTTATAATCCAGAATGGCATTGGCAATCGATTTAGCAATTTTTCCCTGACCATTTTTTGAATTTAGGTAAGCGCCTTCTTTTTTATTAGTGATAAATCCAGTTTCAACTAAGATGCTCGGCATGACGGTTTGATGCAGAACCACGAAACCCGCCTGATGCACACCTCTATCTTTTCGTTTTAGTTTTTTCGTAAAATTATCTTGAACCAAGCTCGCTAGTAATATGCTTTGATCCAAGTATTCTTCTTGTGCTAAGGTCAATCCGATAGCTGCTTCTGGAGAATTTGGATCGAACCCATCATAATTCTTTTCGTAATCTTCTTCATAAAAAATAGCAGAATTCTCTGCTTTGGCCACTTCAAAATTAGTTCTATTTCTATGCAATCCCAGCACATAGGTCTCTGTACCATTAGGTTGGCTAGTATACCAAGCATTACAATGAACTGAGACAAAAAGATCCGCATTGGCTTTATTTGCGATTCTACCTCTTTCCTTTAAGCCAATGAATTTGTCCGTACTCCTGGTATAAACCACTTTGATATTTGGATTCTTTGATAACTCATTTCCCACACCCAAGACAATCTTCAAGGCGATATCTGATTCTTTATAACCGTTTTTTGTTGGTCTTCCAGGATCCTTACCCCCGTGTCCTGCGTCTAGAACGACTATAAATTTTTCTTCTTTCACTTCATCACCGATAGAAGAAAAAGAGGAGAACGTTAATAATATTATAAAGGATACTATAAGTGATTTCATGTACGTTTGCATAGTGCTAAAACGGCTTAAGGTGATGGTTTATTTTCAAATTCCCTTTTTATGTGAATTATCAATCGTTCACAAAAAATATATGAAATTTTAAAAATTAAAAACCCGAGCCATACTTTTGCAAAAATACATCTAAAAGCGTTGCGAACAAACATCACACAAGTACTTTTCGCCCTAAGTTTTACAGTGTTTATAAACACATTAAGCTTCGCTCAAGATATCCCAAAACTTACGAAAGCGGTTCCTCCAAAACAAGTTAAGGATACTACCAAAGTAGAGCTGGCAAAAGTCACGAACATTCCAATCAATGAGAAATTACAGGACTCAACCACACAAGATACAACCAAAACCAGTCCAGAATTCTTAACCGATAAGGTAGAATACAAGGCAACAGATTATGTATCGATCAATCAAAAAGAAGAAAAGATCTATCTCTACAATGAAGCCCAAATTATCTACGGGGATATGCAGATAAATGCCGGTATCATTGTCATTGATTACAAGAAAAATGAAGTTTATGCCGGGCGATTAAAAGATACGTTAGGGAATTACTCACAAAATCCGATTTTTAAGCAAGGGACACAAGTAGTCGAGCCAGATTCCATTCGATTTAATTTTGATACTGAAAAAGCCTTGGTATTCAATTCTAGGACCGAACAAAGTGGTTTCAATATAATTGGGGATATCACTAAAAAAGAAAATGATTCTGTAATTTTTATGTCAGGTGGTCGATTTACAACATCCGAAGACCCAGAAAACCCTGAATACTATTTTCAGGCGAGAAAAATTAAATTCGTACCGAAGAAAAAAATAGTCACAGGATTGACCAATATGGTAATAGCTGATGTTCCTACACCTATTGGTTTACCTTTTGCATTTTTTCCTTTAACAGATAAGCAAACATCTGGGGTCCTACTTCCGTCATTTGGTCAGCAAAACGATCGAGGCTATTTTTTACAGAATGGGGGGTATTATTTTGCTGTTAGCGATTATTTTGATCTCGCAGTTCTAGGCGACTATTATACCAATGGAAGTTATGCGTTGAGAAGTGAAACCAATTATGCTGTGCGATATAAATTTAGGGGTAATTTGAGTATGCGTTATGAAAAGAATCTAAACAGTGAACGAGGATTCCCTGATTTCTCAGAATCTTCTTTATATAATATAAGATGGTCTCATGCACAAGACACAAAATCCAATCCAAATTCTAGATTTTCTGCATCCGTTAACTTAGGAAGTAGTCGATATTACCAGCAATCCGTCAACCAATTAAATGTTGGAAATAGATTAAATAATACCTTATCCTCTTCTGTTTCATATTCAAAGACATTTAGAGGGGAACCACAAGTGAATATGAGTCTGACAGCAACTCATACACAAAACTCGAATACTGAAGAAATCAATATGACCTTGCCCACACTTCAAGGAAGTATTAGTAGAATGTATCCATTCGCACCAAAGACCGGGAGTAAAAAAGGGATTATCCAGAACGTTAATCTGCAATATAACGTAAGAGGAGAAAATCGCATTACCACCACAGATTCGTTGTTCTTCAAAAAAGAAATGTTCGATGACGCTATTGTAGGGTTTCAACATTCTGTGCCTGTAAGCACCAATTTTAAGGTTATGAAACACCTTAGTCTCACGGCTGGCTCCAATTTTCAAGAAAACTGGGTTTTCAATACTATCAATCGATTCTACGACCCTTTAGAAAATGTAGTGGTTACTGAAGCACAAAAAGGATTTGAGTCTTATCGAACCTATAATTTCAGTACCAGTTTAGGCACCACGCTTTATGGTATGTTTGATTTTGGAAAGGACAAAAAAATACAAGCGATTAGGCACGTCATAAGGCCAAGTATTAGTTATACTATCAATCCATCCTTTGACGAATATTACGATACTTATGAAGTTATTGATGCAGACGGTATGACACGTAAAGAGGAGTATACTAAATTTGAAGGTTCGATCTCTGGCGCGCCATCAAATCGCCGTTCTAGCAGCATGGGGATAACTCTTGGAAACAATTTTGAAGCCAAAGTAAGATCCAAGGATTCTACCGATACAAAACCTAAAAAAATAATAATACTCAACAACCTTAATTTTTCAACAGCTTATAATTTTGCAGCAGATTCACTTCGTTGGAGCCCAATGCAAATAAATGGAGGCACTCAGTTTTTCGATAATAAAATGAGTGTTAATTTTAACATGACCTTGGATCCTTATGCATTGGACAACAATAATAGAAGGATCGATCTATTCAATATTGATAATGGAGGTAGCTTGTTTAGACTAACGGGCGCCAATTTAACGATGAATTATTCGTTTTCCAATGCAACCTTTTCAGGTGACAAAAAAGATGATACGCGCAGCATAGATGAATCTTTAAGAAGTGGTGGCCGCGCAGATGATCTTTTTGGAAAACCAGAGGATTTTGCCGATCGACGATTTGCTGAAGAAGACGACAATAAAGAAGAAACCGTAAGCGACTTATACAATTATAAGATTCCTTGGAATGTTAGATTGGCATATGCTGCAAATTACACTAACAGCGTCAGACAAAATGAAATATCCTCTCATTCATTAATGTTTAGTGGAGACCTAGAATTATCTCCAAGATGGTCTGTAGGGCTTTCTTCGGGCTATGATCTTAAGAATAAAGGGGTGACTCCGACGCAAATACGTCTTGAAAGAGATTTATTGAGCTGGATAATGAATTTCAGCTATTACATTCCATCGGGCAGTACTGGAGGAAATACAACTTGGTATTTCTTCATTGGAGTTAAATCTGGAGTACTTAAAGATATTAAATATGATCAGAGAAGACAACCAGATAGACAACTTTAACACATTGATATGAAACAAATAATAACTACCGATAACGCACCCGCACCAATAGGACCTTATAACCAAGCTGTACTATCAGGCAATACGCTTTATATGTCAGGACAAGTGGCCTTTGACCCAGCAACTATGGAATTGATCCTTGATGATATTCCATCGGAAACCCATCAAGTCATGAAAAATTTAAGTGCTGTGCTTAAAGTAGCTGATATGACCTTTGAAAATGTTGTAAAGACATCAATTTTCTTAAGTGATATGAATGATTTTGCTCAGGTCAACGAAGTTTATGGAAGTTATTTCAATGATGAAACAGCACCGGCAAGAGAAACGGTAGAAGTGGCCAATCTTCCTAAGTTCGTGAACGTCGAAATTAGTATGATTGCGGTTAAGTAATATCTAACCTGAAACCTGCTAGATATTCCTTATGTGGTAATCTACCAAATTATCTATTGGTCTGCGCTCAAAATTGCCGACCTTAAAGTTCATTTCATTGGCAACATCTAGGATTGCCTCCTTTCCGAAGAACGCTATACTTCCAGCAAAATGCACTGGTACTTTATCGATAACGTCCTTATACTGCATGATATAATTCCTGACAAATAATCTAATTCCAGATTTGATAAGTTCAACAATATAATCTGAATCCTTGTTCAAGAACATGAATTCTGCAAAGTTGGCCAAGTATGCATTGGGCTTGGGTTGCTTGTAAAGATTATATTTAATGAAGTCTGAGTCCAGATTGTACTTATGCTCAAAAGACACCTTAATATCTTCCGGCATATGATTGAAATAATAATCCCTGATCAGTTGTTTACCATAATAATTACCACTTGCATCATCCATTAATGTATAACCCAAAGACTTCACTCTCTGATGCAATTGATTGCCATCATAATAGCTGCAATTTGATCCTGTACCTAAAATACAAACTATTGCAGCTTGATCATCATGATCCAATGTGGCCCTAACCGCCGCCAAAGTATCTTCATTAATTTCAATATGAGCGTTGATAAAAATTTCTTTCAGCACTATATTCAATAACACTTTTGGTTTTTCCGTACCGCATCCGGCACCATAGAAAAAAATATGTGTGACATCTTTACTATTCGCCACCAACTCATCACTTTTCCTAATGGTCTTGAATAGTTTCTTCTGTGAAAGTATTGCTGGATTCAATCCTTTTGTGCGGATTTTTTCCTTTAACTGCTTACCGTTCGAATCAACGGCTATCCAATCGGATTTTGTGGAACCACTATCAACTATTAAGATCATCTATAAAATAATTAGTTTAAAGCGCATTTATATGCTGTGCCAAATCTACTAATTTATTTGAATACCCAAATTCATTGTCGTACCATGATATAAGTTTGAAGAATTTAGAATTCAACTCAATAGATGCATCTGCATCAAACACACTTGTTTTAATTTCGCTAACAAAATCCTGAGATACTACAGCGTCTTCGGTATATCCTAAAACACCATTCATTGCTCCTTCTGAAGCTTTTTTCATTGCTGCTTTAATTTGTGCCAAGGAGGTTTCTTTGTTTGTCTTAACCGTAAGATCTACAACGGATACATCTACAGTTGGCACTCTAAATGCCATTCCTGTTAATTTGCCATCTAATTCTGGAATGACCTTACCTACAGCTTTAGCTGCTCCTGTACTTGATGGAATAATGTTATTTAAAGATGAACGCCCTAAACGGTAATTCTTACGCGAAGGTGCATCAACTGTAAATTGAGTAGAAGTAGTTGCGTGAATCGTTGTCATAAGAGCCTCTTCTATTCCAAAATTATCTTCAATGACTTTAGCTATTGGCGCTAAGCAGTTTGTGGTACATGATGCATTTGATACAATAGTATGTGCCGCTGTTAGTTTATCGTCATTTACGCCCATTACGAACATTGGCGCATCTTTACTTGGCGCAGATATAACCACCTTTTTTGCTCCGCCTTCAATATGGTAGTTGGCTGTTTCCAACGATGTGAAAATACCCGTACATTCTGCAACAACATCCGCTCCTGCTTCATCCCACTTAAGGCTTTTTGGATCTCTTTCTGCCGTTACCCTAATGGTTTTACCATCAACAACGAGGTCGCCATCTTTAACTTCAATAGTCCCATCAAAGCGACCATGCACAGAATCATACTTCAATAAGTATGCTAGATGCTCAACATCCAATAAATCATTGATAGCTACAACATCAACATCATCGCGCTTAACAGTAGCTCTGAAAACAATTCTTCCTATTCTACCAAATCCGTTTATTCCTAAATTTAATTTTTTCATTATTTTTATTTAAAGTTTGTTATGTGCTCATTATATCAGACACACGTATTAATTCCTTATTTATTTTTGATTGCCCCTTGATTGCATTTTCCAAAGGGGTTAATTGTATTTTATCACATAAAAGTCCGACCATGAAATTAGATTCTCCTTCAAGTAAGCTTTCAACTGCCTTGACACCTAGCCTACTGGCCAATACGCGATCAAAACAAGAAGGATTGCCGCCACGTTGCATATGACCAAGAACAGACACACGAACTTCATATTCTGCCATATGTTCATCCACATAATCCTTAAGTTCAAAAACACTTTTGCCTGTTTTATCACCTTCGGCCACAATGACGATACTTGAAGATTTCCCTGATTTCTTACTGCGCCTGAGCGATTCGACTAACCGATCCAACCCTAAATCTTCTTCAGGAATCAAGATTTCCTCGGCTCCAGCCCCTACTCCAACATTCAATGCAATATGACCGGCATCTCGTCCCATGACTTCTATAAAGAACAAGCGGTTATGTGAACTTGCGGTGTCACGTATCTTGTCAATCACATCGACAACTGTATTTAGGGCCGTATCATAACCTAAAGTATGCGACGTGCCAAAAATATCATTGTCTATAGTACCAGGAATGCCCATTACAGGAAAGCCATACTCTTTGTTAAAAATCATTGCACCAGTAAAGGTTCCGTCACCACCAATAACCACTAGACCATCTATGTTAGCTTTTATAAGCGCATCATACGCTTTTTTACGTCCTTCTGAAGTCCTGAATTCCTTGGACCTTGCAGATTTAAGGATAGTACCTCCTTTATTGATAATGCCCTTAACATTTCGAGCTGTTAACTCCATGAAATCACCTTCGATCATTCCTTCATAGCCACGATATATTCCTGCGCATTCTATATTGTAATAAGCGCAAGTCCTAGCTACGGACCTAATTGCAGCGTTCATTCCAGGTGCATCTCCACCCGAAGTCATAACACCTATTTTCTTGATTTTATTCGTCATATTTGGTAAGCAAAAAGCTCATGTAAAAATACTAAACATTACAATGTTAAGACTCGTAAATACTAAATTTCTACTAAAACGTTTTCGCTCAAAAGCAGTGAATAAAATTAGATTAAAACATAAATCTAAATAAGTTAAATACTAATTTTTACTTGAAGTTTTGTTCTTGAAACTCATGAATGTGGGAAGTCTTGAATCGGTCTCCTTAGCAGAACCTTCAAGCACCTTGACCTCCTCTTTCTGGCCTTTGAAGATCTTTTGAAATAACTCTTTAAAATTATCGAAATCAACATTATAGGCAACCCCCATGCCTTGTGTATATCCTATTTCTTCTCCAAAATTTCGGATACTGTTCTCTCGATTGAATATTTTTGCCGTAAGTGTTCCTTCTTCATTCAAGAGAAAATCTATTTGGACATCACCTGCTATAACGGTTTGACTCACACCACCTATTGGCACACCGACTTTTCCGTTTATTAAAACCCTATTAGACAATTGAGTTGATAAGGTTACCCCTAATCTATCATCCGTTTGATAATCTGGATTATTTTCACCAAGCTTATAATCAAGGCCAACTTGCAGTTTGCTATCACTATCGGAGAAAATGCTATTTATTAAACTTGAAGCTCGCTCAGATAAGGTTCCATAAAGAGCACCTTGGCCCAATCTGAGTTCACTCATGAAGGCTCCAGTTGTCAATACAGAAAGTGCTTGAAACTCCCTGCTTTCATTATCATCTAATCGATATTCTAGCTCAGATTTGATAGTTGAACTCACATTAGGAAACTTTATGTCAAAAACCGGGTCAGGCTTCTCTAAGACACCTGTTAAACTAATTTCAACCTCTACTGGAATACTTCTATTAATAGGTGAATCCAACAAAACAGACGGGTTTGCTTGCGTTTTATACTGAGCGATCAAATTGACCTCTGCGTTTAAGGGTGCACCATCCCATGACAATGTACCTCCTGGTTGTACGCTAAATTCTTTTTGTACTAGACCCCCATATATAAAATTATAAACTCCCTCGAACACGGAAATATCGCCATACATATTGAACTTTCCATTCGTATTTATTTCGACAAGTAAGTTTCCTTCACCTCTTCCTCGTATTGAGCTACCTGAACTTTTATCGATAACAATTTCCACCTCAGCATCTTGAGTGATATTAAGATCAAATTCTAATTCAACACCTTTAATTTCAGTAATTGAAACAGTTTCACCTGTTAATCTCGCTTGCTTTTCTTCAGGACTCAAGAAATGAATAAATGAATTGTCACCAAAGGTCTCAGCATCATTTAATGGAATCTTGAAAACCGTGCCACGTTCTGTTTCCCCAGTCACTTCAATTGTCAGCTGATCGGTCGGGCCATAGATACTAGCTTCTCCTCCCACGAATCCGGTTCCATAATAAAGGACATCTTCTTCGTCTTCCGTATCCAAAACCAATAACCTATCTGTATCCAATGTTAGACCCAATTCCCAATTAGAGAAGTTATTATGCCTTAAATACCCATTTAACTGAGCCTTTGAATTAAACTTGGAGTCTTCCATTTTAACCCGATTAAAATTAAAATTTTGTTTCTTTAAAGACACGGAAGAGTTATCTTCAAAACTATAGTTCACATTTAAGTACGGAATGCTTAGTCCTGCTTGATTTAGCTTTAAATTACCATCAATAGACGGTGTATCCAAATTACCAGTCACTCTAGCATAACCATCAACTCGTCCACGTATATTCGTTATGACGTCTTCTCCAAATGCATTCAATGGTTCTAGATTAAACTCCTTGAAATTAATGGCCACATCTATCATAGAAGAATTTTTCGAGACATCTATATCGCCAACCGCACTGAATGATTCTGTGACATCATCCTTTATCTTGGCGTTTACCTTATATCTGGTCAAGGATTGATTTCCTGTAATTTTTGCATCGAACGACCCATATCTAGTACCATTTACCGTAAAATCATCCACTATCACTGACGAATTTGGCAGGTAGCTACCATTCTGCTGAAGCAGATCCAATCGCCCATTGATGTTTCCTTCAAGCCTAAGGCCTTCTATATCTGGTGTTATTTTGGTTAAATCAACATCCTTGAAACTAAATTTAATATCTTTATATGTCGTATCCCTTATTATCCCAGAAAGTCTTATTTCTTCAGTTTGGTGGTTCATGACAAACTGATCGATGTCAAACTCCTTGAAATTCCTGTCAAAAGTAATTTTATTTAAACGGTCCCGATTCTCATTGATGTGCCACTTATTGTCCTTGAAAATAACATCGGATTTCTTAAATCCAATTACGGATTTATTATTCTCATCAATGGTATAGAACAAATTTAAATCGTAAAAATCATCATTTCTCTTGCCTCCTTTGAAATCCGATCTAATGAAAAGTGTATCGTTTAGCGTCACATTGATCAAATTGAATTTAGAGACATCATAGAACTTGGTATTTATACTATCTATCTGAACATAGGTATTAAAAAGAGGATTCTTATTGTCTATTTTTAATTCAATATCGTCGGCAAAATAATTCAATAATTTTATCTGTGGCGATTTGAATGTCAGCTTAAAATCCTTCTCATCACTCCCAACACGACCACGAATATTGGTGTTACTTCCCAGTTTTAAATCCGGATAGAATACTTCAACAATCTTATTATAGATCTTGAAATTAAAATCTATAGACTGATTGGTAGTGACCTCATTGGCAACGTAGTTGGTATAAATACTACCTATTGCATTTTCGAAAAGCTTGCCTACATCCTTAAAGATGAATTTGCCGCTCATCCGTCCTTCAATAATATCTGGCGAATTAACTTTAATGAATCTTATATCATTTTCAAATTCAGAGGTCACTGCAAAATCCTTGAAAAAATAGGAATCGTTCTCGTTTATATACGATGTATTCTCAAAATTAATACGTCCGTAGGCATCATCTATATTACTACCTTTCATTTTCATTTGAACACTACCT
The DNA here is from genome assembly GCA_965530995.1 of uncultured Flavobacteriaceae bacterium. Taxonomy (GTDB): domain Bacteria; phylum Bacteroidota; class Bacteroidia; order Flavobacteriales; family Flavobacteriaceae; genus JABABD01. The sequence continues at coordinate 16,910 of CBESOB010000018.1, forward strand.
TTGAAAACCGAGAGAGAATCGTTCTTAACAAAATTTAGGGCTCTCAGGTTAGCATATGAGACATCAGCAGTAAAATCGTAGTTATTGATTTCCTTGGAATAATCTGCCAATCCATTGAAATTGAGTGTAATGTTTTCATCTTTTGATGAAAGATTACCCTTGAAAATCCTGTTTTGCAGATTGCCAGAAACAGAAATATTGTCATATGAATACCCATTATAATCAACACTATAAACCTCGCCTACAACTTTGGTATTTAATTTGTCCAATGTAAATCCTTTACCATCAACGTCCAAATTCATGGAAATATTCTCAAGGCTATTATCATCAAGAAACTCTCCAATATTAAAATCATCCAAGATAACGGACCCTGCATAGGACGCATTGTCAATATCATCTAATTTTTTCATGCTAAGGTCAGAATGGATAAAACCCAATTCTGTGTTTATCTCCAATTTAGCGGCTATATCGTTCGCCGTGACATTGGATGTTCCGAATAAACTAAAACTGCCTAGTTTGGCAAAAGTCGATGGTATGCTTTGCCCAAGAATATTTGGTAACAGCGATTTAAGGTCATTATAATTTGATGTAAGATTCCTGAACTTAGCATCCATTATAAAATTATTCTCTTCAGAATTAAAGAGATTCTTGAAATTTATATCTCCAATGATCTGTGTGCGTCTAGAAGTACGTACTATTAAATTATCTGCTTTAAGGTTATTTAAAGTACCTGATAAATCAACACTTAGTTTAGCTCGTTGATTCACCCCAAACTCATTATAATAAGTATTCAAATCATTCAAGGCGATATCCGATTCAGTGAATTGAGCACTAAGCACAACCTTATCCGTAAAATATTGCAGGTCTTCTCTGTTGTAAGTGAATTTCAGTTTTCCCTTGAGTTGAGAATCAGCAGTCTGTATATCAAGATCATTAAATGTCATGTCCTGAAGTGTATACGAAAAATTAGCTTTTAAATTCTTCATTCTAAGTCCACGACTACCTACAAACGCAAGTTTATTAACGCGCATAGTCACATCACTGCCTTTTATCAATAAATTAGTCGCATTTATATTCAGGTCGTCAAACTTGAGCAACTGCGTGGTTTTCTTATTCTCATCTGATAGTTTAAAAGTGCTATTGCTAATGGATATATCGCTAGAGGATAGTAGAAAATTACTTTTTTCCTTAGTAGGGTTATCTTCATCGAACCTAGCAACAAACACATCGAGATTTGTATCCTTATCACCTTCATAGGTCTTTAAGTTAAAAGTCAATCCATCAAGATCAATATCACCGAAAGCAAACTTATTTTCATAAAGATTCTTGAAGCTAATAATGGCGGTGTTGAGTTCCTTAATGTTAAAGAGAGTGTCCTGCTTGTAATCTTCAATATAAATGTCTTTGAGTTCTACATCACCATTGAATTGAAGTCCAATTCTACCAATGTTAATATTAGTGCTATACTCATTGTTAACCCATTTGGTTGCACGGCTTCCTAGAAAAGTTTGAACTGCAGGAATCGACAAAAACAACACCAATATGACGAAGAGCAATAAAATAATTGCAACGACCTTTGATACTATTTTAAGATATTTTTTGATGTGCCTTAAAGTTATGAATTAAAACGGAATAACCTACATTTGTATTTACGCACAAATCGGGTAAATAGACGTCTCTACTTGCTACCAAAATTAACAATTATTGTGCCTGGATTTTATTAATGAGCACACAAAATATCTATATACTCGGTATTGAGTCTTCTTGCGACGACACAGCCGCTTCTGTCATCAACAACGGAAAGATTCTAAGCAATGTTGTCGCGAGTCAAAAAATACATGCGGAATATGGAGGTGTGGTCCCTGAATTAGCATCAAGGGCACATCAAAAGAACATCGTTCCTGTAGTACATCAAGCTTTGGAAAAAGCAGGAATCACTAAGGCGCAATTGAATGCAATAGCCTTCACCCGTGGCCCTGGCTTAATGGGGTCTTTATTAGTGGGAACTTCCTTCGCAAAATCTTTGGCTTATGGATTGGATATTCCATTGATAGACGTCAACCATATGCAGGCTCATATCTTGGCTCATTTTATTGATGAAGAAGGTTATGAGAAGCCATCGTTTCCATTTTTGGCAATGACCATTTCTGGAGGTCATACGCAAATAGTAAAAGTGACCAACCACTTTGATATGGAGGTCATTGGTGAAACCATTGATGACGCCGTTGGAGAAGCTTATGATAAAAGCGGAAAGATCTTAGGACTAGGTTATCCTGCTGGCCCTGAAATTGACAAGAGAGCCCAAAAAGGCAATCCAAAGGCCTTTAAATTCACAAAGCCAAAAGTCGATGGATTGAATTTTAGTTTTTCAGGATTCAAGACGGCTGTTCTATATTTCATCCAGAAACAGGTAAAGGAAAACCCTAACTTCATTGAAGAGAACCTGAATGATATCTGCGCTTCTATTCAATTTACGATCATTGGTATTTTGATGGATAAATTAAAGCTCGCCTGCCAGCAAACAGGAATCAACCATATTGCGATCGGTGGCGGTGTTTCTGCCAATTCAGGAATACGAAATGCCTTAAAAACTGGAGAACAAAAATTTGGTTGGACGACCTATATCCCAAAATTCGAATTCACGACCGACAATGCTGCTATGATAGCTATTGTTGGCTATTTGAAGTATCTTGAAGAAGATTTTATTGGATTTGATGCCACTGCATCTGCAAGATTGAAAATATAAACATGGCCTTCAACGAACAACTAGCGAATAGAATAAGAGAACAACTCAAGTTCTTTGCCGAGGATTTTACAGAAAAAAAAATGTTCGGTGGCTTGTCTTTTCTATATCATGGCAAGATGACCGTTGGTATCATTAAAGAAAATTTGGCAGTAAGGATTATTGCTACAAAAATGGAGACAGTCCTTAAAAATGAGTTTGCTCGTCCTATGGATTTCACAAAACGTCCTATGAACGAGTTTGTGTATATCTCAGCGGACGGTTTCAAAACCGAAGAACAGCTTCTCCATGTCATTGAATTGGGTTTAGAGCATGCCAAAAGTAAATTGTAATTCTATTATCTTCGCTACATGCAATTGTTTTATAACCCAGACTTAACTCAAGATTATCCAGATTTTTCATTCTCTAGGGAAGAAAGCAAACATATAGTGCGTGTCTTACGAAAAATGGAAGGTGACATATTACATATTACTAACGGAAAAGGCTGGCTATTTACCGCGGAAATAGTCTCGGCTAACCCTAATAATTGCAAAGTAAGGGTTGTCGATAAAGAATTGCAATCCACACGACCATATAAGATACATATGGCAGTTGCTCCTACCAAAATGAACGATCGCTACGAATGGTTTCTAGAAAAAGCTACGGAAATAGGTGTTGATAGCATCACGCCTATCATCTGTGAAAACAGCGAACGTAGGACCATTAAAAAGGAACGTTACAACAAGATCATTCAATCTGCAATGAAACAATCGCTGCAATGTTATTTACCGAATCTGAATGAGGCTTGTTCTTTCATAGATTTCATAAAAAAAAACCATGATGGCCAAAAATTCGTTGCCCATTGCGAAGATACCGATAGAAAATCCTTTAAAAACGAACTCAAAACCAATCAGGATATCACCATTCTCATTGGGCCTGAAGGAGATTTTAGTGTTAAGGAAATTACAACAGCGATAGATAAGACTTATATTCCTGTAACTTTGGGTAAAACAAGATTACGAACAGAGACTGCTGCCATCGCGGCTTGTCATACAATTTCTTTAGTAAATGAATAACACAAGAAATGCTTTCATTATAGTTTTGACCATATGCTCATTGTCAATTTTCGGGCAAGATCTGGCAATCCTAAAATACAATGGTGGCGGTGATTGGTATTCCAATCCAACGGCAGTACCTAACCTCATTGCCTATTGTAATGCTAATATAAATACAGCCATGAATCCAAAGCCAGAAACGGTAGAAGCTGGAAGTGTGGATATCTTTCAATATCCGTTATTACACATGACCGGGCATGGCAATGTATTCTTTAGTGACTCTGACGCGGAGAATCTACGTAATTACCTTATGTCTGGTGGTTTTCTCCACATTGACGACAACTATGGTATGCAGCCTTATATTGAGAAAGAGCTTAAAAAAGTATTTCCAAATAAGGAATTGATGGAATTGCCAAACAATCATGTGATTTTCAACTCGGCATATAAATTCCCGAAAGGGTTACCTAAAATTCATGAACATGACGGCAAACGTCCACAAGCTATGGGTATCTTTGTTGAAGATAGGCTTGTCCTGCTATTTACTTTTGAATCTGATCTTGGTGATGGTTGGGAAGACAAAGAAGTGCACAATGATTCAGCAGAGATAAGATTAAAGGCCTTGAAAATGGGCGCAAATATCGTTAAGTATGCTTTTGAAAATTAAATACAATTGAAGCAACTTACCCACTATAATTCCAAATTCTCTAAAAAAAAATCCCCTATTACGCTTATCTGTGACAATGTTGCCAATGCTCCAAATATTGGCAGTCTGTTCAGGATGGCAGATGCTTTTGGCATTGAGAAATTAATATTTTGTGGAATTGATAATCCTTTAGGTCGGAAAATGACCAAAACCTCTAGAGCGACAGAAAAAGTAGTGCCTTATGAAGTTTGTGAAAATATTTCAGAAATCGTGATTGATTTAAAAGAAAAGGGATATCAAATCATTTCGCTGGAGATCACTAATAGTAGCCAACCTCTTCAATCTTATCTTTTCTCAAAAGAGACCCCTATCGCTCTTGTGGTTGGCGATGAAAATTTTGGCATTTCCGAAGAAATATTGACACTATCTGATACCGTCATACACATAGACATGTTCGGTCATAACAGTAGTATGAATGTTGTGCAAGCGACAAATATCTCCTTGTATGAAATTACCAAGCAACTCATTTAAAACTTCAAACTTCTCGCTTCTTACTTCCAACTCCAATCTGTATATTTACAAAATGAATTCGAACACCATCAGTAAAGGTATTTTGCAGGCAATAGGTATTATTGCAGGCACATTATTGGTGTTATATTTCCTATATAAAATTCAAGCCGTTATTGTGTATATAGCCGTCGCGGCAGTTATTTCCCTTATCGGATTGCCTATTGTTCGATTTTTAAGGGACAAACTGAAATTCAAGAATACAATAGCCGTCATTACAACCATGATTTTGATGATTGGTTTTCTCTTCGGACTCATTCGCATGTTCATCCCGCTAATAGTCGAACAAGGCCAGAACTTGGCGTTGTTGGATATCGATCGGCTAACAAGGAATATTGAGAGTTTATATCAGCAAGTAATCACCTATTTAGAGATCAATAACATTAATCTTCTAGAATCCATCAAAGAATCTAAGCCGCTCTCTAAAATTGATTTTGCTTTTATCCCTGATTTCTTGAATTCTATAGTCAGCGGATTTGGGAGTTTCAGTGTCGGGTTGTTCTCGGTATTGTTCATAAGCTTCTTTTTGCTTAAGGATAGTCATCTATTGGAAAACGGCATTATGACCTTAGTTCCAGATGGCAAGGAATCTGGCTCAAAAAGATCCTTTGAAAAGATCAAGAACCTTTTATCCAGGTATTTTGTGGGCTTGTTTTTCCAGATACTCATACTTTTTGTGATCTACGCCATCACACTATTGATTTTTGGTGTTGAAAATGCAGTAGTTATAGCATTTCTATGCGCATTGCTCAACCTGATACCTTACGTAGGACCCATGGTTAGTGGCGTTTTAATGATCATTCTCACTATGAGCAGTAACCTTGGTGAAAGTTTTAGTGACGTGATACTACCTACGACCATCTATGTAATGATTGGTTTTGTAATAGGTCAATTGGTTGACAATTTCTTTAGTCAACCAATCATTTTCTCGCAAAGTGTTAAATCGCATCCATTGGAAATTTTCTTGATCATCATTATTGCAGGCGTACTCTTTGGTGCTTTAGGCATGATTGTGGCTGTGCCAACTTACACCGCCATTAAAGTGATATTAAAAGAATTTCTTTCAGAAAATAAAATCGTTAAACAACTGACTAAGGATCTATAGTTTTAATTTGAATAACAATATATTAAATACTGTAATTCAAGATTTTATAAATAATAATTTATATGTTGACATTACAAAGCTCCTATTTCAAAATCCCAAATTCGATAATGTTTCTATAAAAGAGATCGTAGAGCAAATAGAAGCTAAAAAAAAATGCAGGACCAAACTACCTACGTGGTATCTCACAAAGACTATTTACTACCCAAACAAGGTAAATATTGCACAAACTTCTTCTGAAATTACGGCT
>CBESOB010000019.1:0-22807 GCA_965530995.1 uncultured Flavobacteriaceae bacterium
AAGGTTGATTAAATTTAGTATAAAAATAAAAAAAGCCCCTTGAAAAAAGGAGCTCTAAAAGTTAAATAAAAGCCAACGACTATAAAGTGTTCAATATATTATTGAACGTATTACTAGGTCTCATGGCTTTACTCGTGGCTTCTTCATCTGGCTCATAATAGCCACCAATATCCATGGATTTTCCTTGAACAGAATTCAACTCTTCAATAATCGTTGATTCACCCTTGTCCAAAGCTTCTGTCATAGGTTTAAAAATATGTTGCAAGTCACTATCCTTAGTCTGATTGGCGAGTGCTTCTGCCCAATATTTTGCTAAGTAGAAATGACTGCCACGATTGTCCAATTCATGGACCTTGCGTGATGGCCCTTTTTTATTATCGAGTAATTTTTCTGTAGCATCATCCAAGGCTTCACCCAGTACGATGGCCTTTGGATTGTTGTATTTTTCTCCAAGATGATCGAGTGAAACGGCTAGTGCCAAGAATTCACCCAACGAATCCCATCGTAAATGATTTTCCTTTAGGAATTGCTGTACATGTTTTGGAGCCGACCCTCCAGCACCAGTTTCAAACAATCCACCACCATTCATTAAGGGGACAATGGAAAGCATTTTCGCGCTCGTACCCAGTTCTAGGATAGGAAATAGGTCTGTTAAATAATCCCGTAACACATTTCCAGATACCGATATAGTGTCTTTGCCAGCTTTTACGCGCTCTAAAGTGAATAAGGTAGCTTTAAATGGGGATAGGATTCGGATATCTAAACCTGATGTTTCGTGATCTGGTAGGTATTGATTTACTTTCTTGATGATTTCAGCATCATGCGCTCTCTCTTCATCTAACCAGAAAACTGTCGGCCATCCCGTTGCTCTGGCCCTAGAGACCGCTAACTTGACCCAATCTTGTATAGGTGCATCTTTTACCTGGCACATTCTCCAGATGTCTCCTTCTTCAACTTCATGAGATAGCAATATAGTCCCGGAGTCATTAATGACATCCACTCTTCCTTCAGTACTGATCTCAAATGTTTTATCATGTGACCCATATTCTTCGGCTTTTTGAGCCATCAGACCAACATTTGGCACGGTTCCCATGGTTCTAGGGTCAAACGCACCATGCTCCTTACAGAAATCGATCGTAGCGCTGTAAATACCTGCGTAACTACTATCGGGAATAACCGCTTTGGTATCTTGCAGATTCCCGTCGTCATTCCACATTTGACCAGACGTACGGATCATAGCGGGCATGGAGGCATCAATGATCACATGACTAGGTACGTGTAGATTGGTAATTCCTTGGTCGGAGTTCACCATGGCGATATCAGGTCCATTTTCTAGACACGTTTGAATATCTAATTCTATCTCTTTTTGTTTGGCTTCTGGGAGTTCATTTAAGTTGGACAATAAGTTTCCAAATCCATTATTCACATCCACGCCTATTTCTTCCAGAATCGCTCCATGTTTTTCAAACACATCTGCAAAATAGGTTCTCACAGCATGACCGAAAATAATTGGGTCGGAGACTTTCATCATGGTGGCTTTCATGTGCAAGGATAATAGCACACCTTTGCTTTTAGCATCTTTAAACTGTTCTTGAAGGAAAGCCAATAATGCTTTCTTACTCATCACTGTCGCATCGATGATCTCGCCATCAAGCAATGTCAGATTGTTTTTTAGAATGGTTTTATTTCCCTTATGGTTTGTATGTATAATATCGACACTACATGCTTTTGTGATGGTCACTGATTTTTCATTGGCCCTAAAGTCACCATGGGTCATGGTTGAAACGTGTGTTTTGGAATCAGGACTCCAAGCGCCCATGCTATGCGGATTTTTCTTTGCGTAATTCTTTACGGCTCGTGGTGCACGTCTATCAGAATTACCTTCACGAAGTACAGGATTTACAGCACTACCTTTTATTTTGTCGTAAGTGGTCTTTATAGCTTTATCCTCATCATTGGATATTTCGTCTGGGTAATTGGGAATTGCAAATCCTTTTTCTTGTAGTTCCTTTATGGCAGCATTCAACTGAGGAATAGACGCACTAATGTTTGGTAATTTAATGATGTTGGCCTCCGGTTGCTTGGCAAGTTCACCTAGTTCTGTCAAAGCATCTGGCACACGTTGTTCTTCCGTTAAATAATTTGGGAAATTAGCGAGTATTCTTCCGGCAAGAGATATATCCCTAGTTTCCAGATTGATATTGGCCGTCTTTGTAAAAGCTTTTACGATCGGTAAGAAAGAATGTGTAGCTAAAGCAGGAGCTTCGTCTGTTTTAGTATAAATGATCTTAGTTGTTTGCGCCATAATCAATTAAAATGTTTTATGAAAGATGCGATTGAATTGCATTGTTTTTTCGAGTTGCAAATATACAAAAAGGAGTGCGTTTTTTGTGTGAAAGTTGCACTTCAAAATGATGATCTCATCATTCGATTAAGATATTATGATGTTGCAATAATCCGTGGATGCCCTCATTCGAGAATTTTGCTTTTTTTATTCTATTTAAGTCCGGATTAAAAGAGAAATTATAGGATGTCCTGAAATCCACTTTTTCAAGATTTGTGTTTTCAAAGATGGCTTCTTTCAAATCGCTACCGGAGAAGGAAGAGCCTGACATATTCGCCATTGTAAAATCGGTATGGTGTAGTATGCAATTCTTGAAATTAGTTGATACTAACTTCAGATTGTGAAAAGAAGCAAACCCGAGATTGCATCCGATAAAACTGATAGATAATAAAAACGCATTACATGAGTTAAAAGGCATTCCTACCAATTTACAATTTGTAAAAGTGACATCCTTGAATGTCGCTTCGCTGATTTTTGAATTGCTTAAGTTGCAATCGATGAACTCGGAGTCAAGAAACATGAAGCTTGAAAGATGGTTGTCTTCGAAATTACAATTAATGAAGATGCAATTGTCGTACTCTGCTTTTGAGAGTTCTTTTTGAGTGAAGTCATGATCCTTGAAAGTCAGATCGTTTTTATAAGATAGGTCCATGAAACAATTTGAAATTAAATATACAATATCAAGGGTCTTAAAAAAACAAAAGCCATATCATTTATAGACTAAACTATACTTGACATGGCTTTCTTGAAATAGTTCCACATGACCTAGTTGACATTGCTGTTAACTTCAGGTCCCGTTTAAAGACCCTTTTCGATTCAAGCTTGCGCTAATTCAATGAGACTATTTGTAGTGTAGCTTTCAAAATGTATTGACCTGCTACCAAAAGGACTCATGTTTTTCAATCATTTTTCTTGATATATCATCTTCGTGCAACCCACTTGCGTGCTTTACCTTACTAACTCAACATTACTCTTCTAGTGTTGTTTTCTTTCGTCTATGCCACTTTCCAAACTTTCCACCCTAACAGTGCTGGAGCCTACCTAAGCGTGCTCCTCTTTTTAGTGCTTCCGACCCTTCCACTGCCTATGCATACACATAGCGCTTCCAAATCTCAAAAAATAATTAAATTAAAGAACGTTTCTTTACAGAATTCAAACTTTAGCCTTGTACATGACTACCAAGCAATATACGTTAGTTGGTGCTAAATTCTATAGCTAAAGTATGTGAAGAAAATTAATTTTCAATTTTTTTAGGTGATTAGATATCAACTGTTTATAAACCAGACTTGTTAACAATAGTTAATAAAAAAAGGCCTTAATAAATTAAGACCTTTAAATACGATATAATGCTGATTATTTTCTTCTAACCTCCTTGATTCTGGCTTTCTTACCAGTAAGACCTCTAAAATAGAAGATACGTGCTCTACGCACTTTACCTGCTTTATTGATCTCGATTTTCTGAAGTGCAGGAAGGTTAATAGGGAAGATACGCTCAACGCCTACGGTCCCGGACATCTTCCTGATAGTAAATGTTTCAGAACTGCCGCTTCCTCTTCGCTGTATCACTACACCTTTAAAGAACTGCGTTCTTACTTTATCACCTTCACGAATCTCGTAGTATACTGTGATAGTATCACCAGCCGAGAATTCAGGTAAATCTTTTCTTGTTACAAATTCGTCTTGTACAAATTTTACTAAAGAGTCCATTGTTTATTTTATTAATGGGTTGTTTCGAAACAACATTCACGTATCTCGCCAGAGGTTGACCCGAAATTGGGTGCAAATATAGTTAAAAAGTTAAAAGTTGAAAGGTAAAAAGTTAAAAGTTTTTTGGGCGTTCCCAAGACGAAAATATCTCGGTCAGACTTTCCGCTATATCTTTTGTTGGTTCTCGATCCATGACGCTTTGGCGTGACACTCGAAGTGATACAAAAGGATGTCGCTTCAATCCTTAACGCGAATCGGAATCCATACTTCCTCTTCAGAATCTGGATCATTATTTTTGTAAGTGTCTCCTAGGATATTGAAGTGTTCTCTTTGGTCGAGTTCGTAATCAGAATCTGGCAACCACTCCATTAAAATATACCTCATGAATATCGAAAAGTCTTTCGCCAAGCCTATATAATTGAAGACCGCATACAATCCCCCTTTTAATGTGCATGATTCCATGCCCTCAGAAATAGTGTCAAATTCCGAAACTTCAATCGATGCCCACTTTGTAAAGGTGTTTGCAGGGTTAAAGCTTTTGAAGTAAGAATCATCATAAACCATTACTTCATAAACATCAGCGCTTAAAGCATTTTTTATGTGCTTCTTCTCTGGCATAAAACCAGAAAACAGCTCGAAGGTTTTGTTGTTGACTAAAGACATATCAATTGATTTGCCAACGAATTTCTTTTCTAAGAGGGTTTTTATTCTTGGAGTCATAAATCTAATCTTCTAAAAGATCAGGGCGTCTTTCCTTGGTCCGCTCATAAGCGGCATTCTCACGCCATTTTTCAATCTCTGGGAAATTTCCACTAAAGAGGACTTCTGGCACTTTCCAGCCTTTATAGTCTCTAGGTTTTGTGTAAATAGGCGGTGCCAATAAACCATCTTGAAAAGAGTCGGTGAGGGCAGAGGTCTCGTTACCTAGTACGCCAGGAATCAATCGTATTACAGAATCGCACAATACCGCAGCACCTAATTCGCCACCAGACAATACATAATCACCAATGGAGATTTCCCGGGTGATAAAATGATCTCGTACGCGTTGGTCTACACCTTTATAATGACCACATAATATGATGATGTTTTCTTTTAAGGATAAATGATTGGAAATACCTTGGCTTAGCGTTTCACCATCTGGAGTCATATAAATGATTTCATCGTAATCGCGTTCAGCTTTCAGACCTGTGATGCATTTATCAATGGGCTCTATGGTCATGACCATTCCCGCGCCACCACCGAACTGGGTGTCATCGACGGACTTATAATTATCCGTTGCGTAATCACGTAAATTATGAAAGTGTACTTCCACCAAACCGGCATCAATAGCGCGCTTTAAAATGGAAGCTTCAAATGGGCTTTTTAGTAATTCTGGAAGTACGGTGACAATGTCAATTCTCATAGGTTTCTTTAACTAGATCATCTTTCCCTAAAGCTTCAGGTGATGGAGACAAAGATAATCGAATTGTGGTTATAATAATTGAACAGTTGCACAGGGCATTCACACCCTGTTATAAAATATGATCTATTATAACAGGGAGTCTTAATTAATATAACACCCTAAACTTGATGGTATTGTCTACCTTGCGGAGTGCCTTGATCACGTCCTTGTTATACTCCTTGTCCAAATCGGATATCACATAACCCAAATCACTATCAGTTGAAAGATATTGTCCTGTCAGGTTCATTTCATAGTTTGCCAAGACCTCGTTGATGTGAGCCATAACACCCGGAACATTCTTATGAATATGCAAAAAGCGATGTGCATTAACTTGTTTTGGCAATCTGATATTCGGGAAATTCACAGCGTCAACCGTATTCCCAGAATTGATGTAATCCATAATCTTGTTCGGGACGAAATCGGCAATATTGCGCTGGGCTTCTTCCGTACTTCCGCCGACGTGCGGTGTTAAGATGACATTATCTAAGCCTTGAAGCTCGGTCACAAAACTACCATTGCTTCTTGGCTCTTCCGGATAAACATCCACAGCGGCACCTGCTATCTTACCACTTTTTAAGGCATTCACTAATTCGTTTATATCCACTACAAAACCGCGGGATAAGTTAATCAGCATAGCGCCATGCTTCATTTGGTTTATCTCACGTTCCCCAATAAAATTCTTGTTAGCCTTATTATCATCAATGTGTAAAGTCACCACATCGGAGACATTCAATAGATTTTCCAAGGTTTCACATCTAACGGCGTTACCAAGAGCAAGTCTGTCTTCTACATCGTAATAATACACACGCATTCCGATGGCCTCCGCGAGTACCGATAATTGTTTGCCAATATTGCCATACCCTACGATACCCAGATTCTTTCCTCTTACTTCTCTTGAGTTACTGGCCGTTTTATTCCACTGTCCTCCATGAAGCTCTGTACTGCGTTGAAATACACTACGCATAAGCATGATAATATGACCAATGGCCAACTCTACTACCGAACGGGTATTGCTATATGGTGCATTGAAAACAACGACACCACTTTTCTTGCAATAATCCAGATCTATCTGCGTGGTGCCTATACAAAAAGCACCTATTACCAATAATTTGTCGGCAGCATCCAATACATTTTGGGTGACCTGCGTCTTGGAACGAATTCCCAATACATGTACACCTTTTATCTTCTCGATCAATTGTTCTTCAGACAAACTAGTTGTTACCAATTCTACTGAGAATCCATCTTCAGAAAGGTTATCAAAGGCCGCAGGATGCACATTTTCCAATAATAATATCTTGATTCTATTCTTTGGATATGAAATATTACGCGGCAAATCATTGACGAACAAGAATTCATCAAGGTTTGGTGCTATATGGTCTGCATTATCAGCAGCTTTATCTCTATGTACATTCTCAGTATAGGCAAAGAACTTATGGGCAACTCCGGCCTCACGCATGACGTAATCGCTATAACCATCACCGATAACATGGATCTCACCATCCAGATCAAGGTTTTTTAGACATTCTATTTTGCCATTATGTGTGGCAAGTACATTACCCTCATCAAACCCAACTATATTTCCCTCAATATCAAATTCAAACGTATTGGCATACACCCTTTCTGAAGGAATATTATATTCCAATACAATGGGATCAATAAATTCTTTAAATCCGCAGGAAATCACATAAATATTATCTGAGAACTTTTCAAAAAACTCCTTATTGGATTCAATGGATTTAGATATTTTCTGTCGAAGCTCTTGTACAAGCCCATCCAGATCGTCCCTGTGGGCTCTTAAAAGTTTAATGCGCCGTTCTAAAGATTCGGTAAAAGAAATATCGCCATCTATTCCTAGATTCGTGATTTTCTGGATTTCACCGATTACTTCTTCTTTATTCGATTTTCCATGCAATGTCATTTCAGCCAATACATCCAAAGCCTCAACTCTTGTCAAGGTACTATCAAAATCAAAAACATATTTTGTGCCCACTTCGATTTTCTTTTATGAATAAGGGCGTAAAAATAATTATAAATAACGTTGGATATAAATTTTGGACTTAAAACTGCTGGCTTTTTAAGCAATAGCTGATATAATTACGGAATTGACTTTTTGAGGTATGATAAATTGAAGATTTCACATCTTAAAAACCAATACTAATAAGTTAATAGGCAAAGCCAATTCCTTTTTCGAGTAATTCGTTGTATTTCGGAATATCAAAACTGTATAGATAGGGTGCCTTGTTGGCAGCTCCTGTGAGATGCTTCTCGTGGCGCACAAAAATTCCCAATTTTAGCATCTTTCGTTGAAAATTGCTGCGTTCAAGAGGAGTGTTTAAAAAAGCCTCATATAATTTCTGCAGGTCTCGCATTGTAAATTTCTGTGGCAATAAAGACATGCCAATAGGTAGATAATTCAATTGGATTCGGAGATGCTCTAAGGCTTTGACAATAATCTCGTTATGGTCCATCATTAATTCAGGCAAACTTGAGATTGTCTTCCATTCACACTTTTCGGATAGTACATCCGGGTGAGGAGAAGTCTTTCTTATATCCACTAGGGCAAAATAACCCGTGGTGATGAATCTTTCTTTTATCCAGTCTATAAATCTATCATCAACCCCATGTAAACCTTTCAAGATATGATCCATTCTGGTGAGTTGAACTTCTGTATTTAATTTGGATCTCTTTGCACTTGCGAACGTATAAAACTGATTAAGAAACACAGATTTCAATCCTGTACGCATTTCCAATATTCGCTGCGCAGCTTGATTCATATCCTCATCCTTACGAATAAAACCGCCAGGTAAGCACCACATATCCTCATGTTTCCACTTAAGTAGTAAAATTTTCAATTGCTGCTCATCATATCCTAGAATAACACAATCTATTGAATTTCCTGGAAGACAATTATCAACTAATTGTGATGTAAGATCATTTGGAGTTTGGCTCATATAAACAAATATAAAATATTATTGTGTCAAAATAGCACAATAGGAATTTATTTTGTAATATTGTGTCGTTCTAACACTATAAAGAATCATCATGAGAAAATTTTGGAAAGTAGTAAAGTACTTATTGTTAAGCATTTTGGCTATTCTAGTCGTAGGCTATGCTGTAATGTATTTTAGCAAGAAGAGTAAATCGAACAGCAATATGGAGCTTTTGGGAGTCGAGGCATCGTCTCTTACTGAAAATGGTATCGCTTTCAGAGATCTCAATAAAAATGGAAAGCTGGATACTTACGAAGACACATCAGCAAATCTTGAGGATAGGGTTAACGATTTGGTAAGTCAAATGAATTTAGAAGAAAAAGCAGGTTCAATGTTTATAACTATGATTGGGACAACGCCCGATGGCGAACCCATGGAAACTCCTGTCTTATCGACCGATCCAATGACCATGATGATGTCCTTCATGTTGCCTTCGAATTCTGAAATGATTGCTAGAAAGAAAATGAATAGCTTTAATATTATTGCCTCTTTAGATGCTGATCTTACTGCAAAATATAATAATTCCATTCAGAAAATGGCAGAGCGTACACGTTTGGGTATACCTATAACCATCGCTACAGATCCACGTCACGGAACCGAAAATAATCCAGGAGCAAGTTTGTTTACACCGGCATTCTCAAAATGGCCTAGCTCACTTGGTTTGGCGGCAACACGTGATACAATATTGGTTCGTGAATTTGGTGACATCGCAAGACAAGAATATACGGCTGTTGGTATTCGTTTGGCATTGCACCCTATGGCTGATCTGGCCACGGAGCCTCGATGGGGTAGGGCCAATGGCACCTTTGGAGAAGATGCCTATCTTTCAGCAATGATGACCAAGGCCTATGTTTTGGGGTTTCAAGGTGATTCATTGGGTTCTCATAGCGTGGCTTGTATGACGAAACACTTTTCTGGAGGAGGCCCACAAGAAGATGGTGAGGATGCGCACTTTCCATATGGCAAGAACCAAGTGTACCCAGGCGATAATTTCGACTACCACATAATCCCGTTCACGGAGGGTGCTTTCCCAGCGAAAACAGCACAGATCATGCCGTACTACGGAATTCCAATTGGGCAAACCAACGAGGATGTTGCGTTTGGTTTTAATAAGGAAATCATTACCACAATGCTTCGGGATTCACTTAATTTTCAAGGCGTGATTTGTACGGATTGGAATATTATATCAGATGGTAAAATGGGAGAGGGCCGCGCATGGGGTGTTGAACATTTAACACCAAAAGAGCGGGTTGCAAAAGTAATTGACGCTGGCTGTGACCAGTTTGGTGGTGAAAATATACCAGAACTAATCGTTGAATTAGTGAATGACGGTGTTATTTCTGAAGAACGATTAGACATTTCTGTAAAACGAATCATGCTTGATAAATTTCGACTAGGTCTTTTTGATGACCCTTATGTTGACGAAAAGGAAGCTTTGCAGATTGCCGGTAAAGATGTTTTTAGAGAAAAAGGAAAAATTGCACAAAGTAAGTCCATGGTACTATTGAAAAATGACGGACTGCTACCCTTGAAAAAAGGTGTCAAGATCTATGCTGAGGGAATGCTAACGCCAGAGGTGATAAATACAAAAGGTGTTTTGGTAGATGATCCAAGAGATGCAGATGTCATCCTGAAAAGAATACTAACGCCTTTTGAACCACGTTCTGAATATTTTTTAGAAAGTTTCTTCAAACAGGGAAGGTTGTACTACTCAGAGGAAGAGAAGAAAGAAATTTTAGATTTAATAAACCAAAAACCAGCTATAGTAGTTGCCAACTTGGAACGAGCAGCTATTTTAACAGAAATTGATAAAGCTGCTGGCGCCTTATTTGGAGAATTCGGTACAAGTGATGAAGTATTAATGGATGTGCTTTTTGGAAAAGTAAACCCGTCTGGCAAACTGCCTTTTGAACTTCCGTCATCTTGGGAAGCTGTTGAAAATCAAATGGAAGATGTACCTTATGATTCTAAAGACCCATTATATCCTTTTGGACATGGATTGTCCTACCAATAAACATTTGAATGCAATAATCCACGTAAGCTCATAAACGAAATTGGCCTAATGATATTATCATTTAAAATCCTTGTTGGTCCAGAAATATTGAAGGTCTGGGTCAATCTCAAAGCCTAGGCGCTCATAAAGTTTCTGCGCAGGATTGTCCTTTCCGGTCTGGAGTCCAAGCCCTTTATACTTCAGTCCGATACATAATTCTTTGGCTTTGTTTATAAGGGCTTCACCAACACCTTCATTTCTGCAACTGCTATCGACATACAGATCGTTCAAAATGAACATTCGCTGCATGCTCACTGAAGAAAATAACGGATACAGTTGTGTAAAACCAATGGCTTTTTCTTCTTTCATCGCCAGATAAATAACAGATTCATTATTCTTGAAGCGCTCATGTAGGAAATTTTTAGCGGCTTCAATATCTGATTTTTGCTTATAGAATACGCGGTAGGAATCAAATAAAGGCGCTATAAGATCCAAATGCTCGATATGTGCATTAATAATGGTCATAAAAAAATCCGTAAGGTTTAAAGTTACGGATTTTTCTCTCAGATTGATTCTGCTAAGTAGTAGCTTTTTTCTTATTCAATTCATCTTGTAAGCGGCGCATCACTTTTTGCTCACGCTCTAGTGCACGTTTGCGATGCTCCTCGAATTCTTCTTCAGTTTCTGTCAGTATCTTATTGGCATTGCGGGTAATGGCATTGCTATTATTAAATCGATATATAAAGAATAGAAGAAAAGCTAGTAACCCACCGATAATGGACCACATAAGTATGTTATAACCTGTTTTGCTCATTTGTATTCCGAATAAAGACATACTATCTTTTTCTTGATTTGTAGCTGTTAAGGTATTTTGTGTATCTGCCAAATTGGTTTTAAGGACATCTATTTCCTTGCCTTGGTTGGCCACAATTTGTTTAGTATCACCTAAATGTTTGTGAACTGCCTTAAGAGAATCGATGGTATGCGCTTTTAGGCTATACAACCAATTCTTCTTAACCACTTTATATTCCTGATAGTTATTCGATTTTCGGATAACATATTCAAATTGGTTGTCGATGGTGCCACTATTTAATGATAATTTATCATCAGTGGCTTTGGTTTGGGCACTCAGAAAAGTAAATGAAAAAAATAAGGTAAATACAATGATGTGTTTTGAATACTTCATTTGGGTCAGTTTATTATGGTTTAGCAAAATAACGAATTTCTAATCGTTATAGTGCAAGTAATCGTATATAAAGTAGCCTCATAAAAAGCATGAGGCTACTTTATATACGCTACAAATAATGCGCTTAGATGTTATTAATAAAAATTTTATACTAGTAGTAGGTATACCTTCTTACTTTGGCAATGTACTTTGCCAACCTGATGACTTGATGACTATAGCCATATTCGTTGTCATACCATACATATAACAATATGCCTTTACCATCAGGTCTCACTATAGTAGCTTTACTATCATAGATTGCAGGTGCCGAACTCCCTACAATATCACTAGAAACTAATTCATCGCTTAGTTCATACTTGATCTGCTCGACGAGGTTGCCCTCTAATGCATACTTTTTCATGGTCGTATTGATACCCTCGATAGAAGTTGCATTATTTAACTGAAGATTCAATATGGCTAAGGATCCATTAGGAACAGGAACACGAATGGCATTTGAAGTCAATTTGCCTTCTAGAACAGGTAATGCTTTTGCTACGGCACTTCCAGCACCGGTTTCAGTAATAACCATATTCAGTGCAGCTGCGCGGCCTCGTCTGTATTTACTATGCATATTATCGACTAAATTCTGGTCGTTGGTATATGCATGAATTGTTTCTAGATGACCACTAACGACACCATAAGTGTCTTCTATGACTTTTAGGATCGGTGTAATGGCGTTGGTAGTGCATGAGGCTGCCGAGAAGATATCAATCTTGTCAGGGTTATGCTCTAATTGATTGACCCCATGAACAATATTAGGCACACCTTTTCCAGGAGCTGTCAATAGTACTTTATCTATACCTTTGGAGCTTAAATGTCTTGATAAGGCCTCCTTGTCCCTAAAAGCACCAGTATTGTCAATGACCAAAGCATGATCGATGCCATATTCGGTGTAGTCAATATCTTCTGGGGCATTTGCCGAGATTATTTTAACAGTCGTTCCGTTTATTAGGAGGGCATTGTTCTTAGGATCAGCGACAACAATACCCGAAAAATCACCATGTACAGAATCGTTCTTTAAAAGAGAAGCTCGTTTTTCAAGAACCGTGGCATCGATCTTACCACGAGTTACAATGGCTCTGAGACGTAACTGACTTCCTTTACCTGTTCGTGTCATTAATTCCCGAGCTACAAGTCGTCCAATTCTGCCAAATCCGTATAACACGACATCTTTTGGTTTTATCGAATCAAATGTACTTGCATCTTTCAACTTGTCTACAACAAACGCCTTCGCATTGTTATATTTTTCATCTTCAAGATGATATTCATAGGTGAGTTTACCAATATCCAGTTTTGCTGGCGGTATATCCAATGTTTGGATTGCCTGAGCGATCTCCACCGAATCGAAAATAGAAATCGGTTTTTGTACAAATGCTCCCGCATATTCATGTAAATTCAAGATATCACTTACATTTTTGTCAATTAACTGATTCCTGAAGAGTACCAACTCAATGGATTTGTCGTACCAAAGATCACTGATAGTCTTGATGAAAACGACGGTTGCACGTCTACGATCGGCTTGAAAAGCCAATTCTTTTTCATAAGTTTCGTTAAAACTCATTTTGTAGTTTTTAGGTTGAAAATTTTTGCAAAAATACCATAATTCAAACGTTTTCGTAAGCAATTTTTACAAAAAAATAAAACCCTGCTAAATGCATTGATTCGGCAGGGTTTCTATTGTTAATTTTAATTTTTTTACTTGAAAATAAAACGTTCTGGTTTACCACGTCTGTTTAAGACTTCAATCTTGTTTAAGCTATTTTCAAGACCTTCTTTGGCATGGGCTTTCTTGAATTCAAGAACGTCATTGATGCTGTTTATGGGTTGGTCATTAATTTTTGTAATGATATACCCATTCTGCATTCCTAGCTTGTCAAGCCATTCTTTGTTCGTGGTTTTGTAGACGTAGGCGCCTCCGCTTATACCATAGGTTTTTTTCGTTTTGATCGGAATATCCCTTAACTCCAATCCTAGGAAATCCACCTTCTCGATGTTCATTTTTGTCAATTTTACTGGAATCACTTTTTCAGTACCGCGGCGAAGAATGGTGACTTTTATAATATCATCTGGCTGCTTAGAATTCAAGAAGCCCTTCAGGTCCGCAAACTTATTGATCTTTACATTGTCGAGCTTTTTAATGATGTCACCACTGCGGATTCCAGCTGCTGCCGCTCCAGATTTTTCAGTCACGTCATCAACGTAGAACCCTTCTGTTTCTTCAACGCCTATTTTTTTGGCATATTCACTATTAAGAGATCCGCCCCTAACACCGAGTATGCCGTTTTGCACATTTCCATATTCCAGAATATCACCAACAACTTTACTCGCTATATTACTTGGTACAGCGAAAGAGTATCCAATATAAGACCCTGTTTGCGAGGTAATGGCAGTATTGATTCCTATAAGCTGACCATTGGTATTTACCAATGCGCCACCAGAATTTCCTGGATTTACAGCTGCATCCGTTTGAATGAATGATTGAAAACTCTCTCCAGTAAGGTCGCGCGATTTTGCACTAATGATTCCTGCAGTTACGGTAGATGTTAAATTGAATGGATTACCAACGGCCAATACCCATTCGCCAATCCTTGCGTCATCGGAATCTCCAAATGGCACGAAAATCAAATCCTCATCTGCATCGATCTTAAGAAGTGCTATATCTGTTTTAGGGTCGGTGCCGATCACCGTTGCTTCAAAAGTCTTATTATCGTTAGTGGTCACACTTAAAGATTGTGAACCTTCTATAACGTGATTGTTGGTCACAATATAGCCATCTGGTGAAATGATCACCCCAGAACCAGACCCTATTTGAGTTCTTTGAGAGGGTCCACGTCCGAAAATCAGATCTTGCATGGTTACCTGATTATTAACAGTCGTATTTTTCACGTGCACCACCGCATTAAGAGTGTTTTCAGCTGCTGTTGTGAAATCTGGTACTTCTACCGTTGACAAGAGTGCGCTATTGGTTTTAAGGTTTGTAGGGATATATATCGGTGATTCATTCCGTTCTTCCAGAACAACTTGTGGTTCTTTTTCAATAAAGCTTTTATAGGCTCCAAGTGTCAATACGCCACCTAAGGCCGATACCAAAACTAAAGTCAAGATTTTTTTCATTTTCAATTTATTAAGTTTAGAATAATAGGACAACGATTAAAATTAAAGATTTATTGAATGGTCTTTTTAACTTTAACGTGCATTTAACAGCGAATTTGCTTCCTATTATTTTTATCTTTACGCCTCATTATGCTGCACACCTTTTATAAATACCAAGGAACTGGAAACGACTTTATCATAATAGATAATCGTCATCAGATTTTCGATAAGAATGATACCGAGCTCATATCATTTTTATGTGACAGACGATTTGGCATAGGCGCTGATGGTCTCATCCTATTAGAGAATCACGAAGATTGTGATTTTAAGATGGTCTATTTCAATTCTGACGGAAACGAAAGTAGTATGTGTGGGAATGGAGGTCGCTGCATTGCGAGTTTTGCAAGATACTTAGGTATTATAGACCATGAGGCTATATTTGAGGCAATTGATGGGATGCATAAAGCCATGTTAAAAGGAGAAAAAGTAAGTCTGCTAATGCAGGATGTTACAAATGTTGAAAAACACGAAAATCATGTCTTCTTGGATACTGGTTCTCCACACCATGTGCAAATAGGATTGAGGTTGCAACAAATGAATGTAAAGGAAAAAGGTGCGGAAATTAGATATGGAAACCCTTACGATGATTCGGGTACCAATGTGAATTTTGTCGAGAAATTATCTGATGACGAATTTGCAATCCGAACTTATGAGCGCGGCGTAGAAGATGAAACCTTATCTTGTGGCACTGGGGTTACTGCAGTGGCATTGGCAATGAATTATATCGGTGAAACAGAAAAGAATACAATTCATCTTCAAACCCAAGGTGGTCCGCTTGAGGTATCGTTTTTTCATAATGAAAAAGGCTATTCAGATATTTGGCTGAAAGGGCCTGCTAAACAAGTTTTTAAAGGTGAAGTGGAATGGTAACATTACAAGGTGAACATATATATTTAAGGGCTTTAGAACCAGAAGATTTGGATTTTATCCATGCTATTGAGAATAACGAATCCATCTGGCAGTTGAGCAATACGCAAACACCATATTCCAGATTTCTTATAAAGCAATATCTAGAGCATTCTCATAAAGATATTTATGAAGTGAAGCAGTTGCGTTTAGTAATTTCAGATAAAAATGATAAGGCCTTAGGAATGATCGATCTTTTTGATTTCGACTTCAAGAATCAAAGGGCAGGATTGGGCATACTGGTGAGAGACGAGCAAAAACGAAATAAAGGTATCGGGACTGAGGCTTTAGGACTTTTAGTTGACTATAGTTTCAATAGATTGAATTTGCATCAATTGTATTGCCATATTTCAGAAAACAATAAAGCTAGTATTAGCCTGTTTGCAAAACAAGGATTCAAGAAAGTCGGACTTAAAAAGGACTGGAATTTAGTCGACGGTGAATTCGAAAATGAATTTATGTATCAATTAATCAAGAACTAATGTATTTCAAGAAAATTCTTCTAGCGATTGTGCTTATTGGATTAGTGGTTGCTGGATATTTTGCATATTACGTGTATTCTGCCATGATAGCACCAAATACGGCTTTTCAAAATGAAGAAGCCTATATATATATATCCACAGATGCTACCTATGCAAACGTTAGGGAAGACCTAGAACCATTGCTCAAGGACATTGATAAATTCGATGCACTGGCGGCGCGAAAGAAGTATACCACCAATATTAAACCAGGACGGTTTGTGATCAGGAAAGATATGAGTAATAACGATATCATTAATTCCATTAGGAGTGATAATCGTCCCATCAAGTTATCTTTCAACAATCAAGAAACTATCATGCATTTGGCAGGTAGGATTGCGAATCAAATTGAAGCGGATAGTGTATCCATCTATGGCGCAATGACGGATACCGATTTCCTTAAAAAGAACAACTTTAATGAAGATACAGCCCTTAGCATGTATATCCCAAATAGCTATGAATTTTTCTGGAACACGTCTGCAGAAGGATATCGAAATAAGATGCTGAAGGAGTACGATAAATTTTGGACTGAAAAACGATTGGAAAAGGCAAAAGTCCTTAATTTATCTGAAGAAGACGTTATTACCCTCGCATCCATAGTGCAGAAAGAAACTGCCAAAGTGGACGAACGGCCTCGCGTTGCCGGCGTTTATCTAAATAGACTGCGAGTAGGCATGCCGTTACAAGCGGATCCCACCGTGATATTTGCCATAAAAAAAGAAGCTGCTGATTATGATCTCGTTATAAAACGTGTCCTATATAAAGACCTAGAAATGGATTCGCCATATAATACCTATAAGAATAGAGGGTTGCCTCCAGGACCTATTACCATGCCTGATGTTTCTTCGATTGATGCCGTCTTGAACCATGAAAAACACAGCTATTTTTATTTTGTGGCCAATGTTGAGAATTTTGGATATCATAAATTCGCAAAATCATTAGCTCAGCATAATCGCAATCGTCAAGAATATGTGCGATGGATAAATAAACAAGGTATAAATAGATAATTTTGAAAGCCCCAAAGCATTTTATTATAGGAGGATTGATCATCTTTTCATTCCTGTCTGCGTATTCTCAATCTGGGTTGAATGAATTCTTGACGCCATCTGATACTCTTAATAAACCTAGAAGAAATGCCGTGGTCATTGCTGAAGTATCATTGGCTACCGTTGCGCTAATAGGGCTTGACCAATTATGGTATAGTGATTTTGATAGATCAAAGTTCAGGACTATTAACGATAATAACGAGTGGTTGCAGATGGACAAGCTCGGTCATGTAATGGCATCTTATTATATAGGTAGGATAGGAGCAGATGTACTTGATTGGAGTGGAGTGAGTGAAAAGGACCAACTTCTTTATGGAGCAACATTGGGTTTTGGTTTTCTCACCGCTGTTGAGGTTTTCGATGGGTTTTCGCAAGAATGGGGGTTTTCATGGGGCGATATGGTAGCAAATGCATCTGGTACTGCATTATATATAGGACAAGAGTTACTTTGGAAAGAGCAACGAATAACCATGAAGTATTCTTTTCATCAAACCAAATATGCCAATATGCGACCAGATAAGCTAGGCGAAAATTTTCTTCAGGAAGCCTTAAAGGATTATAATGGTCAGAGTTATTGGTTGAGTGCTAATATTCAGTCTTTTTTCAAGGAAACCAAAATTCCAAAATGGCTGAATATCGCGGTTGGTTATGGAGCAGATGGTATGCTGACAGGTAATAATGAGCCTATCGATATGAATTTATTTCCAGACCAAAATCGCATTCGGCAGTACTATTTAAGCTTGGATATAGACCTATCTAGGATACATACTAAATCAAGGCTTCTAAGTTCGATATTCGAGGTCATTAATTTTATAAAAATACCTGCACCCACTCTCGAAATAAATGATAAAGGGAAGGTGAAATTTCATCCGGTCTATTTTTAACGTTTATTAACATGCTGGAGCACAGTTTGTAGCCAAAATCCGTATCTTTGCCGAGAATTTAAGAACATGTCATATTTTATGATTTTGTTTCTATAAATTTGTACCATGATAAAGAGTATAATTAGTCAATTATCAGTTCTATCAATTGTTTCAGGTCTACTTTATGTATCCTTTTCTGGAGATAATACCATTGATTTTAGTAAGTATTCAACACAAGGGCAAGATTTAGTCTATACTGTTAATCTTCGCGAGCACAGTGATATTAGTGCATTCAGCGATGAGAGTTTTGAGGCTTTTACCTTGGATTTAGGTAAATCTTATGTAGGTTTTAAAGAAGCCTTGGCTTTTAAAGAATCTCAAGGAAATTACTTTAGCGTTAACGACTTTGGTTATCTCGGTAAATATCAGTTTGGAAAAGAAACCCTAAAACTTATTGGCGTATACAATCCTAATCAATTTTTATATAATCCAGAATTACAAGAAAAGGCTTTTATGGCCAACCTAGAGCGTAATAAATGGGTATTAAGACGGGATATTAAGCGTTTTGTTGGTGAAAGAATCAATGGTATCACCATTACGGAATCTGGTATTCTTGCGGCGGCCCATTTGGCTGGACCTGGTAGCGTTAAGAAATATCTTAGAAGTTTAGGTCAGAACCGATTTTCTGATGCTTATGGAACCTCCATCAAGACCTATATGAAACGTTTCTCAGGTTATGACACGTCATTCATCACACCGAATAAGAAAGCAAAAGTTTCTAAAATATAGAAATCAGTCTTTATGAATTATAAATAGTGTAGGTCTCTTGTGAAGGTCTACACTATTTTTTTTCCATTCACTTATTGTTCTCGTCTTTATAAACTCTGTGGGAAGTGTAATATCACAAGCTATGCATAATCGAGTAGAAGGATGTAAGGCATTATAAGCGTCTTCCAATAATTTGTTATTTCTATATGGGGTTTCAATGAACAATTGAGACTGATTTCGTTCGAAAGATTGTTTTTCTAATTCTTTCAAAATACTTTTTCTATCATTCTTATCGATAGGAAGATAACCGTTAAATGCAAAATTCTGTCCGTTCATGCCAGAACTCATTAATGCCATTAAAATAGAGGATGGTCCCACTAACGGCACCACTTGTATGTTCATTTCATGAGCGATCCTTACAACATCGGCACCAGGGTCTGCAATACCTGGACAACCTGCCTCAGACATCAATCCAACAGATTTACCTTCCAAACAAGGAGTCAAGAAGCTAGGTAATTCACTAGACTCTGTATACTTGTTTATGAGGTTGATATTTAAATTGGACTGGGACTTCTTGGAACTTATTCTTTTTATGAATCTGCGAGCTGTTTTTTCATTTTCAACAATATAATCATCTATAATTTCAATAATTTTCTTTACTGAGATTGGCAATACTTCTAACGGCGCATTGTCACCTAAAGTCGTTGGAATTAAATAAAGTTTACCTTGAGGTTTGTCCATTTTTAAAAATAGGAAAGTTTTTTAATAAAGGCATCACAAGCTTTATTTAAAAGATCAAAAACTTCTTCAAAGCCATTATCACCGCCATAATAAGGATCGGGCACTTCTAATTTTTGATTTGGTTGCAATTGATCCAATATTAATGTCACTTTCGATATGTCTTCAGGAGTCCGCGCTATTTTGGACACATTCTCATAGTTAGAAATATCCATGACGAATATATGATCAAAAAGGTCAAAATCCTGAACTTCGAATTGGCGACAGTGTTGCGAAGAAATATCCAGACCATATTTTTTTGCGACGGCGATGGATCTCGGATCTGGGGCTTCACCAATATGATAGCTTGCAGTACCTGCAGAATCGACATGGAATGCGTCAGTAGATAATTTAGATTGCATGATACCTTCTGCCAATGTAGAACGACATATGTTCCCAAGGCATACCATTAATATACTGGTCATTTTATTATAAAGAAAGTTTCTTGGAAAGGTCTTCTACGTACTTCCTGAATTGCTTGTCGGTAGTAGCAAGATTATCAACCGTCTTGCAAGCATGCAAAACCGTGGCATGATCACGTTGACCAATTTGAGACCCGATACTAGCTAAAGAGGCTTTGGTGAACTTCTTAGCAAAGAACATGGCCAATTGTCTCGCCTGAACAATGTGTCTTTTTCTTGTTTTGGATTGAAGTGTGTCAACATCCATTTGAAAGTAATCTGAAACTACTTTCTGGATATAATCGATAGAGACTTCTCTTTTAGTATTCTTAACGAATTTCTCAACGACTTGCTTTGCAAGGTCTATCGTTATTTCTTTTTTGTTGAATGACGATTGTGCTATCAACGAAATAATGGCTCCTTCAAGTTCACGAACATTGGTTTTAATATTCTTCGCGACATAATCAATTATATCATCTGGCATTTCAACACCATCGCGATATAGTTTATTCTTTAATATAGATACACGCGTTTCAAAATCCGGGCTTTGTAATTCAGCAGATAAACCCCATTTAAATCTTGATAGCAAGCGTTGCTCAATATCTTGCATGTCCACTGGTGCTTTATCACTGGTCAATATGACCTGCTTACCATTTTGATGTAAATGATTGAAGATATGGAAGAAAACATCTTGCGTTCCTGTTTTACCCGATAAGAACTGAACATCATCGATAATAAGTATATCAATGATCTGGTAAAAATGAATGAAATCGTTACGATTGTTTTTCTTAACTGAATCTATGTACTGTTGTGTGAACTTTTCAGCAGAGATATATAAAACAGTTTTCTCAGGGTACTTGTCCTTTATATCAACACCAATCGCATGAGCCAAATGTGTTTTTCCTAACCCCACACCACCAAAGATCAACAATGGATTAAATGATGTTCCACCTGGTTTAGCTGCAACTGCAAGTCCTGCATTTCTAGCCAATCTGTTAGAATCGCCTTCGAGAAAATTTTCGAAACTATAATTCGGATTGAGCTGAGATTCAATTTTCACGTTTCGTATACCCGGAATTACGAATGGGTTCCTTAACTCAGGATTCTTATTATTGAAAGGGATATCAACATCTTGCGGTTTTACACCCGCTCTGTTTGAACTTGGAATTTTTTCTGTAAATGGTTGTCTATTACCATAGGTGTTTTCCATCTTGATCACATAAACCAATTTGGCATCTTCTCCTAGTTCTCTGGTAAGGGAAACTTTAAGGATTTTCACATAATGCTCTTCAAGCCATTCGTAAAAGAATTTACTCGGAACTTGAATGCTAAGGGCATTTTCGGAAAGCTTAACTGCAGTAATGGGCTCGAACCAAGTTTTGAAGGCTTGTGGTTGGATATTATCCTTTATAAAAGAGAGACAATTATTCCAGACCGATTGCGCAGTAATACTCATTATTAATTCTTGATTTTCCTTGTTAGTTAGCTCGGCAAAAAAAAGAGAAATTTGAGTTCCTCTTGTTTACATTTCTTGCCCGACAAATATGTGAACAAAATTCTAAAAAAAAAAATCTAATGTGATTGAATTTTCAGAATTTTTTTCGCATGTTTAATTATTCATGAAAATACGAAATATAATTTATAAAATGACGATATTCCCTAAATGAAATCTAATGAAATACAAATCCGTATACGATATGGAGAAACAGATCAAATGGGTGTTGTTTATCACGGCAACTATGCGCAGTTTCTAGAAATGGGAAGAATTGAGTGGTTGAGGGAACTCGGAATTTCCTATAAAAAAATGGAAGAAGATGGGATTATGCTACCTGTGATTTCATTTAGTATAAATTTCAAGAGATCAGCACGTTATGATGACGTAGTTAATGTAAAAACACAACTCAAGAAAACCCCTACGGTCAAGATAGAATTCGACTACGAAATCACTAATGAAAATGGTGAAATTTTAACTACCGCGAATACGGTTTTAGCATTCATTGATATGAAATCCAATAAACCAATGAGAGCCCCAAAATTCATCTTAGATAGACTCTAAGGATTTTATTCCAGAAATTCTACAGAGATATGTTGCAAATTTTCGAATAATCTAAAAATAGTTTCTGATTCCTTTAATCGCACTTCAATTTTTATGCGACATTCCAATTGCATATCCTGTTCAAGTATATTTAGGTTTTTTTCCTTTATAATTCTCATAACCTTATTAAGGTGGTCGTAAGTACAAGATACCAGCATCTGCTTATTAATTGTCTTTTCTACTATTTTAACACTATCTAATGCTATTTTTGCTGCTGATCTATAAGCATTTATCAGTCCGCCCACTCCTAATTTTGTACCGCCAAAATAGCGTACAACAACAATGAGGATATTTGTTACGTTGAATGATTGTATTTGACCATAAATTGGCATTCCTGCACTATTATTTGGTTCACCGTCATCATTAGCACGATAGACCGAGTTTTCAACGCCTAATTGATAGGCATAGCACCAATGCCTTGCAGAATGATGTACCTTTTTTAGTACTTCAATATGTTTTTTTACCTGGTCTTCATTTGTAACTGGAAAGGCATATCCAAAAAATTTACTATTCCTGTCTTTAAAAAGAACTTGCTCTGATGGTTGCAATATCGTATAATAAGTATCCTTCTCCATCAGTC
>CBESOB010000020.1:0-22006 GCA_965530995.1 uncultured Flavobacteriaceae bacterium
AACGCCTTCAATATTCTTTGAGGGTGTTTTTATATATATAACTCTCAATATAATAGGGTATTAGGTATTTTTTCATATTTTTGATTTCTAACCTACTTATGAAAAATCATGAAAAAGACACTTCTTTTTATGTCAAGCTTGGTCATTTCCATTGCTTTGAACGCACAAGAAACCATTGACGATTTATTGGTGGCTGGAGTTTCGGATGCCCAACGATTTACAGCCGACTACATCACACCTATAACTGAAGGTGTGGCCTATGGCATGAATTCAGGATGGTTTAATAACGCAAAGACGCCAAAACAATTCGGATTTGAAATATCTGTGATTGCAAATGCTTCCTCAATCAAGGACGAGAAGAAATCATTTAATATGGTGGCAGCTGATTATCAAAATATAAGATTTCAAGACGGTAGTTCATCTAAGTCTGTAGCAACGGCATTAGGAGAAAACAACCCAGATGTCGTCGTAATCGTTACGTATGATGATCCTATTTTTGGCGCTCAAGAAACCGAATTGACGTTACCCACCGGTTTAGGGGCAGAAGGTGTTAATTTAATACCAACGGCTTTCTTGCAAGCAAGTTTCTCGCCATTAAAGGGTACTCAGGTGAAAGGACGTTTTTTTCCGAAAATAAAAACGGATGATGTTGACCTGGGCATGTATGGTTTAGGAATACAACAAGATTTCACATCTTTATTTCCTGGTGATGTGATTCCAGTCGCGATTTCTGGATTGGTGGCTTATACCCATTTAAATGGAAGCTATGATTTTACGGAAACAGGCATCGTGAATGGAGAGAATCAGCAAATAGAAACGGAGGTTAATACGTTGCTTTTTCAGTTGATTGCAGGTACAAAACTGAATATTGTCAATTTTTACGGCGCCGTTGGTTATGTTACTGGGGATGTTAAATCCAACCTTTTAGGAACTTATAGGGTCACAGACGGTACGACGAGCTCAGAAGATATCGTGAATCCTTTCTCAATCGATTCAGATGTATCTGGAGTAACAACCACTCTTGGGGCAACCCTTAAATTGGGCTTCTTTGGTCTTAACGCCTCCTATACTTTTGCAGAGTTCAATACGGTTTCTGTAGGTCTTAATTTTGGCTTCAGGAATTAAGATTTTATTAAAAGATTGTTGATTTAAAAGTGTTAAATTTGTATCGTTAAATTAACCATATAAATCAACATAGATGAAAGTTACAGTTGTTGGAGCAGGAGCAGTAGGTGCTAGTTGCGCTGAATATATCGCTATTAAGGACTTTGCAAGCGAAGTCGTTATTTTGGACATTAAAGAAGGATTTGCAGAAGGAAAGGCAATGGATCTTATGCAAACAGCTTCTTTAAATGGGTTCGACACCAAAATTACAGGAACCACAAATGATTATTCAAAAACTGCGAATAGTGATATCTGCGTGATCACATCGGGTATACCGCGTAAACCAGGAATGACCCGTGAAGAATTAATTGGAATAAATGCAGGTATCGTCAAAACCGTATCATCAAGCTTGATCGAGCATTCCCCGAACACAATTCTAATCGTTGTCAGTAATCCAATGGATACAATGACTTACCTCGTTCATAAAACAACTGATCTTCCTAGAAACCGAATCATAGGTATGGGAGGAGCTTTGGATTCTGCGCGTTTTAAATACAGATTAGCAGAAGCCTTAGAAGCACCAATTAGTGATGTTGATGGTATGGTAATCGGTGGTCATAGTGATAAAGGTATGGTGCCGCTAACACGTTTAGCCACCAGGAATAGTGTCCCGGTTTCGGAGTACATTTCTACCGATAGACTAAATCAAGTTAAAGAAGACACCAAAGTAGGTGGGGCGACCTTGACCAAATTATTAGGTACGTCTGCTTGGTATGCACCTGGGGCTGCTGTTTCAGGATTAGTGCAAGCTATCGCTTGTGATTTGAAAAAAATGTATCCATGTTCGATATTGCTTGAAGGTGAATATGGGCTCAATGATCTTTGTATTGGAGTCCCTGTGATTTTAGGAAGAAACGGCGTCGAAAAGATAGTTGAAATCCAACTGGATGCTGCCGAGAAAGCACACCTTACCGAAAGTGCTGAAGGAGTTAAGAAGACCAACGGATTATTGGAATTATAAAAGTATAGTATTCTACAACGATAAAAAGGCCTCATAATTCTATTATTTTGAGGCTTTTTATTGTATTAACAGAGTTATCTTTATAAACGGCATGAAGATTGGTTTGCTTAAAGAAATCTATTTAAAAAACAACATGAAAAAATTATTAGTATTATTTACACTATCATTAGGAGTCTTTGTATCGGCTCAAAGTGAATTAACTGAAGGAGTTATTGTATCAAAGCAAACGATGGCTAGCGATAATGCAGAGATGCAAGCACAGTTCGCAACCATCGGAGATATGCAAACGACAACCTATTTTAAAGATAATAAATCACGTTCAGAAGTATCCAGTCCGATAACAGGAGATATCATAACCATAATAGATAAGGACACAAATGAAACTTTGGTCATGATGGATAACCCAATGTTGGGAAAAAAGTACATGCTTCAGAAAAATGAAATTAGTGACGAACAATTAGAGGGAATAGATATTGTAGCAGGAAACGGTACTAAAACCATTCTAGGGTACGAGTGCAAGCAGTATAATGTTTCTTTGGAGAAAGAAGGAGTGAAAATGGAAATGGAATTGTATACTACTGAATCTATAAATGCAGTATCTCAACAATTAGATATGCTAGGAGGAAAGTTAAAAGGATTTCCGTTATATATGATTATGAAGATGAATCAGATGGGCAATAACATAACAATTACCACAGAAGTTACTGATATAAACAAAGATGTTGTTCCTGATGACAAATTTAACATGACACCAGCAGCAGGTTATGAAAAAATACAGGGTCAATAAAATATTTGGATTACGATATTAAGAAAAAATAAGGAGCGACTTTTTAAGTCGCTCCTTTTATATTTTTTATATTTGGCGCATGAAAGCCAAATGGTACTTTAGTACTTTAATTGTTGTTCTTGCCTTGTTTGGTGTTAATCAATACCAAATCTCATTACCGAATCAGGAAATTGTAGTACAGTTTACAGATATCAAGGTGACTTCTGATGCAGCTCAAATTGCAATTGCAAATGTTAAGGAGCAATTGCAGATTTTAGGTGCAAATAATATTCAAGTTAGAGAGGGAACTGATGGTAGATTGAAAATCACCTATTACAGTGCTTCCGATGTAGCGAGCATAAGAAAAGTACTTTCTAAGACGCATTCAGCAGACCTCGGTATCTCTGATCTTCACCTTGAAGAATCCAACGATTTCCCATCTAATAATGGTTCAAATAACTACGATCTTGAAGTCTATGAAATTCAGGGCACTTCTGATGCAGATTGGGACCTAGAAGGCATGACGGTAGTAGAATTGAAATCCGAGAATCATCGTTTTTTTAATCCTAATATATATTTAACTGTTCAGGGGATAGATGATAGGGATAGAATTGTAAAATTAGCCTATAGAGTACATACGTATATTGCAACTGCAATAGATACTAATTCTGGTAAAATACCAGAAGTAAGAGCAGGACCTTTTTCTTTAGGGAATTCATAATTTTAACTTTGTGGGATGCAAAGTTTTGAAAACAAGACCCAAGCACACCAGTAATTCCTATAAAAGAGCTTTAGTTTATTTTCTATAAAGCTTTTAAAAACATACTTAACATAAAAAATAATTGTCAAATCACACGTAAATCCTATATTTGCGCGATTAAAAAATTTGGCCACAAAAATAATAGAAAATGCAAAATAAAGGAGTAGTAAAGTTGTTTGCGATCTTGTTCGGATTGGTGAGTTTATACCAATTATCGTTTACGTTCAAGAACAATGCCATTGAAAAAGAAGCAAAGGAATATGCTATCAGTAAATTCCAGACAACAGACGAGATCAATGCATCAGAGGCGCGTTACCTTGATTCGATAAGTAGTGAACCTGTTTTTGATTTAGGTTTTTCAGATTTTTCTTTTAATGAAGTTAAGGATAAAGCCATGAATCTTGGCTTGGACCTTAAAGGAGGAATTAATGTGATTCTTCAGATATCGGTAAAGGATATCTTAAGTGGCCTTGCCAATAAGAGCAAGGATCCAATCTTCAATAAAGCTTTGAATGATGCGGATGAGCTACAAAAAGATA
This sequence comes from uncultured Flavobacteriaceae bacterium, assembly GCA_965530995.1. Classification (GTDB taxonomy): domain Bacteria; phylum Bacteroidota; class Bacteroidia; order Flavobacteriales; family Flavobacteriaceae; genus JABABD01. The sequence continues at coordinate 4,191 of CBESOB010000020.1, forward strand.
GTCAAGACACCTACCTAGAGTCGTTCTACGATGCTTGGGATGCCATAAAAGGAGATACTAAACTAGCGTCTCCAGATATTTTTGCCAATAGGAACCTTAGTGAGGAAATCAATTTTGAAATGTCCGATGATCAGGTAAAACCTATTATCGAACAAAAAATTGACGAATCAATTTTATCAGCTTTCGAAGTATTACGTAAGCGTATAGATAAATTCGGGGTTACATCTCCTAATATCCAGAGATTAGGAAAAACAGCCAGAATCGCTGTTGAATTACCTGGAGCCAAGGATGTGGAGCGTGTGAAGAGTTTGTTGCAGAGTACTGCTCAACTCGAGTTCTGGGATGCTTATAAAGGACAAGAATTCGGTCAATTCGTTTATGATGCCAATGAGGTCTTAAAAGGTATTGTTGATGCGAAGAAACAAATTGATGACGATATAGAATCTGATGATTCTGAAACTGCCGAAGATGCTCAAGATGCTCAAATTGATGATCTTTTAGGAGAAACAGGTGTTGATTCTACGGCCGTAGTTACCAATCCTTTGTTGGATTTAATTGCTGGTGCAGGGTATCAAGGTGGACCAATTGTGGCCCAGTTCAGGATTCAAGATAAGGATGTGGTCAACCAATATTTGGCAATGCCAGAAGTTAGGTCATTGCTTCCTGCCGACAAACGTTACACAAAATTTGTTTGGGGTAAAGAAACTCCGAATAGTGAAATAATCGATCTTTACGCATTAATTGGTAATCGTGACAATACTCCTGAATTAAGTGGCGGAGTTGTGACTGATGCTAGCCAGACTTATGACCCTCGAGGTCGTGCTGCGGTATCGATGCAAATGAATAGTACAGGAGCAAAGATCTGGGAGAAAATGACTGGCGAAGCTTTCAATCAACAAAGCCAAATAGCAATCGTTTTAGATGAGATTGTGTATTCTGCCCCAGGAGTGACTTCTGGACCTATCTCTGGAGGAAATTCTGAGATAACAGGCGAATTTTCTTTGGCTGAAGCGACTGACCTTGCCAACGTACTAAGAGCTGGTAAACTTCCTGCCTCTGCAGATATCATTCAAGCCGAAGAAATTGGAGCTTCTTTAGGTCAGCAGGCTGTTAAGAGTGGTATGACTTCCTTCTTGATAGCCTTGGCACTGGTGTTGATCTGGATGCTTTTTTATTATGGTAAAGCAGGGATCTTTGCGGATATCGCCTTAATATTCAATATACTCTTGATTTTTGGAGTCCTATCAGGTTTAGGGGCGGTATTAACACTTCCAGGTATAGCTGGTATCGTATTGACCATTGGTATGTCCGTCGATGCTAACGTACTTATTTTTGAACGGATCAAAGAAGAGTTAGCGAAAGGTAAAGGTTTGAAAGAAGCAATTAAAGATGGATTTGCTAATGCTTTGTCCTCAATTCTGGATGCTAACATCACTACAGGATTAACAGCGATCATATTATTCATATTCGGTACAGGTCCTATCAAAGGTTTTGCCACGACGTTATTAATTGGTATCGCTACATCATTATTTACAGCGATTTTCATTACACGTTTATTGGTTGATTGGTATGCTGGTAGAAAAGGTAGCCAGAGATTGGATTTCTCAACATCTATTACTAAGAATCTCTTCACAAACATGAGTATCGATTTTCTTAAGAAACGTAAAACTGCGTACATCATTTCAGGAATTGCTTTGATAATAAGCTTGGGGTCGCTATTCACTCAAGGCTTGGATCAAGGTATTGATTTTGTTGGAGGCCGTGAATATCAAGTGAAGTTTGCACAAAATGTGAGTACGGAAGAAGTGAGATCAAGCTTGGAAACTATTTTAGGAAGCGCCGAAGTTAAAACCATTGGTTCGGACAATAAACTCAAAATAGGAACAAACTATAAGATTGAAGAGAATAGTGCTGAGATTGATGTTGAAGTACAAAAACTTGTATTTGATGGCTTGCAAAAATTCTTGCCAGATGGTATGACCTATGCTGAGTTCTCTGATTCTTCATCTAATGAAGGAGGTATAGGTAGAGAGAGTTATGGTAAAGTAGGTCCAACGATCGCAGATGATATTAAGAAAGCATCTTTTTGGGCGATATTAGGATCCTTGATCGTGGTTTTCTTGTATATCTTGTTCCGATTCAAGAAATGGCAGTTCTCATTAGGTGCGGTTGTAGCCGTCTTCCATGATGTGATCATTGTACTAGGTATATTCTCATTGACCTATAAATTCATGCCATTCAATATGGAAATCAATCAAGCATTTATAGCGGCGATATTAACGGTTATTGGTTACTCCTTGAATGATACGGTGGTAGTATTTGATAGGATTCGTGAATTCTTGAACGAACATACCGGCTGGGAATTAGACAAGACAGTAAATGGTGCCTTGAATAGTACGTTAAGCAGAACTTTGAATACATCCTTGACAACCTTAGTGGTGTTATTGGCCATATTCACTTTCGGTGGCGATTCGCTTCGCGGGTTCATGTTCGCATTAATTGTAGGTGTTATTGTAGGTACCTACTCATCTGTTTTCATTGCAACTCCAACAATGTTTGATACCGCGCGTAAAGGCAAGAAGGAAGAATAATCTTATCATTCCCGCGAAGGCAGGAATCCATTAAATAAAAAAGGGTTGCTTTTTAGCAACCCTTTTTTATTATACTAAAACAGGTTTCTTATTATTTTTCTTGAGTATCAGAATAGTCCATGCGATCTCCTATTTCCAATAACCACTTTTCTGCTAATCCAGCGTTGATTTCCAGCACATATTTAGCTTGTACGGTTGATGGCAACTGATCTTCATTGAAAGGTTGTGCATTCTCTTGAAAGCTGACAATGTTCATTTTATCATCCAAATAAATCAGGTCTAACGGGATACGCGTGTTTTTCATATAGAAAAAACGTTGTTTCATAGTTGGAAACACGAAAAGCATTCCTCTAGTCTCCAGCATGCTATTACGGTACATTAACCCCGTCTGAACATCATAGTCTGTATCAGCTATTTCAATATCCAGTTTCGCAATGATAGAGTCTGAAGTGGATTTATATAAAGTCAATTCTCCTTCTTTTTTGAAGCTGACTTTAACAGACTTGATCACTTTCGTTTCGTTTTTACAAGATGAGAAGCAAATCGACGAAACAACTAGTAGGGCTAAATATGACCTCATGGCTATTTATTTTGCTGCTGATGACGATTTCTTGAATATAAAATAGAAACCTATTAATATAAATGGAACACTCAACAGTTGACCAGTATTCATAAAAGATACATAATCTTCACGATCTGACACTTGTGGTTCTTTTAAGAATTCAATGAAAAACCGGATGGTCCATAACAGCACCAAAAACAATCCAAATAAGAATCCAGGTTTATTGCCTTTATCAGTTTTGGCATAAAAGTACCATAAGATCCAAAACATGATGAAGTAACAAAATGCTTCATATAATTGTGTCGGATGTCTAAACGGAATGGCCTCTAATAGTTCTGGATTATTACTAACCGACGCATAAGCTTCCTTTACGTTCTTGATTCCAGTTTTTTGAACGATTTCTCGCTGTCCATAATGATCTTGAATGAATCGAACACCAAATGCAGAATCCGTAATTTTCCCTATGATCTCAGAATTAATGAAATTTCCAATCCTAATAAAAATCGCTCCCGAAGCAACTGGGATAACAATTCGGTCCAATATCCACATCAGGGATTTGTACTTATATTTTTTACGATATAAATACATGCCTATAATAATCCCGATGGCAGCTCCGTGGCTTGCCAGCCCTTGGAACCCTGTAAATTGAAACTCTGGATTGAACCTAAATGGAAGAAAAATACTGAAAAAATCCTCTTTTATCAATTCGGCTTGATAGAAAAGCACATGACCCAATCGTGCCCCTAACATGGTTGCCAAAACCGTATAGATGAATAAAGGATCCAAGAATTCAATATTTACCTTCTCACGAGTGAAAATGCGTTTCATTATATACCAACCCAAAACAAAGGCAACTACCCACATTAGACTGTAAAAATGTAGTTTGAAGTTGCCGAAAATGTCTATTCCGGTAAGTGGATTCCAATCGAATTTAAGGGTATGCATACATTGTAGAATTTCGACAGTAAATATAACGAATTGCCGATGGATAATAAAAACAGTAACGCGAGTAACCTATTTTTCAGGAAGCTCTTCAGGGACAGGGTCGTAACCGCTTCGACCCCAAGGCGATGGAACGTTAAAAAAAGGTACAGTGTACATTTTTAGTGACATGCGAGCTGGTGCGTTGGCTTAGTTGTCATCCTTTTCAGGGACAGGGTCGTATCCAGATCTTCCCCATGGATGACAACTAAAAATTCTTTTAATGGCTAGCTTGCCACCATAGAATAGGCCATGCTTCTGTAATGCTTCTTTAGTATAGTGAGAACACGTTGGTTGAAACCTGCATGTGGCAGGAGTCAATGGTGATATAAGATATTGATACACCTTGATCAAAAAAAGAAAAGGCGCAATGAGAATCTTCTTCATGTTCAATTCGTCGTAAAAGTAGTGCCTTCTTTACCATCTTTAAGCTGAATTCCAGCATCTAGCAATTGATCCCTGATTTTATCGGAGAGTGCAAAATCCTTGTTTGCCCGAGCTTCCTCACGCATTTGGATCAATAATTCCACAGCACCTTCCAATTGGTCAGAATTGTCTTTTGATTTTGAAGGATTGACCAATCCTAATATATCAAAAGCAAATGCATTCATTGTTGTCAAAAGTAAAGCTAGATCCTTGTCAGTGATACTGGCTTTACCCTCTTTTATTTGATTGATGAACTTAACAGCTTCAAAGAGATTGGCAATGACCATGGGCGTATTAAAATCATCATTCATCGCATCGTAACAAGATTGTTTCCATGTATTGATGTCGAAGGTAGAACTGCTATCGGTTTTAAGATTCGTTAACAGATCAATGGCCCCCATCAATCTATAGAACCCTTTTTCACTAGCGAGAAGTCCATCATTGGTAAAATCTAGAACACTCCTATAATTTGCTTGAAGCATGAAAAATCTAGCGACACTTGGCAAATATGATTTGGTAATATTGGGATTGTCTCCGCTAAAAATCTCATTTGGTAATATATAATTACCAGTGGATTTTGCCATTTTCTTACCGTTCATGATCAGCATATTGGCGTGCATCCAAGTGTTCACTGGAGTTTGTCCATTCCAGGCTTCCGCTTGGGCGATCTCACATTCGTGGTGAGGAAATTTTAAGTCCATTCCGCCACCATGAATATCAAAATGTTCCCCTAGATATTTGGTGCTCATAGCAGTACATTCTAAGTGCCATCCTGGGAAACCATCACTCCAAGGTGAAGGCCATCGCATGATATGTTGTGGTTCTGCTTTTTTCCAAAGAGCGAAATCCTGAGGGTTCTTCTTGTCACTTTGACCATCTAGAGCGCGTGTATTATGAATTAAGTCCTCTATATTCCGCCCACTTAACTTGCCATAGTTATTGGTCTTATTGTATTTAAGAACATCAAAATAAACGGAGCCATTCACTTCATAAGCCAATCCTTTGTCAATGATCGATTTTATGATCTCGATCTGCTCAATGATATGACCAGTTGCTGTAGGTTCGATACTAGGTGGCAGAAAATTGAACGCATTCAGGGTGTTGTGGAAATCGACGGTATACCTTTGTACCACTTCCATTGGTTCTATTTCTTCTAACCGTGCTTTTTTGGCAATTCGATCTTCCCCTTCATCTGCATCATTTTCTAAATGCCCTGCATCCGTAATATTTCGAACATAGCGGACTTTATATCCCAAATGCTTGAAATACCTAAAGATCATATCAAAAGACATGAAAGTGCGGACGTTTCCTAAATGCACATTGCTATAAACCGTAGGTCCACAGACGTACATTCCAATATAACCATCATTTATAGGATGAAAGGGTTCTTTTTTTCCTGTAAGAGAATTGTATATTTTTATTTCTTGTTCCTTGTAGAGTTGCATATTAAAACGACGTGTCTAACTTAATGTATTCCAAGAATTCTTGACGCGTTTGCTTGTCTTTGAATTTCCCTCCGAATTCGGAAGTAACCGTACTACTTTCAATATCTCGTATACCACGTGAATTCACACATAAATGCTTGGCATCAATAACACAAGCAACATCTTTTGTATCCAACACATTTTGCAATTCTTCAACGATCTGGATGGTCAATCGTTCTTGAACTTGTGGTCGCTTTGCAAAATAATCGACAATTCGATTGATTTTGGATAAGCCTACTACAGTTCCGTTAGATATATAACCAACATGAGCCCTCCCAACTATTGGAAGCAAATGGTGCTCGCATGTAGAATACAATGTAATGTTCTTTTCAACAAGCATTTCGCCGTACTTATATTTATTATCGAAAGTGGATGCTTTAGGTTTATTGTCAGGATTCAGGCCACCAAATATTTCTTTTACGAACATTTTAGCAACACGATTGGGTGTTCCTTTAAGACTGTCGTCTGTAAGGTCAAGTCCAAGAGTTTCTAGGATATGACGAACATCATCCTTAATGATATCGATTTTTTCTTCTTTGGTCAATTTAAACGCGTCTTTCCTTAAAGGCGTTTCGGCGGAGGCACTAAAGTGATTGTCACCCAAGGCTTCAAAATCTTCCATATTACCATCTAACTTCATAACAATTTTACTTTAAACTCAGCGTTAAGTGAGTTATGGTTACAAAGATAAGAATTTAGGAAGTTAGCCGTACATCTTAACAAATAATTAATTCGTCGGGAATTAACAGTTAATTACTTTTTATTTTCTTAAATTTCTAGCATTAAGATGGCTTGTGGCGCTATTGTGATTTTAAGATGATAAAAACAAAGCTATGAAGTACTTAGTAAGGGGTGTTCTTACGATATTTTTAACAACTCTAACTTTTAGTGGTTTTGCTCAATACAAGGTAAAACCAAGAGTTGTTAAAGTAGTTGCCTATAACGATAATGTTAAGCAATCATTGACAACGCAAGAGATGGATTTTCTTGTGGAGGCCTACGACGATAAACTTGAGGAATATATTCTAAGTAGACCTCAAAGACTCAAGGATGTTAAAGATATTCTTAGGAATAGGGTAAAAATAGAACTGGCGTCAAGTAACGAAAAAAGTCCCTACATGCCATTGCTATCCGCGGTACCTCTTTTTACGAACTATAATAGTAAACTAGAAAGAGATGTGTATTTTGACAAGAATGATTTCAACCCATTGAAATACCAATTCCATTTTCACGGTTTTGGCACGGCGATGTACCGAATTGATAATACAAATTATGTGGTGATCATTAAACCACAACAACGTTAAGAGCCTCATTATTACGTTTCTAATGAAAAATAAGATATTAATACTATTCATACTAATTTCATCGGTGTCTTTTGCACAAGATATCGTGATGCAAAATGGGACGTTTAATCAGTGCGCTGGCAATTTTTATGATTCTGGAGATGCCACTGGTGTCTACGGGTCCAATGAAACATTTTCCCTCACTATTTGTCCAGATACTGCTGGAAATTTGGTGCAAGTAGATTTCACAGCGTTCAGTACACAAATGAATCTGGATTTTATGATGATCTATGATGGAGACACCAACGCAGCTCCCTTATTTGGAAGTTATTCTGGACCTCTAGGAGCATTTACAGTTAATGCTACTGTAGGCAATGCTACAGGATGTCTCACTTTTGAATGGGTGTCTGATGGAGCGACAGTTGGTGCTGGATGGCAAGCTGATATAAGTTGTTTTATGCCTTGCCAAGTCATAAATGCACAATTAGATTCCGCGATGCCGGCGGCTGATCCTTCCGATGGTATCATCAAGGTATGTCAAAATGATCAGATCGTGTTAAACGGAAGTGGCATATTTTCTAATGATGGTACAGGTGCTATTTACGAATGGGATCTTGGAGATGACGCAACTACAATTGCCGGCCAGACTGCAACATTTTCGTACCCGAATGAGGGCGTATATGTTGTGAATTTGACTATTACAGATACAAATCCCGAAGGTTGTACGAATAACAATTTAATTAACCAAGTCATCCAAGTGTCATCGACGCCTGATTTCGCAGGTACTCAAGCGGTATTGGACACCATTTGTTTTGGGGATTCAACCACAATTGATGGCCTCGTAACACCTCTACAAGTAATCAATAATTGTGCTCCGCCACCTTCTGGAGTTAGTTTTTTGGAGGACCAAGCAGGTGCTACATACGAAACTCCTATTGAAGTAGATTGTTACGACTCGTCATTGACCTTGACAGCAATTAATCAATTGGTCAGTATTTGTGTCACTATGGAACATTCGTATATGGGAGATTTGGATATCGAAATCATTTCACCAACTGGGCAAGTGGTAAGGATGCACGATCAAGGCGGAGGATCAGCAAATTTAGGGGAGCCATGGGCAACAGGAGTGGTAGATGGTAATAGTGCAAACTTAACTCCAGGCGTTGGGTATCAATATTGCTTTGTACCTGATAATACCTTACCGACCTTGGTTGGAGGCGTGCAAACTGGTGGTGTGTTTGTTAATGGTGATGGACCGGGTACGTATACTGATACGTATGTTCCAGCGGGTAATTATAGTCCAGTTGTTCCATTCACTGGTTTATTAGGGTCTGATCTAAATGGTACATGGACTTTAAGAATAGTAGATAATCTTAATCAGGACAATGGATATGTATTTGATTGGAGTATTACATTTGATCCGAGTTTACTGCCTCCCGACCTTTCTTTTACACCAACGATCGTTACGGAAACTTGGGATGCGGATCCCTCGATTACCAATACGGTGGGTAATACAATTACTGTACAGCCTGCCACCGAAGGGCAACATTGTTTTACCTATAGAATGGTTGATAATTTCGGATGTGAATATACCGAACAAGTTTGTATTGATGTTAATCCTGAAATAATTACTGAGTTACCAAACAATCTTTTTGTATGTGATAATGGGGCTCCACCCTATATATTTGATCTGTCCACCAATACACCGATTGTACTTGCAAGCGCAACTAATGCTGCAGATTTGGTTGTGACCTATCATGAGACGCTCGGAGATGCTATGGGTGATACAGCACCTATTGGCGCCCTTACTAATTATATTGGAACCGATGGTCAATTAATATATGTGAGGATAGAATATTTAACATCGGGATGTTATGAATTTGAGTCATTTACCTTGAATGTACAAGGACAAGCTACTATTAATCCAGTTCCTGATCTTATTGTTTGTGATGATGTGTCAAACGATGGTGTTGCCATGTTCGATCTAGAAAGCCAAACACTAGGTATTCTAGGAGCCCAACCTGCTTCAGATTTTGTAGTGACCTATCATTTGTCTTTTTTAGATGCCGACACAAGTACAGGAGCGTTGGCAAGTCCATATACCAATGTGAATAATCCAGAGCCCATTTATATTCGGTTAGAAAGTGTGTCAGATTCAAATTGCTTTAATGTTTCCGCGGTGCCATTATTTAATCTTGTTGTAGACAGTATAGGTGTTGCCAATACGGTTGGAAAGATGGAATTATGTGATCTTAACGGTGATAGTTTGGAAGTTTTCGACCTTACAACCCAAACAGCTACGATTCTTGGAACACAAACTCTCACTGATGTAACCGTTAGTTATCATGAAACACAAGCAGATGCAGATAATAACGTATTGCCTATTTTAACGCCAAACACACATACCAATGTAGGAAATCCGCAGACTATTTATGTGAGGGTGGAAGACAATATAAATGTGTCCTGTTATACTACGACGACTTTTGACTTGGTCGTTAATCCAGTACCTCCAGTTATAGTTCCAACGCCATTACAAACATGTGATGATAGCATAGCTGATGGCATCACAGAGTTTGATCTAACGGTCAAAGATGCTGCGATCAATGGAGGAAATGCGTCATTATTGGTCACTTACTTCGAAACATTAGTTGATGCTCAAAACAATACGGCGGCGATTCCAGATCCAACTATGTATACAAATACATCGGTAGGTGGGCTTCCTGCGAATCCACAAACCTTATATGTGCGAGTAACAGATACAGCCACAAATTGTTTCATTACCACGACTTTAGTGATTGAGGTATTAATGAATCCTATTCCCGAACCAGACCCGGATGACATGGTACTCTGCGATGACGTTAATACAGGAGATATGCAGGAATTATTTGACCTGACCTTGAATGAAGTACAGATTTTCAACGGACAAGTGGGGTATACAGCTAGTTATCACACAAGTCAAACCGATGCTGAGCAAAATATGAGTGCCATTACTACACCAGCAGCATATGCCAATACAATGAGTCCTGAAACGATTTTTGTTAGGGTGGAAGGCACGAATGGCTGCTATACAGTCGTAAATTTTGATTTAATAGTAAACCCGTTACCAGAAACTATAGGAGCTACCAATTTAATAGCGTGTGAGTTGAATACCGATGGACTTTTTGATTTTGACCTCGAAAGTAAGACCAATGAAATACTTGATGGTCAATCTCCAGCCATATTCACTGTTACCTATTATGAGAGTCAAGCGGATGCAGACAATAATATTGGCGCACTTATCAGCCCTTATACTAATGTGCTTGGCAACCCACAACCAATTTATGTAAGTATTACCAACACGATAACTGGTTGTTCAATTAGTACTATTGTATTTGATATCGAAGTGAGGAATCAACCAACAGCGACTCCGCCAGCGGCAGAATTTGTGCTATGTGATGATTTTGGAGCTAACGATGGGTTTGCCGAATTCGACCTTTCCACACAGGATGCTGAGATCTTGAACGGACAATTACCTGCGGATTATACGGTGACATACTATTCAAATCAAATGGATGCCATTGATAATGTCAATGCATTATCAAATATATATGAAAACACGGGTAATCCTCAAGTGATCTATACCAGGGTAACTAATAACCTCGGTGTCTGTTACGAATTGACCCAGGTTACCTTAAGAGTGCAACCAATTCCTGAAGTAACGCTAGAAGAAAGTTATACGATTTGTGTTGATACTAGTGGTAATGTTATTAATACCGCAGATTCTCCGCCTGTAATTGAAACAGGATTATCTGATGCAGATTTTGATTTTGAATGGAGTTTTGAAGGCGTGATATTACCAAATGAAACAGCCTCAAATTTAATAGCAAATCAACCCGGTAATTATAGTGTGATCGTTACAGAAACCATATCTGGTCTTGGCTGTATGGGCACAGCTTCAACAACTGTAATTCCTAGTTCGACGCCAATAATTGATGCAATCGTAATCTCTGATGCGTTTGCAGATAATCATATGATAGAGGCAATTGCAACCGGAACCGGAGTATATGAATTTAGTTTAGATGGTGGTCCGTGGGAATTGGGTACCGATAATGGAAATGGCTCATATACATACTTATTCAACGATGTCAATCCACCTGGTGAACATACCGTTATAGCGCGTGATGTGAATGGATGTGGTACTGATCAAGACACGGTGTTTGTGTTTGATTACCCACAATATTTCACACCTAATGGAGATGGTTATAATGATACGTGGAATATCATTGATTTCTCTACACAGCCTTCGGCGAAGATATTCATCTATGACAGGTATGGTAAGCTTCTTAAACAATTAAGCCCTACCGGTATTGGTTGGAATGGTGTTTTTAATGGGAAACCATTACCAACGAGCGACTATTGGTTCACGGTTACTTATGTGGAACCTCGTAATGGACTATCAAGGCAATTCAAGTCTCATTTCACCTTGAAGCGATAAGCTGTCATTAAATTATAAAAAAAAAGCCAGAACAATTGTTCTGGCTTTTTTTGTTTTTTACGGATTTCTATAAACTAAACCCTAGTGTTAAAGTAAGATTGTCATTCTTATTATCAATAGTAGCGGCGTCAGTGAAACCAACATTATAGAATTGATAATCTGCCTTTCGCTTGCTGTGATCATAAGAAAGGTCCAACTTAGTAGAACCAAAATTTATACCTAAGCCCATGGAATATCCTGTTAGGTTGCCAACAACATTAGTGTCTTTATAAGGGCTTTCTTCAAAACGATAACCACCTCTAAAACTTAATTGTTTATGTCTGTATTCTCCACCAACTTTATAAGTTGAGGATGCCTTTAAGCTGTTGCTTATTAAACTATTTTGAGCAGCAAAATAAGAATCAGTTTCTGGTTTGAATGTCATATTGCGATTGTCTTTCCAAGAATAGTCAAAACTCAAAAGTCCTTTTTTATTGAATACTAATGCTGCACTACCAGTTACTTTAGCGGGTGTTTGTAATCTGTATGTTGGAAATATATTCACGACTTGCGGATTGATAGTTGTTCTCGTGGTCGTCCCATTGTCATCCCTAATTGTAGAAATATATTGGGTAGTATCTTCAGATATGTTCAACCAGGTAGGAGAATTATATGCTAATCCTACTCTTAATAGTTCATTAACTTTAGCAATTCCTCCAAGTTGAAAAGAGAAACCACTACCAAGAGTCCTTAGAGTATTCTCAAAACCAATTTCATTTACGATAGATCCTAAATTAGAATTGCCTTCGAAAAAGTAAGTGATCCTATCATAATTGATGATATGTGAATTGAGATTCAATCCTAGATAAATATTGTCTTTATACTGCGTGGCAAAGTTGAAACTGAATTTGCCATTATAACCTAATGCATTGTAACTATACTCTTGGTCAAAATTTCCAGCACCGACATTTGATGTGTATACTGTATTGGCATCTGTATTGCTTTGTGGTTCTAGGATATAGGATTCGTAACCCAAAAATGCTTGTTGGTGAGCAAATCCATATATAGCACCAATATCTCGATAAGCTTCAGATATTGTTTCACCGGGTAAAGTAGAGATTTCGTCTAATCGCAATCCTTGTGCATTTTCCAAGAAATAGGCATCGATAGAACGAGTATTATTCCCTGATGCGAACCAATTATTATCATAATTTTGTACCTGATCATAAGCGAATCCCAATACAAATTTTCTCCATTTTGAATTACTGTTTGTATTGTTGAAGACAAAAGCAACACCAGTTTGGTTTAAGTCGAACTCAGTATTCGATGATTGATTTAAATCACCAAAATAGGAAGTATCATTATTAGCCCAATTATTTGATAGTGTGATGGACGAATAACTCCTATTGAAAATTGCTGAACCAGCAGGATTGATACTTAAAGCGGACAAATCACCTCCAAGTGCACCAAAGGCACCACTCATGGCCCTGAATCTCGCAGTTCCTTTTATTTCATCCTGTGAATAGAGCAAAGCATCTTGAATGTCCTGTGCGAAAATATTGGTCATAGATAGTATACCTATGAATAGTAAGATTGACTTTTTCATATATAAACTTTTAAAAAATAAGGCTAGAAACTTAATTATTAATTATTACGTCTTCCACCACCACTTCTTGATGCACCTGAACTTGACCTAGACCCAGATGATCTAGAAGCACCGGAGCTCCTTGACGGTGAAGATGATCTGTTATACGACCTATTGTTACTTGAAGGTCTTCTAGTTGTTGTTTTGGATCTTCTAGTTGTGTTGCCATTTGATCTTCTAACAGTGTTACTATTAGAACGTCGAACAGTATTACCACGAGTAGAAGTATTAACTCGTGTTCCAACATTGCCAGAATAACTTCTTCGTCTTGGGGTACTTACTCCATTAGAATTACTACTCGATCTTCTACCATTCAAATTGTAATTAGAGTTAGAAGTAGTTGAACTTCTTCTCGATAGTGAGTAACCATTTCTATTGTTAGAGGATAGACCTCTATTGGCTACACTACCCCTGCGACCTGCATTATAGGATAGGCTTCTATTACCATAATAACCGCCATAATAACCGCCATACCCATATCCATAATTCCCATAATAAGGATTATAATAGCCGTATCCACCATAGAAACCGCCATAGAAACCGCCATAATAAGGAGGGCACCAAAATGCGTTGTAGCCCCAGCCATATCCCCAGTTATTATAACCATATCCATAATATGGATATCCCCATCCGAAATTGTTATAGCCGAAACCAGAATTGATATTGATGACCACTTGGTTATTATCTTGACCCCAACCAGCATAACCAGCATAACCATTAGGATCGAATTGAAGAGAGTCGTTTTCGGCATAGTTGCCTTCATAATTGTCTATATCCGTGAAAATCTCACTTTCTTGAGCATCAGCATCAAGTTCTTGAGATTTTTCAGCGAAATAATTCTTGTAATAAGTAGTATTATTGGATTGTACGTCTTTGTCCGAGACTACAGGCTGTTCCTGGTAAATAATAGGACGTTCTGATGAACCATAGATGTCATCTTCATATCCTGCATATTGGTAGGACCCACATGATGAAAGTCCGAGTAAAACGCCCAAAGCCGCAACTAATGGCATTTTATCTTGTAAGTAGTTGTAAAGTTGCATATCTCTTGAATTTAATTGTTGAACATAACAAAAATAGTTAGTTTTGCTGAACTATTTATTTATTTAACATAGACACAATATTTGTGCCAAAACAAGTTATATGGGCAAAAATCTCACCAGTAGGGCAGAAGATTATTCAAAATGGTACAACGAACTGGTTGTCAAAGCAGACTTAGCTGAGAATTCTGCGGTTCGTGGTTGTATGGTCATTAAACCCTATGGCTATGCAATTTGGGAGAAAATGCAAGCAGAATTAGACAGGATGTTTAAGGAAACAGGTCATCAAAATGCTTATTTCCCTCTATTTGTACCTAAAAGTTTGTTTGAAGCTGAAGAAAAGAATGCTGAAGGCTTTGCTAAAGAATGTGCCATTGTCACACATTACCGACTACAAAACGATCCTGATAATGAAGGAAAATTAAGAGTCGACCCAGAAGCCAAATTAGAGGAGGAGCTCATAGTTCGACCTACAAGTGAAGCCATTATTTGGAATACATTTAAAGGTTGGATACAATCTTATAGGGATTTACCACTACTTATTAATCAGTGGGCTAATGTTGTCCGCTGGGAAATGCGTACACGATTATTCCTTCGAACTTCAGAATTTTTATGGCAGGAAGGGCATACGGCTCATGCAACAAGACAGGAAGCCCTTGACGAAGCGGAATTGATGAATAACGTGTATGCGGAATTCGCCGAGAATTTTATGGCAATTCCAGTAATTAAAGGCGTGAAAACTGAAAGTGAGCGCTTCGCAGGAGCGGAAGAAACATTTTGTATTGAGGCATTGATGCAAGATGGAAAAGCTCTACAAGCAGGTACTTCTCATTTCTTGGGACAGAATTTTGCCAAGGCTTTTGATGTCAAATTCACCTCTAAGGAGGGAAAACAAGATTATGTTTGGGCTACTTCTTGGGGTGTCTCTACACGACTTGTGGGGGCTTTGATCATGACACATAGTGATGATAGTGGATTAGTATTACCTCCAAACTTAGCACCATTTCAGGTTGTTATCGTACCCATATATAAGACGGATGAACAACTTGAGAGCATTAGGGGTCTATCTAAAGACTTGATGGTTGATTTCAAGAAGAAAGGTGTGTCGGTGAAACTGGATGACCGAACAACACATAGACCTGGTGCTAAATTCGCTGAGCATGAATTAAAAGGAGTACCTCTAAGAATTGCCATCGGTCCAAGGGATCTAGAGAATAAAACTGTAGAGTTAGCACGACGAGATACTTTTGAGAAACAATCTGTTTCAATTGACAGTATTGTTGAAACGGTTCATGGGCTTCTTGAAGAAATTCAATCTACATTATATAATAAGGCTTTGAGTTTCAGGAATTCTCATATAACCGAAGTGGAAAATTTTGAAGAGTTCAAGAATGTACTCGAATCTAAGACCGGTTTCATTTCTGCACATTGGGATGGAACTCCGGAAACAGAAGATAAGATCAAGGAAATTACCAAAGCGACCATCAGGTGTATACCTATGTATGCAAAAGAGGCGCTAGGAAAATGCGTTTATACAGGTAAACCATCCAACAAAAGGGTCTTATTTGCAAAAGCATATTAAAATAATTTAATAAGGAGTTGCAATAGTTGAAAATAGTTGTATTTTTGCATCCGCTAAAGACTCATAATGGGTTTTTTTTTGAAATAATGGCCCGTTCGTCTATCGGCTAGGACGCCAGGTTTTCATCCTGGTAAGAGGGGTTCGACTCCCCTACGGGCTACAAGTTAAAAAACAAACAAAATGGCAAACCATAAGTCATCATTAAAAAGAATTAGAAGCAACGAGACAAAACGTCTTAGAAACAAGTATCAGCATAAAACAACTCGAAATGCGATTAAGAAGTTGCGCGAGTTGGAGAAGAAAAAAGATGCTGAAAAAATGTTCCCAGAAGTGGTGTCTATGATTGATAGATTGTCAAAGAACAATATCATTCATGATAACAAGGCGGCAAACTTAAAGTCAAGTTTGGCTAAATATGTTGCTGCACTTTAAAAGAAAAGCTAGTAAATCAATGCTACAAAAAAGCCCAGACGATAAACGTCTGGGCTTTTTTATTTGTATTGATTATAATTTCATTAAGTATTCATCGAAATCAAGAACTCTTCATTATTACGAGTTTGCTTGAAACGATCATTAATGAATTCCATAGCTTCTACCGGATTCATGTCCGCCAAATACTTACGCATTACCCACATTCTCTGAATAGTATTTGCATCCAATAACAGATCATCTCTTCGTGTACTGGAAGATGTAAGGTCAATAGCAGGGAAGATTCTACGGTTGGATATTTTCCTATCCAATTGTAACTCCATATTTCCTGTTCCCTTGAATTCTTCAAAGATCACTTCATCCATTTTAGAACCAGTTTCTGTCAATGCTGTTGCGATGATAGTCAATGAACCACCATTTTCAATATTTCTTGCGGCACCAAAGAAACGCTTTGGTTTGTGTAATGCATTGGCATCAACACCACCACTTAATATCTTTCCTGATGCAGGTTGTACTGTATTATAGGCTCTTGCCAGACGGGTAATGGAATCTAATAAGATGACAACATCATGACCGCATTCTACTAAACGTTTCGCTTTTTCCAAGACAATATCTGCAATCTTTACATGCTCATGCGCTTCTTTGTCGAACGTAGAAGCAATGACTTCACCTCTAACATTTCGTTGCATATCGGTAACCTCTTCTGGACGTTCATCAATCAAAAGAATCATTTGATAGACTTCAGGATGATTCGCCGCTATTGCATTGGCAACAGCCTTTAGTAACATCGTTTTACCTGTTTTTGGTTGGGATACGATCATACCGCGTTGCCCTTTGCCAATAGGCGAGAACAAATCGATGATTCGAGAAGAAATGGTTGCTTGTTTTTCAGCTAGATTGAATTTTTCCTCAGGAAATAACGGTGTTAAATGCTCAAAGGCCACTCTATCCCTAACTACCTCAGGCTTTTGGCCATTGATCCTACTTACTTTGATCAATGGGAAATATTTTTCTCCTTCTTTAGGCGGTCTTACATGGCCTAAAACGGTATCACCTTTCTTTAAACCAAATAGGCGTATTTGAGATTGTGATACATAAATATCATCTGGAGATGATAGATAATTGTAATCTGATGACCTTAAGAAACCATAACCATCCTGCATAATGTCAAGAACCCCTTCACTTTCAATGATTGCATCGAATTCAAAATCCGGTTCTTTATATCTATTACGTATATCTTTATTGCCGTTAGGACCTTGTTTTTGGTTTCTGTTATCCCTTCGCTGATTATCATTACGTGGATTGTCCTTACGTTGATTATCATTTCGTTGACGATTCTG